>JAYEGB010000039.1:0-2728 GCA_034658875.1 Patescibacteria group bacterium | reverse complement strand
CCCAGTTGGACGAACAATTTGCTCGACCACCTGCTTGCTTTCGGAAAACTCGTAGTCTGCCGGCGTGGCCGACACATAAATAGCCTGCTTTATATGGGAATAAAATTCGCTAAACTTCATTGGACGGTTATCGAAAGCAGAAGGCAGCCTAAAACCATGTTCTATCAAAGTTTCTTTACGCGAACGATCGCCCGCATACATGGCCCCAATTTGCGATACCGTCATATGCGACTCGTCTATGAATAAAAGAAAATCTTTAGGGAAGTAATCGATCAAAGTATATGGCGGTTCGCCCGCGGCGCGATTGGATAGATAACGGGAATAATTTTCGATACCAGAAACATAGCCTACCTCACGAAGCATTTCTAGATCGTACTTAGTGCGCTGCTCTATACGCTGAGCCTCCAAAAGCTTGTTGGCTTTTTTAAGCTCTTTAACCCGCTCGATCATTTCTTTTTCGATAACCGGCAAGGCATCTTTTAGGCGCTGCTCTGGAGTAATAAAATGTTTGGCAGGGTAGACCGACAAAATTTTAAGATCTTTTATAATTTCACCAGTTAGATAATCGACCTCTACTATCTTTTCTACCGTATCGCCCAAAAATTCTATACGGTAAGCAGTGTCGGAATAACTTGGGAAGATATCTACCATTTCCCCGCGTACCCGAAAGGTTCCGCGCACAAAATTGATATCGTTACGAGAATATTGGTTATCGATTAGATCTTTTAACAGCGTTTCTCTGGAATAATCTTTATTAACTACCAATTTCATGGCCACATTTTGATAATCGGTAGGGGAGCCAATGCCGTATATGCAACTTACCGACGCTACAATAATTACATCGTCTCTGGTAAGTAGCGATTGAGTAGCGGCATGGCGAAGCTTATCGATTTCTTCGTTTATAGACGAATCCTTGGCAATGTAGGTATCGGTACGCGGCACATAGGCCTCTGGCTGATAGTAATCGTAGTACGAAACAAAGTAATGCACGGCATTATTTGGAAACAGTTCGCGAAACTCGGCCGCAAGCTGTGCCGCCAAGGTTTTGTTATGAGCAATGATAAGCGTTGGCTTTTGCACCTTTTCGATGACATTGGCCATAGTAAAGGTTTTACCCGATCCGGTAACACCGAGCAGGGTTTGCCCCTTCATGCCCTTCTTTAGGCCACTCACGAGCTTCTTGATAGCCTCTGGCTGATCACCACCCGGCTTTAGTTTGGTTTCTAATTTGAAATTCATAATATTACTCGCTGAGCGAAGTCGAAGCGTTACATTAAAGTAATCCTTCGACCTGGCTCAGGAAATTATTTTTTCTTGCTGTGCTTTTTATTTGGTTTCTAGTTTAAATTTACTCATAATTACTTACAATATCATCCATAATTGGAGAATATTCTTTTTTAATATCTTTGTTTTTAACATTTACATTCTGAAAAAAACACTTTATTCCTTCACCGCTGTAAAGATTGATGCCTTTTTGCAAATGATAATGGATATGTGGTTCGGTGGAGTTGCCAGAATTCCCACAAGCCCCGATTATTTGACCCAATACCACTTCTTCGTCTGGCTTTACTCGAATACTGCCATTTTTCAAATGTGCCAAAACCGATACTTCACTATTTTCGTGGTTAATCATAACTACATTACCAGCAATTGCATTTTCATTGGTTTCGCCAGGCTTATTATCCGGTATTCCATCAATAACTTTTATTACTGTGCCTGCAGCAGGAGCCAAAACTTCTTTCCCGAAAGCATAATGGCTTTCATTTTTACTGCTATCTTCATGAGTTAAATTATTTTCATCCACAATTACAAAATCGAAAGCATATTTTTGATCCGATACATCGTGATGCTGATTTAATTCTTGTGTATCACCACCCCAAAGCACCAACCAATAATCGTTAAAGGGAAGCTGTAGTTTTGTAGTGTTTCTATTCATAACTATTTAATTATACGATTCTGGACCCTCCTTCGTCCCGACATGTCGGGACTACGGAACGGGTAGGCAAGCTCAGAATGACGAAATTAATTATAAGCTTAGGCTTTAATTTGGTTTCTAACTTGAATTTCATAATATTACTCGCTGAGCAGAGTCGAAGCGTTACGTTACTGTAATCCTTCGACAAGCTCAGGAAATTATTTGCTGTTTTTCTTTCGCCACTCTTCTATTTTGCCATGGTGACCAGACAAAAGTACTTCTGGCACATTAAAGCCATCGTATTCTTCTGGACGAGTATATTGTGGGTATTCTAAATACATTTCATCACTATAGCTTTCATCATCCAAAGATTCTTCATTGCCGATCACACCTGGAATCAGGCGAGAGGTAACCTCGAGCATGGCAAGGGCTGCAACTTCCCCGCCCATTAGCACAAACTCCCCTATACTCACTACTTCGTCGACATAATTCAGTAGGCGAGAGTCCACACCTTCATAACGACCACAAACAAATACGATGTGATCATATTTTTTGCTCCATTCAACTGCTATCTTCTGAGAAAATTTTTTATCGGCGGGGGAGAGTAACACTACTTTTGTGGTATTACTTTTTTTATTACCAACTGCTTTTTTAATAGCCTTCACCAAAGGCTCTATTTTCATAATTAAACCTGCTTTGTTGCCTCCGTACGGTACATCGTCCACCGTTTTATGAGTATCTGTAGCAAAGTCGCGGGGGTTTATGGTATTTACCTCGATCTTTTTGGTACGGATTGCTTTACTTAAAAGCCCT
>JAYEGB010000038.1:0-2904 GCA_034658875.1 Patescibacteria group bacterium | reverse complement strand
TCTGGATCGTGGGTACACCGGGAGTACTTGATTCGTCAGTTACTATCCCTGGTCTTTCGACTGTGTTGATTGAAGATCAACGTATCGAAATGCACCCTACTGGTCAACATGGCTGCCAAAAAATTGTCCGGAAGCATCATTTGAACATGCACATGGCACAGATGATCCGGCGTGTCGGGCGACAAGAAAGAACCGACGGCGGACAGGATGAGGTGTATATATTCTCAGCCAGAGACTGCACGCAGTTTGCAGATTTATCCAGCGTGCAATATGAGACTCTTGGTGGGCATAATCGCCACGCCAATATCGAAAATTGTATGTTAGAATCGATCCTGTTCGACAAGGATTTCGATACTCTGGATTCTAATATGCCGTCTGATTTTCCGCACGAACATGAGGAAAAAACGCGACAGCGTTTGCTCAAGGACGGAGCCATTGAGGTTGACGACACGACTCTCACCGGCTACCGGTTGACCGAGAAAGGCATGACAATCGTTAGTTTGCCTTTTGAATATCACTGGTCACTGGCGGTTGTTGATGCCCCTGATGAAATTCGCATGTTCGTTGCCCTTGCTGCCTGTTTCGGTCCTCTTCCTAATTATCGCGACCATGAGCTGAAATACAACGTCAAGATGGATCCCACATCCGATCTGATCGCAAAAATTAAGTTGGGCATCCAATATATCGACGCCGGCAGTGATCACAAGCAACGTAAGCTCGCAGAGCAGTTAGGGTTGTCGTTCCGCAGGATGGAATCAGTCCAGTCACTATTCAAACTGGCGTGTGACGCACTTGACGAAGACGGGACCGATTACATCGAAAATTCATTCTTGCTCGATTATGCCAAAGACGAGCTTCTTAAGTATTTTGGCCACGTCGCCGAAGGCGACAGAATTAAAAATTTAACAAAAACTAATCTAACCAAGGTTAACTTTTGTTAACTTTTTATCATTTTATTAATATTTATCTTTGGATTATCTGTTTTTAGACAGAGCAATCCCTTGCGGAGCCTTTAGGCTCCGTTTTGAATTGGCAAAGGTGTAAATGATATTCCTTTTTTAAGGTTGTGACACAATGCTTCGAAGAAGCATTGCATGGTGACCTTAGTTTGTCCTCTAAATTTTGCACGTTTACTCATTTTTGAAAATGTACTTTCAAAGGGCATTCTTGTTTTTGATCTCCAGCTATCTAAATTCTTATCTTTCTCCTTGTTATTATTCTTCCTAATAATCCCACTAGCACAATGATTAGCTTTTAATATTTGGTTTGATTTTTTAGTATCATATAATTTATCCATAAATACCATTCCTTGTTTTGGGCAAATACTTTTTAGTGCGTGCGGGTCTAGAACATTAGCTGGGGTTAATGCTAATTTATTAATAAGTCCAAAACGCATATCAACACTACAATGTCTTTTGTATCCAAACCAAATATTATTCTTGTTTTTTGCTCCCCACTTAGCTTGTTTGTCTTTTGAATATTTATTGACTACTAGGTTATTCAACTTTTCTTCACCCGCCTTGATAGCCTCATCTCTTTCTTTCCATAGAGCTGTTTTAGTAACCACGGATGAGGCATCAATAAAGGTAAAAACATCCCCAAAGTATTGTTTACTTCGTAATACTTCGTTAACCTTATTAAAAATGTCTGCGACATTTTTAGCTCCTAATCTTTTTCTAAGCTTTCCAAAGTAACTATGATCAGGCGTGTCTTCTAATAGATCAAACCCACAAAACCATTTAACTGCGATATTATCCCTTAAAGCATTTTCCATTTGTCTATCAGAGTAGTCTTCCCAAAATTGTACTAACAAACATTTAAATCCTTTTACTATATCAATACCTTTGGTGCCAATACTGCTGTATAGATTGTAGTAAGGAGAGACTATATCATAAAAATTAATCAAATCATTTATCTTTCTAAATGCGTGATCATCGCTGACTAACTTTTCTAATATTTCCTCTTCATTAGTAGTTATCATCTTTATTGTTTTGTTTGCATATTTTACCATAGAATTATTTATTAATTATTAGTTGTTTATATACTAATTTTAGCATAAATTAAGACTTTTTACTATGGTAAAACTGGGGGAAAACTTCGTTTTCCAATCAGCCCTAACGGGCTGTTTTTTATTGTCCCACTCCGGGAGAAATACCCTGCCCTTTAGGGCAAGACTTCAGTTTGATTCTCCCGTAATAGGTGCTAACATATGGTTACTATCAATTAACACATAATAGCCATATATGAGTACCAATTACAAAAGAACCAGTCATACAGTCTATGATAACAATTATCATTTAGTATGGATAACCAAATACAGATATCAAGTACTAGTAGGAGATATTGCCACCAGAATGGTAGAGCTAACCCGTCAAATATGCCAGGAAAACAACGTAGAAATCATCAGAGGAGCAATTGGCGATGGTAATCATGTCCATATTTACGTATCTATTCCACCATATATCTCAGTTAGCAAAGTAGTCCAGCAAGTCAAAGGTAAAACTTCAAGAAAGATAATGCAAGAATATCCTGAGCTTAAGAAAAGGTATTGGGGCCGGCACTTCTGGGCAGTAGGATATTTTTCAAAAACAGCCGGAAACGTAACTGATGAAGAAATTAAGAAATACATTGAATCACATGGTAAAGATGACAAATACGGTAAATTCACAATAAACCATGAATAACTAACGACGTTGGTGGGCTTAAGCCCCAAGTCAACCTATGCACTTCTAGTGCATAGTGGTTCAGTTGATTTAAGGGTTGATTGGCGACAGTGCCTATTAGACCTGGTCTGATAGTAGATGATCCATTCCAATCTTTGTAAAGCTGTCTTTGACAGCTTTAGCACTTTGGCCGTTTTTCTTAGTCTTTCATATTTATTTAATAACTGTTTATCTTTAAATT
>JAYEGB010000037.1:0-2964 GCA_034658875.1 Patescibacteria group bacterium | reverse complement strand
AAAGGAACAAATCTTATTTACTGGATCTCAAAACATCTCAGAAGAACAATACAAACCGGCTGTTCTGTTTAGCAATGGTCAAAAAATAGCATTTTTTGCTATAACTGATCTTTTAAATGGATACGACAGATATGCCGACCCATATGTTGTAACTAGTAGCGACGAGGATTTAGAAAATTTGATATTTCACATCAAACAAAATAAAAAGAAGATGGATTGGATTATTGTATCCATGCATGCCGGAAACGAATACCAGAAAAAACCAAGTACAAGACAGAAAAAGTTAGCCCATGCGTTAATAGATAGTGGTGCAGATATTATAATTGGACACCATCCACATGTTCCTCAAGGGATAGAAAGACACAACTCTGGAATAATATTTTATTCCTTGGGTAATTTTGCTTTTTGGCAACCATTTGAATTTTGGACCCAAAATAGCTTTGTGTTAGAGATTACACTTAAGCCTAACCATGTATTTGAATATAAGATAGTCCCAGTAGAAGCTGGCTGGCAACCCAAGCTAGTCGAAGACATGGACGCCCAGAAAAAGATGATAGACTATATTGCAAAATTACAGATCTGATATACTAGGTTGAGATAAACGAGTCCTAGAGGAGACTTACCATGACCCCAAGCTCAAACCCCGCACCTTTAACTAATGCCGAGAAACTTTCACGAGAAATCCAAAAACTAAAGATTCCCCGTGAGATTATCAAACCAGGTTGGCTACTAGCAGCCTACCTTAGAAACGAGGACTTTATTTCAGTACCGGATACTCCACAAGAACTAACCCAGCTGCTATCGACAACTTTCCGTCTAGGCCACTTGAGAGATTTGTCGATTGACGAATTCGAAAAACTACTGACAGAAACTGAGAAAATCTACCCCAAATTTCGCGCATAATCTTCCTGACAATATTTGATAGCGGATCAATTGATCCGCTTTTTGTTACAATTTACTTATGGCCTTAGCAAAAATAAAAAGCGGAGCAGCAATTGGGTTAGAAGCCGTACCAATAGAAGTAGAGGTAGATATAAGCAATGGCCTGCCTGGCATTACAATTGTTGGACTGCCCGATAAAGCTGTTGAGGAAGCCAAAGAAAGAATTCGTTCGGCTATAAAAAATAGTGGGATCATTTTACCCAGTAAGCGAATTACTATTAATTTAGCTCCAGCAGACTTGCGCAAGGCTGGACCAGCCTATGATTTGCCAATGGCAATTGGCATTTTGCTTGCCTCCGAACAAATAAAGCTAAGCCAAAATGCATACTTTTATGGTGAATTGGCCTTAAATGGAGATCTTAGGCCTATTCAAGGCTCTATTTTATTTGCAACTTTAGCAGCAAAAGATGAGAAAGCAACAATATATCTGCCAAGCAGTAACGCCATTGAAGCTTCGTTAATATCTAATATAACGATAATCCCAATAAATAGCTTGTCAGAATTAGTAGAACATTTGCGAGGAGAAAAAAATATATCACCTCACCCGCATACCCAAATAGATTCGAGCCTGCTCGAACAAACCCATGGCATAGATATGGCCGATGTAGCTGGGCAAGAACATGCAAAAAGAGCCTTGGAAATAGCAGCAACCGGAAGACACCATGTAATTATGTCTGGCTCACCCGGAAGTGGTAAAACCATGCTAGCAAAGGCTTTTTCCACAATACTCCCTCCCCTTTCTACCACCGAGATGCTCGAGGTAACCAAACTTTATAGCATTAGCGGCCTTTTAAATGATAAAAATAGCTTGATGCTAAAGCGTCCTTTCAGGAAACCTCATCACACGGCTTCGGCCGTAGCAATAACTGGTGGTGGCAATTGGCCAAAACCTGGCGAGATATCCCTTGCTCACCACGGAGTGTTGTTTTTAGACGAATTGCCAGAGTTCCCAAGGCAAGTTTTAGATGTACTCCGACAGCCCATTGAAGATAAGCAAGTTCATATTTCGCGTGCTGCAACTAACGTGACTTTCCCAGCCAACTTTTCTTTGGTCGCAGCACAAAACCCATGCCCATGCGGTTTTTATGGAGACAAAGAGAAGACCTGCACCTGCACAGCGGGGCAAATTCAAAACTACCAAAAGAAAGTTTCGGGACCACTGCTAGATAGAATAGACTTACAAATTCAGGTCCTTAGGTTGCCTTACGAAAAATTTATAGAAAAAGAAGTAAGTGCACCATCTAGCGAGATTCGCCTGCGAGTGATTGCCGCTTTTAACAAGCAACAACAACGGTTCGAAAACTCAAAAACTAACTATAACTCCGAAATGAATACCGACGAAATAAAACAGTTTTGTAATTTAGACGAAACTGGCCATAAACTACTTCAGCAAGCCATGGAAAAGTTTCATTTATCTGGTAGGGCTTACTCCAGAACACTAAAAGTTGCCAGAACCATTGCCGATCTAGCAGAAAGCATAGATATAAAACCCGAGCACTTAGCCGAATCGCTTAGTTATCGCATCGGAGAGAACTAAAATATTTTGGCGATAAATGATACTAATGCATCGCCCCAACCAGTTTGGGCAAAGGTGTAGTTTAGTGCAAACAAAATAGCAAGCATCAAAATCAATAAAACTACCAAAAAACCTAGATCTTTTTTGATCATCTTGTACTTTTTGGAATACATGTTCGCAATGGTACCTTCAGCTGGTACAACAGTACCAATTTCTTGGTTTACTTCTATAGTTTTATCAGATGAAGTGCTAGTTGAAGCCTGGTCGTATACCTGTCTTAGGCGCTCCAGCTCTTTTGCCTTATGTTTTGTCTTTTTACCCATATTTCTCCTAATTTAGTCATTCTGAATTTATTTCAGAATCTTATTATTTATATTAGATCCTGAAACTAGTTCAGGATGACAGTAATATCATTTTACCATGCACCACCAAGAGGGTACATGGCACCGCCATACCCCAAAACCCCTTATTCTCCAAACGGCTCATTGCTTGTCCGCCTTGGGCGT
>JAYEGB010000036.1:0-3123 GCA_034658875.1 Patescibacteria group bacterium | reverse complement strand
AAAGAAAAAGATATCGTCATGGTTTTGAGTAGCTTGAATGATATCAATCATATCTTCTTCCTTGGTAGTCATACCAATGACACCCTTACCACCACGATGCTGCGAACGATACATGTTAACAGGTTGACGTTTAATATAACCACCCTTTGTCATGGTAATAATTACTTCTTCGTTTGGAACAAGGTCCTTATCGCTAAATTTACCTAAAGATTGATTCACGATCTTGGTTTTGCGTTCATCTCCGTACTTTTCTTTAAGTTCCAATGATTCTTCACGAATAATATCTAAAATTTTCTTCGGATCGGCTAAAATACCCTTAAACTCTTTAATTAAGGCTTTCTTTTCTTTGTATTCATCCTCTACCTTCTTACGTTCCAAGCCAGCCAAGGCCTGCAAACGCATTTCCAAAATTGCCTGAGCCTGGACATCGGATAGTTTAAACTTTTTAACCAAATTGGCATGAGCCTCTTCTTTTGTATCGGATTTACGAATGGTTTTAATAACTGCATCCAAATTATCCAGTGCAATTTTAAGACCTTCTAATATATGAGCACGATCTTCAGCCTTTTTTAGTTCAAATTTAGTTCTGCGAGTAACAACTTCTTGGCGGTGTTTTATAAAGTACGCAAGGATTTGTTTAAGATTTAAAACCTCTGGTTGGATACCGTCCACCAATGCAAGTAGATTTACATGGAAAGAGGTTTGCATTGGGGTCATCTTATAGAGCTGGTTTAGCACCTTTTTCGGATAAGAATCCGATTTAAGGTCAACCACAATGCGTACTTCTTCACCAGAAGATTCATCCCGAAGATCTGAAATGCCAATAATTTTTTTAGTCTTTACGAGATCGGCAATTTTTTCAATAAGCTGAGCTTTGTTTACCTGATATGGAATTTCAGAAACTATAATGCGATACCCTTTACCTTTTTCTTCTATCTCGGCAATTGCACGCATAGCAACACTACCCTTACCAGTTTCATAAGCCCTTTTTATTTCCTCTGGGTTATAAATGGTAGCACCCGTTGGAAAATCTGGACCAGTAACATGCTTCATCAAATCTTCAATAGTAGCATCGGGATTATCAACAAGCTCTATAACGGCATTAAGCAGTTCGGTTAAATTATGTGGCGGTATAGATGTTGCCATACCAACAGCAATACCCATTGTTCCGTTTAATAGAAGCTGCGGGACCTTTGCCGGAAGCACCTTTGGCTCTTTTCGTGTAGCCGAATAGTTATCCATAAAATCGACAGTATTTTTGTCGATATCCACCAAAAGTTCTTCTGCCAAAACTTCCATCTTGGCCTCGGTATACCTATCAGCTGCAGCTCTATCGCCATCAACCGACCCAAAGTTACCTTGTCCGCAAACCAATGGATAACGCATAGAAAAGTACTGTGCCATACGAACCAATGTATCGTAAACAGCTATATCACCATGAGGGTGATACCAGGCTAATGTTTGACCAACAACCGATGCAGATTTCTGAAACTTTGCATTATGCCTTAAACCCAGCTCGCTCATGGTATACAAAACTCGTCTGTGTACAGGCTTTAGTCCATCACGAACATCGGGCAGGGCACGAGACACAATAACACTCATGGCATAGTCCATGAATGATTGTTGCATTTCGGTCTCGAGCACTCTTTCTTCAATCTGACCTATATTGTCTTTTGGTTGTTCTTCTTCTTTTTTTGCCATAGCAAACTTTATCTCGGCGTTTCTGCCGACTCATATCTACACTTCTATTATACCACTAAAATGCGCTCCAGGAATCGATTAACCATAAATTATTCTCTTTTATCAGAACGAACTTTCTCCGCTCCGTGATCGTTGATTGATCTGGCGTTTCCTTGGTAATCTCCACTCTCATTTCTATCTTTTCTTTGTTAATTTTATTTTTAGAAGTTACCGAATATTCCTTAATTTCCGTTGGGTCTTCAAGCACCCCCGGATTAAATACCGACACAGCCGACTCTGTAAAATAGGCTTCCATCGAACCCGCATCTTTATTTATAAATGCTTGCATGAATTTACTTACAATTGAACCAACTTCAGAAAATAGTTTTTCGTCGGCCTTGCCTTGTTCTTCTCTATCCTCTAAGTATGCTTCCACGATCTTTTCAAGATCACCGACAATATCAAAAAATTCGCTTGGAATCGAGGCTTCTATAATTTTAGTCTGGTCGGCTATTAAAAGTTCGTTGTAGGACTCGCTTAACTCATCATTTAAACGCCTTAATTCGTCCAAATCATTAATATCATCAATTTCGTCTTGGCGACCTTTGCTAATTAAGCCTTGCATCTCCCTTAAGTAGTCTAGATAGCTCTCAACTGTGCTGCGCATTTTAGAAATAACCAAGCTTCCAGAAATTGGATACCCACTTATACTTTGCAAATCGTATGAAATATCTTTCAATATTCCATTTGAATCATCAACGGTTTCCCTAAAACTCCCTCTAGTATCAGACGAGAATTCTTCTAGTGTTATTACATTTGAAAAATCATTACTTATCTCGTTTGTAGAGATACTTACTTCATCCCAACTATCCTGCAATCTCTTTTCGTAACTAGAACCCTGGGTTTGGAAATTATAGTAATAATAAGCTGCCAAACCTCCAATCATTATAATAATAACGCCAACAAAAACTGTTAGCATTATACTCGTAAGTTTTGGTGTTTTATTTTTTTGCATTTCCTCGATTTCTTCTTCTGTCCAGACCTCTGAACTAGCTTCAAAATCTCCTACATCCTTATCTTCCATGTATGTAACTTAAGATAAATCTACATTATTAATTATGCCCCAATAAACTCCTTTTATCAACCAATAATTGGCCCTAAAACTATTTAATTATCCGTACCTCCTCTACAAGCTGCACCTCTGTTTTTTCTTTTACTTTTTGCTTTACCAGACTAGATAATTTAATTATGTCCGATGCCACGGCATCGCCCGTGTTAATTAAAAAATTAGCATGTTTTTTCGAAACCTTGGCGCCCCCAATTTCCTTACCCTTCATTCCCGATTCCTCTATGAATTTCCAGGCTGCAATTCCCCTTTCGGGGTTTTTAAAAAAGCTCCCCGCCGATGGTTCTTGAGGGTGTTTAGACACTCTTAGATTCCAT
>JAYEGB010000035.1:0-3127 GCA_034658875.1 Patescibacteria group bacterium | reverse complement strand
CGCTCGGCTCATACCAGCTTAATTTATTTAGGTTTGGTGGGAGCACAGGGACTTGAACCCCGAATAATAGATTAAAAGTCTATTATTTTGCCTGTTAAATTATACTCCCATTAAACTAAAATTTGGTGGAGAAGATGGGATTCGAACCCATGACATTCTGCTTGCAAGGCAGATGCTCTAGCCAACTGAGCTACAACCCCAGAAGTTTCGGGTTCGTAGCCCGAAGTATTATCCATTTGTATTTACAAGGGTTTAGTTTGATTCCATACAAACTCTTTACGATCTTCTTTATCTATCCACATAATATGATTTTTAAGATCTGTATATTCAATCCCTAAATACTTTGTAAGACGTGGTTTGATACTGTGTTTCCATCTCATCTGAATCATAGTCGGGAGAGCGTACATATGCCAAGGTTCAGGGTTTAAGACACCTAACCTTTCAAGAACAGTTCGAGCTTTAGGGGCCCAGTTAATTCTTTCCATGCTTCGACAAATATCTTTAGGACTTCTGCTTACATATACAACAAAGATACTTTGCATTATTGGAGCAAAAGGTATTAAACGCATACTAACCCAATTAGGGGCGTGAAGTACAAATCTATCGTGCTTTTCTAAAATTTTTAGAAGGTCTGATTCGGAATGAATATTGTATTCAAGTTCATCAATGTAAGGAAGACCTAAATCATAAGCAATCATTTTAGAAGCTATCCGGGTACCGCTTCGTTGACACCCAGTAACAATCACTTTGGTTTCATTTTTTAATTTCTCAAACATGTTTTCATTCCCTAGCGACGCAAATAATCCTATGTATTTACGTCAAAAAATCTTTGTAAATACTACTGTAGAACTTATTTAAACTTGTAAAGGTTCCACTTGACCACAACGTTAATTTCCGAAACGTTTATCTTAATTCCATTTTAAACCTTGTTTTTGAATACCTGCCAATCATACGATAACCTAATGCTAACATCTCCGATTTTGTTCGGGTTTTTGGCCCAGCTTTTCGAGAAATCATCCTATTATTTTTATCTAACCAAGTGGCTTCAGGTTTTGTTTCTCCACATTCAGTCCAGTTTGTAGCTCTATAAATATTTCCTGAATGGTTTTGCCATTTATCTGCGTAGGTTAAAAGACACTCCCACCGTGAATCTTTACGGATCAGTTTTACACTTTGCATTATTAAAAAAGAAGCTCCGTTTTGTGGTACATCTGGGTGTACAACAAGTCGTGAAAGAACTAAAACCGCTCTCCAGTTTTTAGGGTAGTTCGCAAACGCTGCTGATTTTGTAGGAGGAATCCACCAAGCTATCCCTAAACATTCACTTAGATCAGATTTATGAAAAAGACCGTGCCTAAATGTAGCTGTATTACTTCCAGTTTTAGCGTAGTGATATTTAGCCACAAGATCTTGACATATTTTTAATGGAACTGTTGTGACTACATAATCTTCTTTCTTTAAAACTTCTCCTGTAGGTTTCATCCTTATCCTTCCCATATAATATTCGTTTCAGTTTTACAGAGAGCCAGAGACTCGAACTCTGAAAAGGTCGTTAAACCTTATACCGCATTTCAAGTGCGGGGCCTTACCAATTAGACTAACTCTCTAAGCTTTTGTATCATATTTGGCGGGTAAGCAGGGATTTGAACCACCGACCTTTCGATTATCGGTCGAATGCTCTAGCCAATTGGAGCTACACTAGCAGACAAATTATATGGCACCGACTTAGTGAATCGAACACTATCCTAAGCCTTTGGAGGGCTATTGGTCGCCATGACCTAATCGGCATTGGAGATCAAGATGGGACTTGAACCCATATAAACATCATTTGCAGTGATGTGCCTAACCAATTCGGCAACTTGATCTTATAAGTTAAGACTTAAACTTGATACTTGCAACTGGACTTGAACCAGTGACTTCTCGGATATGAGCCGAGGACTCTACCAACTGAGTTATGCAAGCATTAAATAGTGTGGTGTGCTACTACGCCAAAAAGTCCATGAATAACCAACTAGGCTAAAATAGGTATGACGGTTATCTGTCTCTTATTACTATTCCAAGGGTTTGCAATCCCTGTTGCCCACAAATTAAACACCACTTAGGTTAGCGAAACCAATAGGCTATAGTTTAATTTGTCATTTAGGTAGCGGTATGTCTTCCTCATACTTACACCCCAAACGTGTCCACGACTTATTCCTTAGATGAATGGCTGCTTCTAAGCCAACATTCCACACACAAATTACATTAAAATTTTTATCTAGCAGGAGGGATTTGAACCCCCGATCTCTTGCGTCCAAGGCAAGCGTCCTACCGGACTGGACTACTGCTAGAATCTTTTAAGCGGGTACTCGGACTCGAACCGAGACAAAAATCGACTTGGAAGGCCGACGCTCTAGCCAATTGGAGCTACACCCGCTATTACACTTAACACTAAAATGTCAAAAATCATTTAGCTTATCGCTACCACTAAGAAAGGAACATAATGAAATGTCCCTTTCGTGTCAACCTCTACTAACCCTATATCAAAATTAAAGATTATGTTTTCTAATGAGAGTATTTAATTTTCCTTCGGGTTCTCTTTTTCCGATCTTTTGTGTCTCTAATCTTCCGAAAGTTTTTTTGTACAAAAGATTGTCTTAAATTACGCTTCTGATTAATATCACATACAATATAAGTAACCAAAACTTTTTCGTGAAATACAAATCTTGCTGTATGAGATATTGCTACATACCTATCATTTTTTCCCTTTTCAATTTCTTTACTTTTGCGGAGTAATTTAATCAAACGCTCTGAAATAGATTTTATTAATTTTGGATCAGTTGCTATTGGAACATTTATTGACTCACAATATCTTTGAATTGCGTGATCAGATATAACACAAACATTATTTATTAACTGCTTATCTCTTTTATGCATTTTTTTACCTCCTTTAATTTTTATCTATCGGATTAGGATTCACACTCCATTGCCATTTATCTCGATCTAAACATTCAATAATTGCTAACCCCACTGCCGTAGCTTGGATAATTTCTGTTCGCATTTTATCATACCCAGCATCCTTACCACCAAATTTTGTGTCTAAACACGCTTGAGCATATTCTCCTACCTCTTCCATTAATATTGTAAG
>JAYEGB010000034.1:0-13334 GCA_034658875.1 Patescibacteria group bacterium | reverse complement strand
CATCTTACTTATTCCCCGAGCGTAGTCGAGGGGCTACTTACTTATTCCCCGAGCGTAGTCGAGGGGTTACCATCTTACTTATTCCCCGAGCGTAGTCGAGGGGTTACTTACTTATTCCCCGATCTTAGTTGTAACCACCAAACCAAAGCCAAAACCTTACCCTTAATAGATCTTTTAGGGTACGCAGAGCTTCTCTGCCAGCTCGCACCTTACTATCAGAATCGTTATACCAATCTACTCCCACTTCTTTAATTTTGTAGCCCATATTTCGCGACATGGCCAATACTTCAAAATCAAACCCAAAACGATTTAGTCTGTTTTTTGAAAAAACTTTTTTAGCAACATCGGTTTTAAATAATTTAAAACCACATTGGGTATCATAGATGTTTGGCAACAGTAGAACTCTAATAAGTAGATTACTTAGCCTGCTCAATATAATCCTATGGATTGCTTGGCGAATGTGAATTGTGGCTTCTGGGTGATGACGCGAACCAAAAACAACATCATAATCTTTTGTATGGGGCCAAAGTTTATCAACCTCGCTAATTTTTGTAGAATTATCGGCATCCATATACACCACATACTCTCCTTTTGCATTTAAAACCCCCGTTTTTACCGCATTCCCCTTACCTTTGTTCGGTTGATAGGTAATAATTTTAAAATTAGCATCTTCCTGGGTGTATTCTTTTATTTTTTCCACAGTATCATCCACACTTCCATCGTCAACTATTATTACTTCATGGTCGTAGCTTTGAGTAATCAAAAATTCACGGACACTCTCTAAAGTCTCTGTAATTCTATTAGATTCGTTAAAGGTTGGTATTATTACCGTTAGTTTCGGGTTTTTCTGATTTTGATTTTCCGAAAATGAAGTATTCATATGCTAAATAATTCCATACCCATACCAGCATAACCGATATGACCTTAGGTACATTATACCGCCAAAACTCACCCCAATAGCCATAATAAGTGTTTAAAAAGCCTACCCCAAGATAGATTATTACAATAGACAATACAAGCCCCGCGAGACTGATTACAAAAAATTGAGAAAACTGTAATATGCTAACCTTACCCCTATCCTGCCATGTCCAATATTTATTTAAAAAATAACTATTTGTTACAGCTGTTGCAAAAGATACCATATGGGCAAAAATATACCACCAGCCAAACATACTAAAAAGCAAGTTATACAAACCAAAATCAATTAGCGTGTTTACCCCACCAACAATGCTAAATTTTAATATTTTCAATGGATTAAATTTGTTTTCTTGCATATATTAAAATACTACTACCAAATGGCAACCTATACCCTTTTGCTATAACTTTTGCTTCCCATGATGTAGAAAATATCAATAGTTTATTTAGCCAATTCGGTATTTCCTGATATCCAGAAGTTTTATTGGTTATTCTATCTACAAACCTACTAATAATTAATAGCGGTAGGGTTAAAAAGAAAAAATACGAAGATTGGATTACTTTAAATCCATTATTTTCTATTTTTTTAATTAAATCTGGCAAATAATATCTGCGATAATGACTTAAATTTTTATCGTGTGGGCCAAACAACCACTGATATGCTGGTACAGTTAATAAAAGTCGTCCGTTTGGCCGCAAAACTCTACCCCACTCTTGCAAAGCTCTGTTATCGTTTTCGATGTGTTCTAAAACATCAAATGCAGTTACTAAACTAACACCATGTATTTGCGAAGGCAAAGTATCTGTATTGCCCTGAATGGCCACTATATTACGATTATTACACAATCTTACAGCCTCTTCATTACTATCCACGCCAATTACTTCACCAAATTTTTTGAGCCACTGCAAATTAAACCCAGTACCACAACCAACATCCAAAATTTTTTCTATTCGATTATTTTGAACAATTTTTTGAACAAAAGTTTGCAAAATAATACGGCGACTAACATGCCACCAGTATCTGTTCTCTTGTTTTAGTAAATTACCTATTTCATTATTTTGCATACTATTGTCAAAGAAACGTAAATACCAGCGATCCTGCATAAGAACCTGCGTAAAGTAAATTACGAAGTTGCATTGATGGTGTAAATTCAAACCCCCCGATACCATTAGTAGATGTGGCAGTTGCAGCAGTTATGGGGCCACCCATATAACTTCCTGTCTCACCTGAAACCCCAGTGGTCGATGCGTCAAAAACACCCGTTATAGTATTGGTAATCCAATATGTATCTCCATCTTCAATTGTTACTATAACCTCCGGATATGCAGTAAACTCCCAGTAATTCCCTGCAGTATGTCCGGTTGTATTTTCAAAAACAATATAAACTTCTTCTTCTAATAGAATTGGGTCAGTACTACAATTCTTCTCTCCAAGTGATTCTCCGTCACTGTACCACAAAAACACATTCGGAGTAGCAGTGGAACTAATTTCAACTTTATAAACAGTAATTGCTGACAAAGTATTATCACAAGAAGATACAGTCATGTCATCTAACCCAGAGCCCGTAAAATTAACTGATCCACAATACGGTGCTGTAAAGGTAGCTCTTAATTCAGGATTCATGGCAGCTGTTAAACTCCAACCAGCAGCGCTCCCTCGATTATCTCGAGCTACAATAGTTTCTGTTGGATCAGAAAAATCGTATTCAAAAGGTTGTGAATTACCAAGCTGAAAATCGCCAAAAGCAACGCTAGAAGGAGAATCAATAGAAAGTGCGAACGAAGAAGCTGTTGTTAACTGAGGATATGATTTACCACTAGCTAAGGAAATATCCTTGTCTAATACTTCGTCTTTGATATTAAAATAGTATGTAACATTCGGCGAAACAGAATCAACACTGTAAAAACTAAACTCCCATTCTACTGTTGTACTGGCCGGATGATCAGAATTAGTTTGGCTACCCGTAAATGCTTCGTTATGAGTACCTAAACTTACTGCGCTCGAATCCGATAATACTTTTGAAGGTATCGTTGCGCCATCGGTACCGCCCCCGTCATAAAATTTCCAAACCAAACCAGGTGTAATGTCTGTAATAGCAGCAACAGCTGTCCAGGGACCACCTGTTGACGTACTCCACTGCAATATCTTGCGGCTATCATTTTCTGCTAACCCACCAGTTTCAGTTAAATTAATTCTTAATTTATATGGGATTGATTTACCATTTTCAATTTGAGGTGGAACAGTATTCTCATTGGCATATGGAACATCTACTGCAGCGTCTGCTTCATCGGCATACCACCGCCAATTATTCATTTCGGGCACATAAGCAGCTGATTTTTTAGCCACTACTACATTGATGTATGGCGGATCATTGCTAGCAGAAGCAAATGTACCAGAAATAGTATGAGCATGTGCACCTATAGCACTTACATTAGGACTACCCGTAGTACCACCAGCAGTAGCAGTAGCAGTGCTAGAAGTAACAGACAGTGTATGATCATGAGTAGCACTACCCTGCCCAGTTTGATAACTAGATTGAGCTTCTATAAAAACCGCACCAAAAGCTTCTGCTGAGTCACTTATAACATCCCAGTTAGCACTGTCTGCATTAGGATCGCCATTGAACATAGCAATCATATCTACCGGGATAGCAGTCCCTCCAGAACTGGTAACAGAACCTAGGATGGTTTCGGTATGTTTTGGAGTATGATCACTGCTTTCTGGAGATGTAGCAGTATAGCTATGAGTATGTGTATTAGAAGTAACATAGATATCAGTCGCGGAGGTCATAAGCCCTGGGAACCCATCTGGAACATCGCTTGTGATAGATAGATTAGTGTGCGTATGAGTGGTACTACCACCTGTGCCCCCTGAAGTAGTATCAATTCTAATCATTTTGCCATTTTGTGACGAATAAGAACTAAACCCGGTTCCAACGGCAGCATCAAAAAGTGCAATAGCATATTGAGGTAACTCGGTAGGAATACCACTATCATAAGTAATGGCAATTAAATTTCTATAAACAGGTAGAACAATTGCTACATCCATTGAGAATGAGGTTATATCATGACTATGGGGGATTGCTGCCAGAGATGTAGCTGGTTTATTACATTTCATTGCTAATGGTGGAGAATTTTGTGATGTGAATGCTACACTGCCTCGATCATGACTATGAGTAGGTGAGCTTGAAGCAGTGGCATTAGCTACTGTATCGCCTCGTAAAAAATAGCCACCATAGGTTGCAGAAGCGTTGGTCCAACCCGTTGGTATATTTCCACCCAAGGCAGTATCCCATAGCAAAACCATTTTTTCGCCCGTAGCTCTAGCTTTTTGGGGAGGATATTGGGCAGTCAACCAACCAAATGACATAATAAAAAGAAATGAAACAGACAAAAACCAAGAAAATATTCTTTGTAGTTTAGGTATATTATTTGTTCTATGAACATTTTTACTCATAGCAACACTTTATTTATCAGATTTCTTTTTGGTCGTTTTTTTTGGTTTGCGCTTTGTACGAGTTTTTTTAGTTCTTTTCTTTGAAGTATCTTTGTCTTCCACAGGTATTAGTAATTCCTGACCAGCACTAATCTTGTACGGCCATTTTAATTTATTAATAGAAGCTATTGTTCGTACATCAGAATTGGCGAATACCGCTACATCGGCCAGTGTGTCATCTGGCTCTACTACTACCGGTTCGTAATTTTGCCCGACCTGAGTGGACTTTTTGGTAGTTTGTTTAGTTAATTTTTCTTCTTTGGTAAGTTTGCCTTGTGGAACAAGTAAAATATCCCCTGGGAAAATATCATAAGGCCATTTAAGCATATTAAATCTGGCAACTCTTTTGGCATCTACATCGTATTTGCGAGCAATTGTTGTTAAAGTTTCGCCTTTTTTTACTTTATGTTCTACTGTTTTGGTATTTAACCTTTGTCTAACTCTTAGCCAAAGAAATATTCTGTAAATAAACAGTAGTACAAACAAACCGATAAGCCACCAAGCAATTAACATCCAAGGAATTAGCCAAAAAGTATAGACAACATCTATATATTCATCGTCTACCCATTCGTTATTAAAATCTCTATCTCCATAATGCACTCGAAAATCTGCTACAAAACGACCAAATTTAGGGGTTTTTTGTTGCCACGGGATACGAGATTCTATTGTTTTTCCCCTTAGAGCAATCCCTGCTTGCGACCTCTCCTGTTTTCCAAGTTCACCCAATAAACTATTTAATGTAATGTCTATCTCAGGAGTGATTTGGACATTACCCTGATTCTCGATTGTCATATTAAAATATAAAACATTACCAGTTACACTGTGACTTAAATTATCTACTACGATTTTTCTAATAATGTCCCCTGGTACGGTTAAATATATCCTTGCTGCTACCCTAGTTATAACCGAAAGCTGACCAGCACTTTTCTTTTTGTCTAAAACATTGGTATCTTCCCAAATTACAACCCCTCCGGGGTGACTACCCACATCGGCATTTTCTGGTATTTTAATTTCTAAATCGACAATCTTCTTACTTCTGGGTGGAATAATTAAAAAATTGTCGCTTAAACTAGACCAAGTGCCAATATCTTTATTCTCCTCTATGTTCCCAACCAATGTATAACCACCCGATTTAGTTGTGGCTCCATCTAATAGGGCAACATTAAGCTTAACTTCTCGACTTTTATTATTAATTACTTCAGCTTTGTCTATAATAGTACTACCAGGCTCTGCTTTATCATAAATAAACCAAGACCGAAAACCCGGGTATTCTTCAGTTATTGCAGGCAATATACTTATACCACCACCTTCTAATGCAAAAACATTTGCAGGTATTAGGCTAACCAGCAAAACTGCAATTAAAAAAAATATATATCTAATTTTTATTATTGTTTTCCCCATATTTATCAGTATATCACTTATACCTCCTCCTGTAGCGACACTGTTGGTGCTCTTTCAAACAACTTTGCTATGTCGTCGGCAAAAATTTCTTGCCAAACATCACTTTCCATAAAAAAATCTTTAGCTTTGCCATCATCAAAAACCAACGCCAAATCTACATTATATTTATCTAAGATATTTACAGTTCTAGAAGTATTATTTGAAACTGCTAAATAATCTCTAAATACATTGTCTTCAGGGTCTCCCCAAACTGCCATTCGTCCATCTATAAACACTTTTTTTTCTGGTAGTTGCCACACTAAAAACCCGCCCCAATTATATTCGTTATATAAATTGCCCGAAAGCTTGTGTTCTTTTATGTATTGAATTGCTTGATATGGATATTTGCCATAAGACTGAAATGCTTCAGCAGACTGCATATATGGGGTAAGTTCCCCAACCCGCAATTGTCCTATATAAAATATTAGTGCTCCCACCCCAAGAAGTAGCCACCCTTGCCTTAAATAAGTTACAAACCCTTGAGGGAAAACATTTTGGATCATTTCCACTAATACAGGAAGTGCAATTAAGGGGAAAAAGGGTAAGTTTCGCCAGCTAAGCAAAGAAAAAGCAAAGAAAATGGCTATTACTCCAAGTTTAAGTGGGTCAATTTTACGCCATGTCCAAGGCAACAGCATCATTAACCATCCTGTATATATAAGTAAATTTTTACTTAACGGACTAGTTAAACTTACTGGCAACCACTCAACAATTCTGTCTTTAACAAAGTCGTTAAAAATTGTTCGAATTATTTCATCATAAACACGCCAAGTATACGGATTTATAAATGTAACCGCCAGCATCAAAAGCAATACAAAAAAGACATGTTTTATCTGCCCTATAGACAAAACTCTACCTATTAAATTGATCTTTTTGTATTGAACTAACCAATATTTAATTAAAGCCAGTACAAAAAATACACCAACAAATATAAGACCAATCAAAAAACCGCCATGCAAATTCACCCATATAAGCATTAGGGGTATCAAATAATATAAACTGTATTTCTTGGGCTCCTCATACCAACGCCACAATAAAAAAGATACAAGAGCCAGTCCCAACCATGTAATTACTTGTACTCGAATACCACTAAATGGCATAGCGATAACTCCAGCAGTCAACGCTGTAAGAACTATTATCTCAAGTCTAGCTTTTGTAGTACTAGCGGCAATCAGATAGCTTGCCGTAGCAATTACTGCAAATATTACACCAAGCAAAATAAACCCAAGATATTGTTCGCTTAAATACAGAAACACATCTGTGAGCCATTCGTGCGAAATCCAGGGATACCCAAACATAGTATGCGAATACAAATCGCCCTGCGGAACACCATACTTTAAAATGTCTTCACCATTTCTAATATGCCAGCCTAAATCTGGATCGGTTGGTAGCCGTACCATTATTATTACTAGCAATATAGAAGCCAACCCAGAAAACAACCAAGATAAAAAAGAATTAGTTTTTTGGATTTTGGGTTTGTTAGTCATTGTTACCTATCCCATACACATTAATATCTGGTAAATTATTTATTCTCGTCCGTATTTCTAGGCTAAACAAATCGTAATAAGAAAGGTACGCAGGCTCCCCTATTGTTCCTAAAGCAACTGAGCTATAATCGCCACTTGGTTTAGCCCAAGTTCCAGTTACTACAATAAGCCTGGTATCAGCTTGGTATACCTCTAGCTCATCACACAAATACAAATGGTGATTATGTGCCAAATACCACTTCTTATCTTCTGGGTTATCTATACCCCAAAAAATTTTGCTATAAACAGGATATTCTGGAAAATAATATTCAAACTGAGATAGTCCCCATATTACAAAAGAATCTTCTATCCCAATGATTGTGGTTTGAGGATTGAATTCTTCGTGAATAACCCGATCTAAATTAGACCAAAGAGAATTGCTGGCTCGAATTGCCTGGTGTGTATTTTTTTGTAATTTAATAATTTCATCAGTTTTGTAATAATTCCAAACATTAAAACTAACAGAAAGTAATACTAGTAAAAATAAAATATTACTACTGTTTCTTTTCACATTGGCTGCCGAATATGCCTTTACTAAAGAATCAACCAGTTTAATAACTGCCTTGGAAAGTAATAGAGTAAAAGCTGGGATTAAAACCAAAAGATATCCCGGCATGTTAAATATTATTACCAAATAAAAAATCATAGCTGGAACTATCCACAAGCCCCAAAATAATAAATTATTTTTATCTATTTTTTTATTATCCTCGTCTGGAATTAACCATAAAAACATACTAACAATAACTGCAAGCGAAACAACTCCAAAATTTAACAAAAAATTATTCCAAATAACTTTTGCCCTGTACCACATCTTGGCAAAACCAGCCGCAAACACAGAAAATGAATAAACCCCATCTTTGTGCAAAAACATGCTATCGAACACACGCATAGTTTTTTCTAAACCACCACTTAGATATATCTGAGGCACAAACCATAGAGAAAAGACCGCAAATACTATTGCTGTATTTTTGATAAACTCTTTCCAGCTTCTTTGTTTTAATACCGACCACAACCAAAGTGGCCCCATAAATAAAATTAGAGTTGGCCTAAAACCACCACCAATAGCTAAAAATATACTGGACCAATACAAATCAGCCAGTTGATTTGTTTTTTTATTAAATACTGAACGATAGCTATACAACGCTACTAACGAAGAAAATACTATATCAGAAATATAGTTAAGCCCTACTTGCCCATGAAACCAAACCATTGGAGCGGTAACTAATAAAGCTATACTAACCCAAGCCACTTTTCTATCAAAAATTTCTTTTGCTAAAGTAAACACTACCCATACAGCAAGCACTGAAAATAATATACTAACAATAACCAAAGCCAAATTTGCGTCACCGGTAAGTAGGTAAAATGGTTTTGCTAACAATATATATAAAGGGTACCCGGGCGGATGTGGCTGATGAATACTTAGGTCATACTTTTGTAAAGCTAATCCATAAAGACCCGAATCGGAAGCAAACAAATATTCCGACTTCCCAAACCAACGCGACAATAAAACAAAGACACTAATAAAAATTAATAATATCTTGTCATTTTTTTCCTCAAACCAACCCAAAGATTTTTGGGCCTTCTTTTTGTTTGTTATTTTTGAAGAAAGTTTTAATTTCACCTTTACATTGTAAAGGAAATTAAAGTACAAAAAAACATTGTGTTAATACAATGTTTTCAAATTTTAGATTTATTTTATGACAAAGTGTAGGTTACTACGGCGCCATATTCACCTGCAGCTTCACTGCCGTCAACTGTAAGTCTTATTACTCCATTGTCATAACGGAAAATTCCAGAAGCTTGAGTAGAACCATTTATTAATGTAACTCCTGCTCCATCGAGAAACCCATCACTTCCAACTGCCGTACGATTAGTATCGGCATTTTCTACATTAGTCATGTCACCATTACTAACATATCCATTAAGAGCAGACGCTGTATCGATATGATCACTCCCCGACTGAAGGTTGTTTGCGTTCATAGCTACCGACCAAGCTTGAGCATTGCCTCGATAATCTGTAATTGCAATATCGTCGAGTTCCTCGTTAGCAAGAACATCATTACTAACACCATAAGCATGAGTAGCAAATGCCATGGATTCGGGAGCATTTTCGATAGTAAAAGACCCAGCCGTTATATTAAAAGATAGATTAGTTGTATCATCAGCAAAGGTAGTAAAACCAAAGGTTAATACAAACATAAGCGTAATAAGAGCAACCGAAACACCCCCAAAGATCTGTTGGCGAACCTTATTCTCTAATTTACCTAAGATAGTATGTTGTTTGTCCATTTGTTTTAGTTTTGACCAGATATATTATCTATTATCCTATTATAGCATGTTTCTGCTATCTTGTAAAGTATTTTTTATCCAGTCAAATTAGGGACCTATTGGGGTACAAAAGCAAGGGTCTATGTTATTTGTCGATCATCAAACTACAGACAAATATAAACACGATAGTTAAACTTGCTTGAGATTTATCCCCCTTCTAAAATTACATATAATACAGTGTTTATATTATAAATGTTTATAACAAAAAATTGCAAACATTTTTAGCATAATTTACATTATAATAGTGGAGTTGGTGTATTATTGAATAATAGTTCTCGTCGCCTTGCTCCTCGAACAATAATGTAAAATACTGTTCGAACCTGACTACCGTTAGGCAGACAGAGTGAGAACTATAGTGATATGATCATCGGGGTGTGGCCTAGCGGCTAAGGCGCCGCGTTTGGGACGCGGAGATCGGAGGTTCGAATCCTCTCACCCCGACCATCCCAGTGCCAAACGGCACGGGATGAGTCCTGAATCGAATGGTTCAGGGCCGTATAATAAATTTATGTATTATGTTTACATTCTACAAAGTAAAGTGAATGGAAGTTTTTATATTGGTTGTACTTCAGATCTTAAACGAAGATTTTTTGAACATAATAGTGGTAAAAGTGTATATACATCAAGACTAAAACCATTCGATCTAATTTTTTACGAAGCATACATTTCAAAACATGACGCGCAAAGAAGAGAAATATACTTAAAGTCCAGTAAAGGGAAAACTACCATGCGAACTATGCTTAAGGAATATTTAATTCTAAACGGCTCAATCGATTGAGCCGTTTAAGAAAATGCCTTATGATATTATGAATATATGAAATATTCTGATAGTTTTATAAAAACCAGCAAGGAAGCGCCAAAAGAAGCCAACACTATTTCCCACAAGCTTCTGATGCGAGGAACCTTCATTCATCCACTTGGAGCGGGATTTTACTCCCTGCTACCACTTGGCTTTAAGGTGTATCGCAAAATTTACGATATTATTACCGAGGAGCTAAATAACATAGGAACGGAAGACATGATGATGCCTGTAGTTCACCCGGCAAGAGTTTGGAAAGAAACTGGTAGGTTTGATGAAGTCGGTCCAGAACTTTGGAAGATAAAGAACAGAAGTGATGAAGATTTTGTTTTGGCTATGACCCACGAAGAAGTGGTAACCGATGCTGCCAAAGGCATAATTTCGTCCTATAAAGATTTACCAAAGTTAGTTGGGCAAATCCAGACCAAAGTTCGTGACGAAGTACGCGCTCGCGGAGGGCTACTCCGAACAAAAGAGTTCACTATGCAAGATGCCTATTCTTTCGACAAAGACGAGGCTGGGCTTGATGAAGTTTACAATAAATTTATAGAAGCTTATAAAAATATTTTTAGTCGCGTTGGCGTGGAAACAGTAATGATAGAATCCGATACTGGCGCCATGGGCGGTTCTTGCGCTCACGAATTTATGATGATAGCTACTAGCGGTGAGGATAAAATTGTAACTTGCCAGGATTGTGGTCATGCTGTAAATGCTGAGGTTCTAGGTATTGCCAAGGAAGGCGCGGAAGATCCAGTGGTCGAGTGTAAAAAATGCCAAAGCAATAACTGCGAATTTAAGCGTGGCATTGAGGTTGGAAACATTTTTAAGCTCGGAACAAAGTATAGCAAACCACTAAAGCTAATGTTTACAGACGAAGACAACACCCAAAAGCCAGTTATTATGGGAAGTTACGGGATTGGTTTAGAAAGACTATTAGCCTCTGTTGTTGAGGCTAGTCATGACGAAAACGGAATTATCTGGCCAAAAGCAATCGCTCCGTACACTGCATATTTAATTAGTATTAGCCAAGACGACATGGCCGAAAAAGTTTATGAAGATCTAAAAAAACAAGGAGTTGAAGTTTTGTACGATAATCGCGATGTTTCACCAGGAGAAAAGTTTGCCGATGCAGACCTTTTGGGCATACCGTATCGCCTAACCGTATCCGATAAAACCGAAGGTAAGATTGAAGTAAAACAGCGCGATTCGTCTGAGACTACCCTTGTCGACTCTGAAGATCTAGCCAAATCACTGCAATAAATCCCTATCTGTAATCCTAAACCTACTCTTTACTGTCATCCTGAACCCCACCCCTGTCATTCCTGACTCTTCTTTCTGTCATTCTCGATCGACTTGCCCTGTGGGCAAAGTTCGGGTCGGGAATCCAGACAAAAACACTTCTTTTCTGGATCCCCAATCTGGACTTCACCTACCGGTGAGCCAGTTGAGGATGACCCCGATGGCTGAAAGGTTCGGGGCAGGCTCCCGATGCAGAAATGATCGGGGCAGGCAAAAATACATGTGGGGACGATAAGGTTCAGGATGACAAGAGGAAATCTAGGCTCTAAATTAAACGGCTCACGCGATGAGCCGTTTAAAGATTCTTATTGTTCGAGTACTATCGAGAACTACTTTATCTTTACTATCCGCCTGTCCGTTTCATAGCTTTAGCGTAGGAAGGCCCAGAATCTTATGAATTAATCTATAAGATCCTTCGACAAGCTCAGGATGACAGGGGTGGGGCTTAGGATGATAAAGGTGGAGCTCAGGATGACAGGGGTGGGGCTCAGGATGACAGGGGTGGGGCTCAGGATGACACCAAAAAAGAATGTGGTGTTAATTTATAAGATCCTTCGATTTCTGTCATTCCCGACCCACCTCTGTCATTCCTGACTCTTCTTTCTGTCATTCTCGATCGACTTGCCCTGTGGGCAAAGTTCGGGTCGGGAATCCAGACAAAAACACTTCTTTTCTGGATCCCCGATATCGGGGCGCTTTGCTCCCGATTCGGGAATGACAAAATTACAAACAGGATGGCAAGGATATTTCAGAATGACATCAGGAGTTGATGACGATACAATATAAATATGACTTTCCAGAACAAATTATTAGAGATCGTAAAATTAGAGGCTACTAATTTGTGGCCAGATGTTAATTTACCGGAATTTGAAATAACCACTCCTCCAAACCCAGAGTTTGGGGATTTATCGATTGCTCTTCCCTTGCCGGTTGCAAAACTTCTGGAAGCCAACCCAATAGATATCGCCGAAAAACTAAAAGAAGCTCTGGCTAAAAGAGAGATTGAACATATTAACAAAGTTACTGTAACAAATCCGGGATTTGTTAATTTTGTTATAGACTTCCCTTCTCTATCCAAAACTACTTTAAAGAAAGTATTAAGCCAAAAAGAAAACTACGGCAAAAACCGACTAGACATGGGCCAAGTCATTATTGAACACACTAGTGTTAACCCCAACAAGGCCGTTCATGTAGGGCACCTGAGAAACGCTTGCTTGGGAGATAGCTTGGTTAGAATTATGCGTTCATCTGGCTTTGAGGTAGAAACCCAAAACTACATAGACGATACCGGTGCTCAGGTTGCCGACATCATCGTGGCCCAGGAGCACTTGCCAGACGAACAAAAAAAAGACGAACCATTCGATTATTACTGCTGGGACATTTATACAAAAATTCAAAAGTTCTACGAAGCAGACGAAAAGTTAGTCGAACGCAAAAAGGAAGTATTAAAGCTGATAGAAGAAGGTAATAACGAAACCTCACAAAAAGCTTCTGAGATTGCAAACAAAGTTATAGACAGACACCTAAAAAC
>JAYEGB010000033.1:0-3313 GCA_034658875.1 Patescibacteria group bacterium | reverse complement strand
CGCTGGAACCAAATGAGTCCAGTGGCTGTGTAGTGGATTTTTTAGCTTCAGATCATCTACCAGACCTAGCCCAAGTTTGTTGGCCCACTCTGGTGCAATAAAACTATGACTTGGTGTCTCGGAAAAGCCAAGTTGTGCCATATAGTCTTTTATTGCATTGATTCCTTCGTATTTTTTGTTTGGAACTGCCGGCATCATGGAAACTATTGGCATAGTTGATTCTACTTTATCTACTCCCCAAATACGCAGCACTTCTTCGGCTACATCGGCCGCTTCTTTAATATCGCATCGAAGAATTGGTGGGGTAATGATAAGTTGTTTGCCATCTAGCTTTACTTTGAAATCGAGCCTGGTTAAAATCTTTTCAATTTCTTTTGGTGGAATTTTTGTACCAAGTAAATTTGTAATTTGGTCTGTATTTATTTTTAGAGTCTCTCGTTTTGGTTCTGGCACTTCATCGACCAAAGAACTACCCGCAATGCGTGCGTCTGGGATAACTTCATTGATTAATGAAAGTGTTCGTTTAAGTGCTATTTCGGTTAGTGCTGGCTGAAGTCCCCTTTCGAAACGAATAGAAGCATCGGTAGCAAGACCTAGAGTTTTACTGCCACGACGCACAGTTGGTGGATCAAAGGTCGCGATCTCTACAATGATTGCTTGGGTTTCGTCGGATACTCCGCTGTCTTCCGAACCCATAAGTCCCGCCAAGGCGATTGGCTTTTCTTTATCGGCAATCACTAACACATCGGAATTTAGCTTTCTGGTTTCACCACCTAAAGTTTGTATGGTTTCTCCATCCTTGGCTTTGCGAACTTGGATTTCGTTACCTTCTACTTTGTCGTAGGCAAAAGCGTGGATTGGTTGACCAAGCTCGAGCATTACGAGGTTTGAAATATCTACTATATTGTTTATTGGCCGAAGGCCACTTTGAATTAGTTTGCCTTGAAGCCATTCTGGCGATTCGCGTACCTCGATATTTTCGACATAGTGGGCAATGTATTTTGTACAAAGTTTTTTATCGACCTTAAGGCTTACGTGGGTTGCAGTGTCTACAGCCGTGTCTTTGGGATATTTAAAATCAAGAGGGTTAACCCAATCTTTGTCTAGCACTGTGGCAATTTCGCGAGCAATACCAATATAAGATAAATAATCGGGACGATTAGATAAAATCTTTAGATCTAAAATTTTGTTGGCATTGGTGCTTGAATATTCTTGAACAGGACGACCGACCGATGCATTTTTATCTAGTACCAAAATGCCTTTTGATTTTGCGCTAGAACCTTCTAACTCAGACTCCGAACAAACCATCCCTAGTGATTCAACTCCGCGAATGGTAACAGCTTCCATTTTGCCACCAGGCAAAACTGCACCTACTGGCGCAAAAGCAATTTTCTGTCCTACTTCAATATTGGATGCACCACACACTACCTGAATTTTTCGCCCGCGACCAATATCTAAGACGGGGAGTTTAAGTTTGTCGGCATTGGGGTGCGGTTTTATTTCTAATATTTCTGCAACGATAACCCCAGTGTATTTACCTGTGCCTTCTGTCTCGACCTCTTCGACTTCGGTTATGTGCACATTAATTAAATGCGCAAGCTCTTCGGGAGTTTGTTTGAAATCAGTAAGTTGTTTTAACCAATTGTATGAAAACTTCATATATATTTTAGTTCTCACTCCGTTCGAACAATAATATTCTTCGAACAAGGTGAGAAGCTACTTTTAATTTAAAATTGATTGGTAAAACGAGTATCACCACCTAAGAACAGACGAATGTCGGTAATGCCGTATTTGAGCATAGCCAAGCGTTCGATACCAGCACCAAAGGCAAAACCAGAATATTCGTTAGGATCTATCCCAACATTTCGAAGGACTTGTGGATGAACCATACCGGCGCCCATTAGCTCGAGCCAGCCACTACCATGACAACTTCTACAACCCTCGCCCTTGCAAAGACCACAAGAGACATCTACTTCAAAACTTGGTTCGGTAAAAGGGAAAAAGCTTGGACGAAGACGGATGTTGTGTTCGTCACCTAACACCCTACGAACAAAATGAAGCATAACGGCCTTTAGATGGGCTACATTTATATTTTTATCCACCATCAAACCTTCTAGTTGATTAAAAACAGCAGCGTGAGTGGCGTCTTCAGCTTCGTAACGAAAAACTTTACCTGGAGAAATGATGCGAAGCGGTGGTTTGTTATCTAACATATAGCGAATTTGCACAGGGGATGTGTGAGTACGAAGCAAAGTATTTTTAGAAACCCCTGGCTTCATCCACGAAAATAGTTTTCCTCCGCTCGTATTTTCTTTAAGCCAAAATGTATCCCATTCATCGCGTGCTGGGTGATTGGCGGGGATGTTTAGCATATCGAAATTGTATTTTTCCCATTCGGCTTCGGGACCAGTTACCACTGTAAAACCAAGTTCGCGAAAGATACCCACAAGTTCGCGCTCTACCAATGTAAGCGGACTTAGGTGGCCAGTAGTTGGACGAATGCCAGGCAGGGATGTGTCGCGTTTGGCTTGGGTTTGCTTTTCAGTAAGCAGGTCTGCTTTTCGGCTATCTATTAGTTTTTGGATCTGATTTTTAACCTGGTTTAATAGCTTTCCGGCAAGTTTGCGTTTTTCTCGATCTAAATTCCCTACTTTTTTAAGCATGTCGGCAAGCTCAGACTTACGCCCGATATATTTTGCAGAAATTAACTGTAAATCTGCTTCTTTTGCAGATGCAATATCAGTCTTTGCGGCTTGGAAGATTTTTAGTATCTGTTCCTTCATTTGCTTGTTTAGTAAATATCCCGAGGATACTAGCTATAAATATGACTATTAAGCTATTCCACCAAGTTAAAATATGTAGCATCTGTAAGTACAAAATCGCTGTTACAGCCACACTACTGATAATACCCAATTTTACAGACTCTGAAAACAAAACTGGATAATCGACCGCTCCTCTTTTGATATCAACGACATATACTAAGGTAACGGCCAGCGCCCCTGTAAGTATAAAAAAACTGGCAAAAAGCAGTGCAAAAACTGGCCAGTCTGATATGTATGGATCAAAATTTACAATAATTAAAATTAGTGCTGCCAAAGCTAATATTCCGGCAAACCATATCCCCCATAAGTATTTTGTAATTGGCAACCCCCTCATATAGCTATTTTAGCTTATTTTTTGTATAAAAAGAGCCCCACCTTTTGGTAGGATCACTGCTATATCAGATGATAGGAGAAAAATAAGGGAAACACGGTACGTACCGTGTTTTCAGCAAACAGACAGATAAACTATATAGCCCTTCGGTACTTTAAGT
>JAYEGB010000032.1:0-3396 GCA_034658875.1 Patescibacteria group bacterium | reverse complement strand
GGGAAAACTGGTTACTGTCGAAATCAACAGCCCCGTCGTAATCGAGGCTGAAGAGGCGGGAGAAAACAATGAAAATAATTGAACGAGCAGTCTGGAGTGCGGGGGGGGTACAGTGGCGCCGAGTTAAAACCGCCCGGGTTAAAATCGGGCGTCGGCATGCCCACCTGTTCGGGAGCAACTATCAACGTAACACGATTAACAAAATCCGCACGTGGCGATTGCCCAACGGGATGCACAAACCCACGACAATCAGCGGCCGCACGATTGTTGAGGCGATCGAACGCGACTGGGAGGTTGTCATATCGAGACCATATGCCCCGCGCGCGCTGAACAACCCGGCCGAGCATAGGTTGATATCTGTCAACTCACGATATCAACCGGGCATTATCGGTGGTCATGGTGGTGTAGCCGTGGTTATTCACTACCACGTGAATGACAGCGTCGGCCCCACCCGGGAACATGTCGTGTGGATTGAGGCCGACCCGGCCGATCTGCCAGCCGACCGATTCGGAGTACCGAAACCATACAATCACCCGATCAAAGGGGGCGAAACAGATGAATAACACAAAACAGACACAGCACACGCCGGGACCCTGGGTCTCAAAAACGATCACCGACGCAGAAACAGGACAAAAAGATGTTATAGTTGGTACGCTAACAAGTGATCCGGCATACAATTTTACTGAGGCCATTTGCCTTGAAGTTTTCCACACGGAAAGTCAAGACACCACACAGCTACCCGGTGAGCCTTACTTGGAAATGGCAACGCGACTCGCCGAATCAAATGCCCGTCTTATGGCTGCCGCTCCCGATCTTTTAGAGGCATGCGAGGAAGCCCTACGCATGATACGTAATTGCACGGAGAATCGGCAAATTGAAACAATAGAAAAGATCGAACGAGCAATTGAAAAAGTAACCAAATCCTAGGAGGTGATGACTATGAAGAGCATTGGCAAAACAATAAAAACTGCACTGCAATAAATATTTGTTTGGCATGAGACGCAAGAACCATAAGCCAGAAAGGGATACTTATGGACACTTACCAGGTTATCACTGATAGAATTGTCGGCATGCTTGAACATGGCACTGTCCCATGGCGCAAGCCCTGGAGACTGTCGAGCATTGACGGCGCGCCTGTGAATCTTGTCTCCCGCAAAGCCTATCGGGGAATCAATGTCTTTCTGTTGGCATGCTCCGGCTATGACAACCCTTACTGGCTCTCTTTTAACCAAGCTAAGAGCCTGGGCGGGCACGTCAACAAGGGCGAGCGCTCTACGATGGTAGTCTACTGGAACTGGATCGACAAGGAAACCGGAGACACTGACAGCCATGGGCAACCGGTAGTAGATCGCATCCCGTTTTTGCGCTATTACAACGTCTTCAATGCCCAGCAATGCGAACTTCCAGACGGCATTGTGCCGTCTTTGCCTGACAGGCCCGCTGTAGAGCCTATTGCAGCCTGTGAATCCATTGTCCAGGCTATGCCCAACCGACCGGTCATAGCTTCAAATGGTGGCAACGGGGCCTATTACCGGCAGTCAACCGATTCTGTCCACATGCCTGACCGTGCACGGTTTGACAAGCAAGAAGAGTATTACTCGACCTTGTTTCATGAGTTGACGCATTCGACCGGGCACCGATCCCGCCTGAATAGAAAGACCCTGACCGACCATGACAGTTTCGGGGGACAGAATTACTCCCGCGAAGAACTCGTGGCCGAGATGGGTGCCGCTTTCCTATGCGGGGTAACCGGAATCGAAACCCAAACCCTGGATAACTCAGGCGCCTACATAGCTTCCTGGCTGCGGGCTCTCAAGGAAGACAAGCAACTTGTAGTCACAGCGGCCGCACAGGCTCAGAAAGCTGCCGACTACATCCGGGCAAAGAATAACCCGGCAGGCCAATGACCTGCCGGAGAAAACCATAACCAGAAAGGGATGAAACAATTGGGCAACTTAGGTAGATATCGACTGAAGTCGGTCAGGTCGCAATATGCGCCGCGCATCCTCGGCGGTCGCGGCGGCCGAAACGATAAGGAGTAACAGCTATGTGCCAAATTCTATCGGGTATAATACTGGAAAACGGGGACGCCATTTGTCCACCGTTTATGCCCAGTCACAGCGATCAGATCGCAGCCAACGGGCTGGAAAAGCTCGAAAATGCCCCGGGTGGCCCCGAACTAGTCAAATGGGAATTGACGCCACCGGAGAAACTGACGGGATTCTGGACCGTTGCGAACTGGCATTTTCGGATCGATCAGGACCAGAGACCAATGTGGTGTTCGGAAGAATTTATCGAATCCCGCGCACGCGAAGAACTACAGAAAATCTTCGATGACGACGGCCTATGTCCAACGGTTGACGACGTGCTGCCCATACTGGATGGCCGCGTGTTCGCCGTGCGTGGCAACGGAACCATAAATAAACTCTCCGACTACTCTACCATTCTATTCTTTCCAGACCAAACAACTATCAAGTACGCCGGGTGTTCAACTATCGAGAACGCCGGGCATTCGACTATCGAGTACGCCGAGCATTCGACTATCAAACACGCCGACCGGGCGACTATCGAGTACGCCGGGCAGGCGACTATCAGACACGCCGGGTATTCGACTATCGAGGACGCCGGGCATTCGACTATCGAGTACGCCCGGCATTCGACTATCGAGGACGCCGGGCATTCGACTATCGAGGACGCCGGGCATTCGACTATCAAGTACGCCGGGTGTTCAACTATCAAGGACGCCGGGTATTCGACTATCGAGGACGCCGGGCATTCGACTATCGAGGACGCCGGGCATTCGACTATCGAGAACGCCGAGGATTCAACTATCAAGTACGCCGGGTGTTCAACTATCAAGGACGCCGGGCATTCAACTATCGAGTACGCCGAGCATTCGACTATCGAGAACGCCGGATATTCAACTATCGAACACGTTCAACACGAAAAGGGACGGACTATATATAAAGAACAGTAAACAATGACAGAAACCAAAGGGAGACTGCACTGCAATAAATATTTGTTTGGCATACGAAAAAACTTGACAAACATAGTAAAAATGACGATAATATATATGTGAGACGCAAGAACCATAAGCCAGAAAGGGATGAAACAATTGGGCAACTTAGGTAGGTATCGACTGAAGTCGGTCAGGTCGCAATATGCGCCGCGCATCCTCGGCGGTCGCGGCGGAGTTCATAATGACATACATGGCCGGACGTGGGATCAGGTGCCGAAATAGTTGAGGCAAGAGGAGATGTTCAAACTGCAATGAAACCTGAAGTTCGTAACGACAGCACGGCCCCGCTCTCTATAGCTTACGTGCGTAACAGGAAACGGAAGCCTAAGTTGCGACGACTATACTGGAAGCGCGTGCGGCAGTGGGTACGGTCAATG
>JAYEGB010000031.1:0-14027 GCA_034658875.1 Patescibacteria group bacterium | reverse complement strand
GCTTGTCGAAGGATCTTATAATTAAATAAATGAGTAGGTAAATAACAGATTGTCATCCTCGGGCTTGACCCGGGGATCCAGAATTTTTTTTGCTACCATTTGTCTCGGCAAACGGTAGCGCCAAACCGACAGCCATTTCAAAGGGATTATTCATTGGTTAAATCCTTTTACTGTTAATGGTCGAAACTTACCCATAATTTCGTCATCCTGAACTAGTTTCAGGATCTGAAATTATAGGTTCAAACATCTCCCCGCAACAAGGATTTAACTCAATTCATAACATCCCTTCTTATAGGCTGAGTTTAAGGCAAAAAAACGCTCTAAATTAAACGGCTCATTCATGAGCCGTTTAATAAAATGGGCTAAAAATGTGCTTTCTACAGGTGGTTTATGCTAAAATGTACCTGAAGAAGTGTTAATTTTCAATATTAATGAGAAAGAGTTTGGTTCCTTTTACTTCTGCCAACAGCTACACCAGAATAGTGTGACAGTCTTGTCTAGTTAAGCTATGCTTTTTATTATAATCCAGAAAACTCTTCGCAAAGAATGTTTTTTATATTAAAATTGAAGTATTGAGCCATTACCTTTAGATTTCTTGTTTAAAGGTAATGGGTCAACCATACTAGGAGAGGGTTTAGTCTTTTTTTTAAAATAACAAATTATGTAATTAAAAATGGCCAGATAAAAATATCTGGCCTTTTTGGTTAATTAAGGATCATCGTCGTATTCATGGTCACCACTTCCTGTTGAAGCGTCTTCCATGTCGTCTGTGTTGTCGTCAACTTCCTCATTACAACCAGTTGAACAACCAGGATGAACCCCATGATTAGCCCAAAAATCAAAGTCTTTTAACTTCTCCACGAATTAACACCTCCTTATATCGTTGTTTTATCTTTCCAACATTGAGGGTCTTTTGAAAAGAAATTGCCTGTTAAACCATGTGCTACTGCGTGACATCCACGACAATAATTTAGTAGCTCACAATCACTGCATCCCTCAAGCATATCGACCTTTCTGTATTTCCCAAGTTCTTCACTTAAGAAAATATCTCTGAATGACTGATTAAGTATGTTTCCTACGGGACTTTCAAATCTACGACAAGCATAAATTATCCCGTCTGGTAACAAAGTGAGATGTTTAATCCCACATGCGCATCCTTGCATGACAATACTTCCTTTTTGCACAGAGAATAATCCTCTTTCATAAAGAAATAACTTCCACAGATGATCTTTTAGAGTAAAATGTGTTTTGCGGTTTCTTAATTCTGAATACACGTCGAACATATCAGATAGAAAAGTTTTGTATTCCAATGGTTCCATCATTAAACTTTCATCAGTTTCTTTGCCGATAGGGCAGTATCTTCCAAAACTGTATCTAGGAACCTCATATTTGGATACCATCCTTACAAGTTCTGGAATTTCACTATAATTCATGCGAGATACTGTACTCATGATGGCAGTTTTTATACCAGCACGTTTTAGTTTCGGTAATGATTCAAGTGTGTTTTGGAATGATCCAGGTTTTCGAAGAAAATCGTGAGTTTCTTCTAAGCCATCTAAAGACATTTGATATGATCTACATCCGAGAGAACGTAATTTAATACATATTTCATCAGTAAGATGAAAAGGGTTGCCAAGAATAGAAAATGTTAGATTCTTACTGTGAATATATTCTAATAATCCCCAGATATTCTTATAGAGCAATGGGTCTCCACCGGTAATAACAATCGCTGGTTGAACTTTAAAGTCGTTACAAAATCTTAGAAAATCATCAACAATAATAGTGCATTGCACTAAATTCAGTTCTTTTTGTGATCTTTGGACCTCAACGTCGATAGGATTTTTCCCCCAAATATAGCAATGCTGACAACATTGATCACATGTATTTGTAACATGCCATTGAAGGCCAAAAAATCTTTTTTGTGTTGTTGGTAAAGCAATGGTAGAAGAACTTTTTAACATTCTTCGCATCTCCTTGATGTATCTATTTGTTAAGGTACTATTGACGATTAACGATGTATTATCTCATAAGTAATAAGAAAGTTAAAAAAGGAAGATTTTCGTCTTAATATTAGAATAATAAATTAAATCTTATAATTTAAATCAATCTTCTTGAGATTCTTAGTTAGTAAAACGATTTTAGGGGAACCTGAAAAAATATAATTAGCAACTCTCATCAGATCTTTTTTTGAGGCAGATTGTATTTTGTTAAATCGTTTATCCAAATTCTCTATTTTACCCTTTAAAAGCAATTGATTGGTGAAATATTCAGCATAATATTGCATATTTTCAAGATTAAATAAAATTGCAGAAAGAAGTTTATTCTTAGCTCTTACAAGTTCTTCATCAGTGATACCGTTCTCGAGAAGTTTAGAAATTGTTTTAAATATTTCATCTAAAGCTTTTTGAATATTTGATTCATCAGTAGATGCGTCGATAGATAGAAAACCACAATCAGATGCATGATTTGCACGACTTTTTATTGAATATGCTAAATGCAAATCATTTCTAATGCGATTTCTCAATCTAGAAGATAATCCTTGTCCTAAAATAATATTTAATAATTTAACAAATTGTTCTTCATCAGAACCAAAAGAATATCCTCTATAATTTACGCTTAATTTTGATTGTTTTAGATTGTTATTATGTACAATCTTAACAGTTTCTTGTTTTTTAAAATTAGCTTTTTCAAAAATCACCTCATTGCCTTCTTGAAATTGATTAAAGTATTTTTTAGCTAGCGAGATAGCTTTTCTTCTGTCTATATTTCCTGCAATTGTTAAAACAAAATTTTGTGAAACATAAACTCTGTTGAAATAACTAACCAATACTTCTTTTGTCATATTGAGTGTATTTGATGTTTCATCAAATATTGTACGACCCATAGCTTGATTCGGATAAAGAATTGATCTTGTCAATCTACGAAGTTGATCATCCTTATTGTCTTCTTTCATTTTTGCTTCTTGAGCAATAATTTTCTTTTCTCTGTCAATTTCCAATAATGATGAATTAAAAAAAATGTCTGAAAGATATTCAAACCCTTCTTCTGTGTATTTATCAAGCAATTTAACCCAGTATTTAGCCATTTCAGTGCCAGTGGAACCATTCATTTGACCACCGTATTGTTCAATAAAATTACTTAATTCAAATGAGGTTGGCCTTTTTGCAGTACCATCAAATAATAAATGTTCTAAAAAATGGGCAGAACCTATTTCATTGCCCAATTCAGCCCTTCTACCCACTTTCCCAGTTAATGATATATATACTGAAGAAGTATTTGGAAGTGGCAAATGCAATACTCGCAAGTTGTTTGCTAGTTTACACTCAAAATATTCATATTTTTTCATATGTGAATTATATCATGCTTGATTTATAATAATTTAATGTTTGAATTTCAATAAAGACGCTCTAGCACTATCTATTATTAAAATGTGAATAACAATATTAGAAATTAGTTTTATTAAATCTGCGACAATATGTTCATGAGAAATAAAAAGGGTCAGGAGCCTTTTATGATTAAATCGGTTTAGGATCCTAATCAACAAAGATACCAAGAGAGTAGAAAAATTCGGGATAATAATAAATCATGACAGTAACATCCGATTTTAGCTAAATAAACTACCAAATCACAGGTCATAAGAGAACCGTCCCTTATGTCTATGTCCTCATTTATAAAGCGTGGCATTAAACCAATTAATCAACTTGAATTGATAAAATAAAAAAGTCACACACAAGTGTATGACTCTTTTTTAGTGGTGGTATATTGTTTATCCCATGCCGTAAAGAAATCTTAATTACTGCGAACAATAATGAAAAATTATCTCCTGACCAATTAAAGCTAAACCTCGAGACAAAATATCCACCAATAAATAATACCCAAAAAACCTACAAGTAGAAGAAGCTGGATAATACATCCGCAACCAGTGTTCTCTCGATTTCCTCCAAATCCGTTTATATCAACACCTTATTCATGTTAAATCTCCTAGAACGATGATATTTATTATTAAACAAATCACATACCAGTCAACTATTTTAGCAATTATTCATATCGACCTTATGAATAATTTTAAGTGAAATTGTGTGAATAATAGGATGCTTAATTAATAATTAATTAGCTGTTTATAAGGTTTCGTTTGTATATGGTTATTTATATTTAATATTCCTATATTAGAACGAATATTAATGTCAAAGATCAAATCTAGGTTGAATATAACAGTTCCAGTCTGTATTTGTCAATTATAATAGTTAAGTACAGTAATGTAGAGTAGATTGATAGGGGCGCTTCATATTAAAGAAGGTTTTTGGGGATAACTACTCACTATTGATACAATTAATACATGCCACGCTAACCAAGATTTCTACCACCAGGTAATTATTACCATATAATGAATCGTGGTAATAATGGCCAGTTTATCTTTAATTGTGATGACGATTGTACTTTTTATTTATATTTATTTCTACTATAAATAGGGAAAGCGATGGCATAATATTAGTATGAAGAATGTCGAAGTAGAAGTAAGAAGTTTTATTTCAAAGGAACAGCACGAGGAACTGTTAAGTTTTTTTAGAGAAAATTCTAAATTGATTAAAGAAGATTACCAAGAAACTTACTATTTTGATTCCGATCAAGATTTAAGAATCCAGAAAAATAACTTGTTTTCCAAAATTTGGCTCAAAAAAGGCGATATGCACGATGATTACAGGGAGGAAATTGAGATTGTGTTCGATCGTGATAATTTTGAAAAGCTTGAAGAACTATTTTTGACGCTTGGGCATTCAGTAAATATCAAATGGTTTAGAAATAGACACCAGTTTGATTGGAATGGTGTTAAGGTTTGTCTGGATTATACGAAGGGTTATGGATATGTCATCGAATTAGAAATGATGGGCGATGAAGACAATAAAGAGGAACTCCTTGATGATTTGAAGAGTAAATTTGAAGAGCTGGGTATTGGGATAACTCCTAAAAAAGAGTTTGGTCAAAAGTTTGAGCACTACAAAGAGAATTGGAAAGAGTTAGTAAATAATTAAGATGAAGTCTCACTACATTCATCTATATTATGGATTTGGGAAGGGGAAAACTACTGCTGCCTTGGGTTTGGCACTGAGGGCGCTTGGTTATGGTAAAAAAGTTATCTTTTTGCAGTGGCTGAAGGGTAAAAAAACCATAGGAGAGATGCAAATGGCCAAATCTTTGGGTAAAAATTTTGTAATGAAGCAGTTTGGGCCCGCGCACTTTACCTGGGATAAAAAAGGCGATGCTGAGCATAAGAGCAAAGCCAAAGAAGGTTTGGGATATTTAGAAAAAGCTGTAAGTAGGGCTAAGTTTGATGTGTTGGTTTTAGATGAACTGATGGATGCAGTTGTAGCGAAGTACATTCCGAAAGTAAAAACATTAAGTTTAATTAAAAAAGCCGCAAAAATAGGAGAGGTAATAATAACGGGACACAAACCAGACAAAGATTTTGTAAAAATTGCTGATTTAATAACCGAAATGAAAAAGCAAAAACATTATTTCGATAAAGGCCAGGCTGCAAGAGAGGGGATAGAGTACTAAGTCATGAGAGTTAAGGTAAAGGTTATTACAAATGCAAAAGAAAATAGTGTTTCAAAAAGAGATGGTGGGTTAGTGGTGCGTACTACAGAAGTTCCCGAAAAGGGAAAAGCTAACAAAAAAGTATTTAGATTGTTAGCTAACTATCTAAATACTTCTATCAGTAAAATCCGCTTGGTGAGAGGCAAAACTTCGAACTTGAAGATTTTTGAATACTAACCTATCTGTAATTTTTTTGTATAATATATTTGTAATTAATGTACCTTTCTATTTTTCAGCTCTATGTAAGAGCGGAAGGAGGTCTATGACCTAATAGATAGCCCGAAAATCTTTTTGTTGGGGGATTATCTGGTTTTGAGCAGGTTGTCAACTTGTGTGATTTGCCTCTGCGAGTTGTAACAACGGTAGATATATTTGAACTTTTTTCTAAACCAGAAATCCGTGACGCCCCGGTCCTCGGGGCGTTTTATTATGTTAAAAGTAGCAATAAAGGTGATTTTTGCTATAATAGGAAAGTAAAATTTCTATTAGCAATTTCTGAGTTTATCGAAGAATTACACTAATGTAACGCTTCGACTCTGCTCAGCGAGTAAATATTTTTAATATTTGAGAAAATGGCGCAATATGAAGAACAGAGAGTTGGGGTTTTTGTAGATGTGTCGAATTTGTATTATTCGGCGCGAGTTATGTATGGCAAAAAGGTCAACTTCAAAAGTGTTTTAAAGGAAGTGTTAGGTGATAGAAGGCTAGTTCGAGCAATTGCCTATGTGATTAAGGCCGAAAACCCAGAAGAGCAAAAATTCTTTGATGCTCTGGAAGATATGGGTTATGAGGTGAAGATGAAGGATCTTCAGGTATTTTATGGTGGCCACAAAAAGGGTGACTGGGATGTTGGTATAGCTATGGATGCTGTACGCTTAGCACCAAAGCTAGATGTAGTAGTAATTGCTTCTGGTGATGGTGATTTTATCCCTTTGATCGAATACTTAACGGGTATTGGACAGCAAGTAGAGGTTGCGGCTTTTGGGCGTAGTGCTTCTGGTGTAGCTCGTGAATTGGCCGATCATTTTGTAGATCTAGATGTTGATAAACGTAAGTTTTTGATTCCAGACAGAAAGTCTACAACAAAAACAACTAACACTACTAAAACTAATAAGCCAAAGAAAAAAGAATGAGCTTCAAGAAAGTTGACCCGCGAGCAGACTTAGTCGAGCAAGAACTCGAGGTTTTAAAGTTTTGGGACAAAGAGAAAATATTTGAAAAAAGCCTTGAAAAGGGTGAAGGAAAAGATAGATATGTTTTCTTTGAAGGTCCACCAACGGCCAATGCCAAGCCAGGCTTACATCACATTGAGGGCAGATCGTTTAAAGATTTATTCCCACGCTTTAAAACCATGCAAGGTTACTTGGTGGAAAGAAAAGCTGGTTGGGATACCCATGGTTTGCCGGTAGAAATTGCGATAGAGAAAAAACTTGGCCTAAAAAATAAGACAGATATCGAAAACTACGGGATAGATAAATTTAATGCCGAGGCCAAAAAATCTGTTTGGGAATTTAAAGAAGTTTGGGAAGATTCTACCAAGCGGCTTGGTTTTTGGTTAGATTTGGACGATCCATATGTAACCTACGACTCAAAATATGTAGAGTCTTTGTGGTGGATTATTAAACAAGTATGGGATAAAGATCTTTTATATAAAGGGCATCGCATTGTGCATCACTGTCCGCGTTGTGGAACGGCCCTATCTTCCCATGAGGTAGCTCAGGGCTATCAGGAAGTGGAGGAAACATCGGTTTATGTAAAGTTCAAACTGAAAGAAGAAGACAATACATATATATTGGCCTGGACGACTACGCCGTGGACACTTCCGGGTAATGTGGCTTTGGCTGTGGATCCAGAAATCACCTATGTAAAGGTAAGAGATGGAGGCGATACATATATTTTGGCCAAAGAATTGGTTGAAAAGGTTTTGGGCGAGGATGTAAAAATCGAATCCGAGTTTTCCGGTAAAGATATTTTAGATAAAGAATATGAACCGCTTTTTCCAGGGGCTATCGAAACCGATAAAAAGGCTTGGCATGTTGTGCCAGCTGGTTTTGTGACCACCGAGGATGGTACCGGGGTTGTGCACACCGCTGTTATGTATGGTGAAGACGACTATCAGCTTGGTGAAAAGCTAGATTTACCAAAAGTCCACACAGTAGATGAAGAGGGTAAGTTTATGCCGGGAGTTAAAAAGTGGGCAGGCAAGTTTGTGAAAAATTCTGAAGTAGAGAAAGAAATTATTGCCGATCTAAATGATCGTGGGTTGCTGCTTAAAGAACAAAATTACAAGCACGACTATCCATTTTGCTGGCGTTGTAATACACCACTTTTGTATTACGCTAAGGATTCGTGGTTTATCGCTATGAGTAAACTTCGCGATAAACTGGTTGAAAATAACGAGAAGATTAACTGGGTACCAAAACACATGAAGCAAGGTCGTTTCGGAGAGTGGCTCAGAGAAGTTAAAGACTGGGCCTTCTCGCGTGAGCGATATTGGGGCACCCCGCTTCCATTGTGGGAGTCGGAAGATGGCGAATATATATGCATTGGTAGTTTTGAAGAATTAAAAGAATTAGCAGTAGATAAATCTAAAATTGGTGACGAATTTGATCCACATAGGCCATCTGTAGACGATATTGTTATTAAAAAAGCCGGCAAGGAATACAAGAGAGTACCAGAAGTTGTTGATGTTTGGTTCGATAGTGGTGCTATGCCATTTGCTCAGTGGCACTATCCTTTCGAAAATAAAGAGCGTGTCGATGAGGGGCATTCTTACCCTGCGAATTTTATTTCGGAGGCACAAGACCAGACGCGTGGTTGGTTTTACACGCTACTTGCGGTGGCAACCCTGTTGGATCGTGAAGTGCCATTTAAAAATGTGTTGGTGCAGGGGATGATGCTCGATAAAAAGGGCAAGAAAATGAGCAAGTCCAAAGGCAATGTAGTACATCCTCACGAAATGTTTGAAAAATATGGAGCCGATGTTATTCGCTGGTATTTCTACAGTGTAAATCAGCCATACGAAAATAAGATGTTTGACGAAGATATTTTCAAGCAGATTATTAGAAGGTTTGTTTTAACGCTCTGGAACACTTATTCTTTCTTTACTACCTATGCCACACTAGATAACTTCGAGCCAAACCCAAAGGCTAAAAGATCGACTAATATTTTGGATCGGTGGATTTTAAGCCGAATGAATGAAGCAACTAATATTGTAACTAGCTCGCTCGAAAAATATGAACCATTTAAAGCCTCTAGTGCCTTAGAAGAAATGGTAAATGATTTATCTAAATGGTATGTACGCAGAAGTCGAAAGAGATTTTGGAAGAGCGAAAACATTGAGGATCAAACAACGGCCTATCAAACTTTGTACACGGTGCTAAGAGAGCTTAGTATTGTGCTGGCTCCGTTCATGCCGTTTATGTCTGAATCCATCTTCCAAAACTTAAAAACTGTAGACGATTCGGAATCGGTTCATCTTATGGATTGGCCAAAAGATTTAGAGGTAGACCAAACGTTACTAGGTAATATGAAAATTGCTCGGGCAATTGTGGAAAAAGGTCATTTTATGCGCGAAGAAGCTAAGATGAAGGTTCGGCAGCCGCTTGCTAGCATTTCTTTGAAAGAATCGGAATTAGAGAAAGATTTGGTTGAAATAATTAAAGACGAACTAAATATTAAAAAAGTTATTTTTGGGGCAAGCGAAGAGGGTCTTGATACCGAAATAACAAAAGAGCTCGAAAAAGAAGGTCTGGCCCGTGAGTTGGTGCGAGCAGTTCAGGGTTTGCGCAAAGAGCAAGGCCTAGATGTATCGGATCGTATAGTTCTTAGTTTCGAAAGTAGCGATGCTATTATTCTAGAAGCATTTAAAGAACACGAAGATTACATTTTTGGAGAGGTTTTGGCAACCAAGATAGAGGAAGGCACCGGCGAAAAAGAGTTTGAAATAAATAATTACAAACTTAAACTTAGTCTTGTTAAAAATTAGTAGAATTTATGATCTGTTTAAACAAAACAAACTACTTATTGCAGTTGCTGTTTTGATTTTGATAATGATCTTCTCTTGGATAAGTAAAGACACTATTAATATTTCGCCTTCTATTAATGATCTACAAGAGATAAATATAGAAGCAAAGATTACACTGCCAAACTCAAAGGTTATTAATATAGGTATAGCCGATACAGAAGAGGAGCGAACCCAGGGTTTGGCTGGAGTGTCTAATATGCTGTCTAGCGAAGGAATGTGGTTTGTGTTTGAAAAAGAAAGTTATTATGCTTTTTGGATGCGTGGAACACTAGTAAATCTTGATATTATTTGGCTCGATAAAAATATGAAGATTGTAGATATGAGGCATAATCTCGAGCCAGCAGGCGAAGTGGCAGCACCTTCAACCTATAAAAATACCAGACCAGCCAGGTATGTACTGGAGCTTTTGGGTGGAGAAGCTAAGTCAAACAGACTAAAAATAGGTGATCAAGTAGAATTTCGGCGATAGGTAAAGATAATTTGACTTTAAGAGCATCAGTTTATATACTGTTCAGCGTAACTAATTAAATACTATGAAGGCAGTAATCAGAACAGGCGGAAAACAATATTTTGTAAGCGAAGGCGATGTTTTAACAATCGAGCGTTTAGAGAACAAAGATGGTGATAAGGTTATTTTTAAAGAAGTATTGTTGGTAGCAGACGAAAAAGGTAAGGATGTAAAGATTGGAAAGCCACTAGTTGAGGGTGCTAAGGTAGAAGCAGAACTCATAGAAAATTTGAAGGGCGATAAAATAAAGGTATTTAAGATGAAGCGCCGTAAGCGTTACCGCAGAACCCAAGGACATCGTCAGCAACTGTCCCACATAAAGATTACAAAGATCACCGCGTAGCATCAATTTCTTGCGTAAAAGTGATGATATACACTGAGCCCCGGCTCATTTTGCCGTTGGAGTTACAACTAACGGTCTTTTTTTATTCTCCATTGTCATCCTGAGCGAAGTCGAAGGATCTAGATAAATCATTCCATTTAGGGTTGGTTTTGTTGATCAATGTTTCTTTTTTATTTCTTCTCCAACCTTTGAACTGTTTTTCTCTTGCAATAACATCGATGATTTCTGAAAAAGATTCAGAATATACAAGTTTGTGAGTTTTGTATTTTTGTGAAAATCCTGGAATTAATCCATTTTTATGTTCGTATGTTCTGCGTTCTAGGTTATTGGTAATCCCAATATATAAAGTTCCTGATTCACTAGCCATGATATATACAGAATATTGTTTCATGATTTTATTATAAGATCCCTCGACAAGCTCGGGATGACAAGAGAGTTGCTCGGGATGACAAGAGAGTTGCTCGGGATGACAAGAGAGTTGCTCGGGATGACAAGAGAGTTGCTCGGGATGACAAGAGAGTTGCTCGGGATGACAATGGAGCTGCTCGGGATGACAATGGAGCTGCTCGGGATGACAATGGAGCTGCTCGGGATGACAATGGAGCTGCTCGGGATGACAGTGTGTTGAAGGGAGGTCTATTTATAGAGAAAGTCCAAGGACTTCGGGTAACCCGGCAAGTTGGTTTTGGGGTTGGTTGTATGTAATACGGCTATTATTGTAACTTGGTGTTGGGATAGTTTGGAAGCGTTCAAATGGGTAAAGAATCACCCAAACCCTTCCAACAACTAAATTGCGAGGTAATATACCCCATTGGCGCGAGTCAGAACTGTATGGGCGATTATCTCCCATTGCGAAGAATTCGTCTTCACGAAGCTGGGTATCTACCGTGCCAGATGTGTAAAGACTTGGTGGTAGGTAATTTTCGTTTAGTCTAAACCCAGCTGGATTTTCGGCATTGTAAATTTTGACTTCACCTTCATAAACGGTAATTCGTTCGCCAGGTAGGGCGATGATTCGCTTAATAAAGCTTTGAGTTTTGTTAAGTGGGTATTTAAATACAATTACATCACCACGGCTTGGCTGTTTGAAGCGATACGAAATTTGATCAACAATAATGTATTCGTTGTCGTGATAATTTGGTTCCATCGATTGTCCGCTAACATAGAACGGTTGAATAAGGAAAAAGCGGATCAAGAAAGCAACTCCAAGTACGGTGGAAACGGTTTTGAAAACATCGTAGATAAACACTACGGTTCCGACAAAAATAGTTAGAAATAAATTCCGTTTCCCTGCGGACGCAGGAGTTCCTTCATTCTGCATAAATTCATTATAGTATGTAACTCTTCCTTCATAAACCTATATTTAATTTATTTGTGATTTTAATATTACTATGTTTTAATGCTGTGTGAGTAAGAAGATCTTTAAAAAAATGAAAAAAAAGGAGATGATCACCGTGGGTTGGTTTCGTGTCATACGACCATTTGCTTGTCTAGTTGCAACGTTGCTTGTTTTTTTATAGTTACCACCTGTGTGATAAACCCATAAATTGGTGGGCTGTTCTAGCAACATTTTTTATCGCGGCTTTTGCCATGACTATCAATGCGTACAATGACCGAGATATTGATGGGCCACAGAAACGATCTTTATTAAATCAACGGTCATTGTTAGGTCTTGTTCTTATTCTGTCTATTATTTCTGTATTGCTAATCATTGGTTCTATATGGACTTTTGGGCCTAACAGCGCGATATTGTTCGGAGCCTTGTCTCTAAGTGCCAGTTATGTTTTTGTTCGTTCCAAATTTTTTTTGAATAATTTATGGGTGGCATTGGCAAATGGCGTGGTAGTTTTATCGCCTGGTATTGCAGAAAAACCAGCCTTGGGTTTAGCGATCGCAATAGTTTTGATAATTCTAGGTAGGGAAATACTAAAAGATATTCTTGATCAAGAAGCTGACAGGGGAATTAAATATACTATTCCCGTGTTGTACGGCAAAACTGTTTCTGCGAAAGTTGCACTACTTTGCTATATGCTAGCATTAATATTCTTGATGTTTTACTTCTTGGGTTATGCATCCATCGGAGGTATCGGAGGGTTTGTTATGGTTATCGTATTTAGCTTGGTAATTATCTCAAGCCTAATTCCTCTCTTTAATGGTCGTGACTACTTGTTTGATAGTAAAAATGTTTATTCAGCGGATATTGCAATTTTGTTAGCAGTTGTCGGATTGAGTGTAAGGATTTAGTGCAACACTCTTAGCACTTCTTAAACTTAAGGAGTGCTTTTTTTGATTTAAAATAAACGGCTCATTGCATGAGCCGTTTATGGTATTGACTATTTAGGGGTAATTTTGTACTCTAGGGGAGCAAAATAACACGGTTTGGGGATTGCAATTGACCTGTCCCTTGTGGATCCAGTTGCGAGGGGAACTAAACCGGAAGTAAAAGGAGAACAATATGGCAAAAAAGATAACGGTAGAGCAGATGCTCGAGGCTGGATTACACTTCGGTCACCAAACCCATCGTTGGCATCCAAAGATGAAGCCATTCATTTTTGATAGTCGTGATGGTGTACATATTATAGATCTAACAAAAACTGAATCACAGCTTAAAGAGGCAGTAAATTTTGTTACCGATTTGGCTTCAAACGGCAAGCTTGTGATGCTTGTTGGTACCAAGCGTCAGGCGATAAAGATTGTAGAAGAAGCTGCCAAGGCAGCCGAACTTCCATATGCTGCCGAGCGTTGGCCCGGAGGTTTGCTTACAAACTTTTCAACAATGCGTAAACGCATTAAACATTTAAAGGAACTAAGGGAAAAGTTTGCCAAAAAAGACTTTGGTGATTTGACCAAACAAGAAATTGGTTTACTCGAAAAAAAGTTGGCAATACTTGAAACTGCTTTTGGTGGACTAGATATGCTCAACAAAGTCCCAGATGCTTTGATAATTACCGATGTTGTTCGTGAAAAGATTGCCGTTAAAGAAGCCCAAAAGCTTGGCATCCCAATTATTGGAATTGTTGATACCAATGCTAACCCAGAAGGAATAGATTATGTTATCCCAGGTAATGATGACTCAAAGCAAGGAACTGAACTGATCGTAAACACACTAGTAGATGCCTTTAAGGAAAACCGAGCAAAAGCTGCACCGGAGGATGAGCCAAACCCAAAGGCTAAAAAAGAGCCAATAAAGAAAAAAGCTAAAAAAGCTCCTGCGTCGAACGAAGAAAAGTAGTAAATTAGTATTAAGAAGTTAAAAGAAATGAGTAAGATCAAAACAACAGATGTTAAAAAGCTCCGCGAATTAACAGGAGCTGGAATGATGGATGCCAAAGCTGCACTCGAGTCGGCTGAGGGTGATTTTGCCAAAGCCACCAAACATCTTTTAGAAAAAGGTGCGCAACTTGCTGAAAGCAAATCCGAGCGTATTGCACTTCAGGGTGTGGTTACTACCTATGTTCATCCGGGTGATCGTGTGGGTGTGCTATTAGAGCTTAACTGTGAGTCTGATTTTGTAGCTAAAAACGAAGACTTCAAAAAGCTTGCCAATAATTTAG
>JAYEGB010000030.1:0-3488 GCA_034658875.1 Patescibacteria group bacterium | reverse complement strand
GTGATTTCTCGAGCTCTCCGTTTCGTTGTTATTTCCTGCCTACCGGTAGGCAGGCTTTTCAGACAAAAAACATTTTGCTGTACAGCAGATTTATGATTTTTGTCTGAGGGAACGGCTCATTCATTGAGCCGTTCAGGAAAACCAAGGCAATATTGAAATATCTAAACTTGGAGAGGTGGCCGAGTGGCTTAAGGCGCTGGTCTTGAAAACCAGTATATCTTTACGGGTATCGTGGGTTCGAATCCCACCCTCTCCGCCACGTCGTCGTAGTGGATTATGCTTTATCCTTTTACCTTTTTGGGTAAAAGTCATAAACGTTTCATCACTACTCCTCTTTGCTCAAGAAACACCCGCCCAGGGCGGGTTCGGTTTCTTTCGCGATAGCAATCTTCGGATTTTTGTCTGAGGGAACGGCTCAATGGTTGAGCCGTTAAAAAATGTTTATTAAAAAATTTATTATGGAAGAGCAGAATAATTTACAACCAGAAGAAAATACACAAAAAAATATAGATCTTATCGAGTGGAAGTCTCGTGAATTTCAGTCTCAAAAACGAGATTGGAAATGGTATGCAATTGTTTCTGTTGTGTTAGTACTAGTTATTGCGTTAGCTTTGTATTTTAGCCAGTGGCTTGTTGCTGCCGTTATTCTAATGGTAGGTGTAGTTTTGTTTTTATCTAATAGAATTGCTCCAAGAATGATGAATTACAGGATCGATGAAAATGGTGTTACTATAAACGATCATCTGGTAGAATACGGTAGCTTAAAAGGTTTTTGGGTTGTGTATGTAGAAAATAAGGTTTATCTAAATCTTATTTCTACAACAAGACTCGCCCCGGTAATTACAGCAGAGATAGACGAAGGAAAAGTTGAGAGCATTAAAAAAGCCTTAGGCAAAAGCATCCCAGAACTAGATGAAAAAAACGAAGATTGGATTGATAAAATAAACCGTCTTTTAAAAGTTTAAACCTAATACTTTTTGTGTGCCCGCAGCTCCTCGATAAATGATTTATGAAATGGAAATCGGGGCGGGATTCCAAGTTTGTAAGATTGTGGGAAAATAGTAGTTTAAGTATTAAGTTTGTGATCACATTGTGTGCCCGTAGCTCAGCGGATTAGAGCGTTCGGCTACGGACCGAAAGGTCGGGGGTTCGAATCCTCCCGGGCACGCCATAAAAAAACACCAAATTTTGGTGTTTTTTTATGGCAATGAAAAAGAGATTCGAACCCAGGGAAGGGGTCGGGAAACGGGAGTTTCCCGTTAGGGTGACTGAAAGTCTTTAGCTTTCAGTAAGAGGGTGGAAACCCTATTAAATGAGCGATAGTGAATGGTTTGATATCCTCCCGGGCATGCCACCACGTCGGAGCAAGTTCACTCCACACAAAAACACAGCTTTGCTGGGTTTTTGTGTATTCATTCGTTTACTTCTCCCGGATCAAGAAAGAAACACACCCACCCAAGGCGGGTTCGTTCGGTTTTTCTCGCTAAAAAAACTGATGGTTTTTATTTGGGAATTATTTTTAAACGGCATATTTATGAGCCGTTGATTTGTATCAAAAAACATTCTGCTGGATGGCAGAATGTTTTTTGATTGTGAATTCGTTTGTGTCTGATTACATATTGAAGAAGTTCAGTACGAACGATGCTATTGCCCAAGATAGAGCAACAACTAACAGCCCGACAAGTGCGTTAATAATAACACCCTTGGCATTTTCTTGGCCTTTTGTTCCGCCAGTGATGTAGAGAATGCCACCATAGATAAGGTAAACAACGCCTAGTACGCCAGCTAGAGCCAACAAGAATCCTCCAACTTGTCCTACTAAATCAATAACATCAACGTCAGTCTCCTGACTAAGATTTATCGGGACTGGCTCAATCGCATTATATGCACCTGCAATTGGTGTGGCCATAAATACTGTAGCAATCGTTAGGCCAATTTTGTCTATGTGTTTTTTTAGATTTTTCATAGCAATTATTAATTATTTATATAAATACATTGTTAATTGTATCATTATTGTAATAATTTAGTAACCTGATTAACAATGAAAGCTGCAAAAATTATTATTAATAATCCAATTACAACCGCGATGATAGTTTTTTTTGCATCTTCAGACCCTTTTGGTCCGCCAGTGATGTATTTAATGCCCGCATATATTAATAAACACACTGCTGCAACTCCAGCAAAAGGAAATATTTTATCATAGGTAACACTTACAAGTAGATCTTCTACCTTGTTAACCAAGACCGCAAAATCATTCATATTAGTTTAGTCCATTTATTTTATTTACCGCCGATTCAATTGCTTGTTTGGCGCTAGTTCTATAATGCAAAACGCTATTTACCATATCCGCAAAAATATCTTCTATTTCGGGTGTGTTGCTTCGATACCAAGACTTGCTGTGCTCAACTTGTTTGGCAACTGGTCCGTAATAAGGCCTATTGAGATCACGCTTGATAAGTTCGTTCGATGCTCCAACATGGCCAGTGGCTCTTACGTAGCTACGAAGATTGCTTTTTTGAGATACATAATTTATAAAATCCCAAGCAACTTGTGGGTAATCACTGTTGCGTGAAACTGTTTCGCCCCAATAGTTTGCTATTGTTGCTGGTTCCTCTGATCTGGATTGAGGAAGAAGCGTTGTGTCAAACTGGAAGCTGCCTTTTAGATCGCGAATGTTTTCTATCTGATATGCATAGCCTACATACATAGCCAACTTTCCTTCTAAGAAAGCTTGGATATCGCTTGGGAATTTTTTAGAACCATCTGTGTAGGTTGCATCAGAGTATGTGTAAAGGGAGGAATTGGGGTTGGCAAAATCGGTATAGAATTCCAAAGCATTTTCACCTGGGTAATATGGTTTGTCGTCGGTTACAGGTAAATCAAAAATAGTTTTAGTATGATCGGAGGTAGTCATCTGGCCACCATTTTGGTAAATAAGTGCGGCAATTATTTCTGCAAAACGGGGAACCCATTCGTTATCTACTCCCATATTTATAGCCGATTGAGTAAGCAAGCCATTTCTATCAAACTTTGTTAGTTTTGGAGTTACTTCTACTACATCGCTCCAAGTTTTTGGTGGAATTTGAGAGCGAGGAATATCGGCATCATGAAAAAGATCGATATTGTAATAGAGTATAAGGTTGTCTATAAAATATGGCATAGCGTAGATTTTGCCACTTTCTACAAAATCGTCTATCGCAACTTCGGGGTATTTTTCTTGATATTCCTCCAAAGAAATTACACTACTTGGTGCTGGGTAAATTTGGTTTATTTGGTATGGTAGCCAATCGTTGTGGATCATAAACATGTCTGGTCCCTTATCGTCGGCAATTTCTTTAATTAAATCGTTTTGATACTCGTAAATGGTTTCTTCTTCAGCAATAGGGATTTTTCTAACCTCTATTTTTACATTTTTATGTTCGCGCTCGTATGAGGCGATTATGTCATCTAGTGTATCGTCGTTATCCCAAAGACGATAGTAGGTTAGG
>JAYEGB010000029.1:0-3541 GCA_034658875.1 Patescibacteria group bacterium | reverse complement strand
TAAAAAGTCGAAATACGCTTTTCGTATAGGAAAGGTGCTTTCAAAAAGTTCAAGTGGTGGAGGGTTCTCCACCGCATTGGCATTTCGCCCCGAAAGTGCCGAAGAACAAAAACACGGTAATATTCATTTTGTGATAGACATTGGCAGTGCTTCTCCGCTTGCGCCAGACATTGCCTACAACCTAATCGATATTATTAAAGAAGAATACTACCGCGATCTATCTGCTTCGCCAAGCGAGAGTTTTGAATCGGCATTAAGATCTGCTAACGAAGAGTTCGCTGCAATTGCCAAAGAGGGAGAAAAGGATTGGATTGGAAAAACCAATGTAACTATTGCTGTTATAACTGGCAATAAGCTTTTGGTGGTCCACCGTGGAACTAATGAGCTCCATCTTCTTCGAGACGGAAAACTAATGCATCTTTCTGCAGATCTATACACTCCAGGCGAAAGTTATAAACCAGAAGAAACTCTTACTAATGTTATAGAAGGCGACCTAACAGTTGGAGACAAATTGATCACCAGCACGGCAGAGCTACTATATTACTATTCTGTCGATAAAATTAAACATCTTTTATCCAATCACTCCCCCGATGAAGCTGCCCGTATGTTGGCGGAAGAGTTGGGTAAGGAAAGGGAAATAAATAAAACCAATGTTTTAATTGCCGAGATTACTTCCCCAGAAATGATGTTAGACGAAGAAGTAACTAACGAAGACAATTGGGTTGGTGGCCCAACCAAAGATTACGGCAGAAAATTCACCCCCGCCGCACCTTCCGCACAAAACAAAGAAAATCTATGGGGTAAAACTGGTGATGATACTAAAAAATCAGAAGAAGAAACTAAGCAGATAAAAGATAGGTCTCTAAAAGCTCAGGCTGCTTCCGATATGGCCCAGGAATTTGAACTAGACGACGACGAAGATTTGTCTTTAGACGATTTCGAAGATATCGACAAACCAAAAGTTCAGGAAACCCCGACAGAACCTGCCAAAAAGTTTCCTTCACTGAAACTACCTAAAATTAATTACGATAATTTAGGCCAGAGGGTTTCAAGCATTACCAGCACAACCCAACAAATTGCTGCTAACCCTGTTTGGAAGCGTATCTTCCTTGGATTTTGGCGCTACACTAAATATGCGGGCCTTATGGTGGTAGCAGTAGTCGATCTTATTTTTACTTCGGTTAGTTATTGGGTAGATGAGGTTCGTAAGTACAAACATGGTAACCGGATTTTATTTGCAGCCGTTGGTGTATTGGCAATTGTACTAGTAGCTTCTACATTGACCTTAGCTAACAACCAAACTGCTAGAATTAGTAAAAAAACTGCTGTTGAATCTTTGGAAAATGCTATCCAAAAGCGTGATGCTGCAAAAGCTGCTCTAATTTACGATGATGTTGGTCAGGCCAATGCATTGTTAGTTGAGGCATTTGCCTTAGCCGAAGCAGCCGGAGAGCATCGCGACACAGAGAAAGATGCAGCCAATGTTTTGGCTGATGTAAAAGACCAACTAGATGACATAAACCGCGTAAAACGCTACCCTACTCCACGAGTTGAGGTAGATTTTGCTGGGCTTAACGGTCAGCTAGAAAGTTCTGGCGGCAACGGCACTGCTGTTGCCATTAATAATTTCTTTACCATTAATAAAGATGTCTATTCTTACGACATAGAGCATAATAAAATTTACAAGTATAACTATGCTCGCAATGAATCTGGAATAATTAACTCTCTCGTAAGCAGCGAAAAGCGGATCGAGCTTGGTGCCCCAACCGACAAGGGCTTAATTGTTTACACCAGCCCTCCAGGAATATACAAATTAGACACTTCCGACAACCGCATGGGTACAGCCAATCTAGATAGCGGTAGCTGGACTAACGCTACAGACATTATTGCCTACACCAGCAAAATTTATTTACTCGACCCAGAAAATAACCAAGTTTGGAAGTATCAGTCCACTGCCGATGGCTACACCAGAGTGGCGCCATTCTTTGAAGACAATACCAATATTAGCTTAGCTGGCACTACGAGCATGGCTATAGATGGTGATCTTTATCTTTTGATGAATGGTTCCATTAATAAATACACAATCGGCCAACAAGTTGAGTTTATTATGCGTGATATTCCAGAACACACTGGTGGACTTGGCACAATAAGCGATATCTATACTGATGTTGCTTCATCTAATGTATATGCTCTAGATGCCGAGAATAATCGAGTCATTGCCTTTACTAAAGATGGTGAATATAGAAGACAGCATGTATTTAACAACATAGAAAATCCAACCAAACTACATGTAAACGAAAGTGCTGGTTCTATTTGGTTGATGTCTGGCACCCAAATCTACAAATTAGACATGTAAACAAAAAACATTCCCTGAGCTTAAAAAACATTCCCTGAGCTTAAAAAACATTCCCTGAGCTTAAAAAACATTCCCTGAGCTTGTCGAAGGGTTACTTTTTGGTAAATCAGCCCTGAGCTTAGTCGAAGGGTTACATTAATCTATAAATTAGACATTTAAATCCTTCGTCTTATCGTTCGAACAAAGTGAGAACTACCAACCTCTACAATACAAAAGAGGTTTTTATATAATAAGAACAATGAATACAAATGCGTGGCGATGGTATATTTATGTAATTGAATGTTCTGACGGGTTATATTACACTGGTATGACTTATGATATAACTAAGCGAATAGATCAACATATTTCGAGCAAAGGATCAAAATTCACTAGCAAACATGGATTTAAAGCGGTTAGATATATTGAAAAATTTACTGATTTTGAACTTGCTAGAAGAAGAGAGATTCAGATTAAAGATTTTAGTCGTAAAAAGAAAGAAGCATTGTGGAATAAACTTGCATAGTTCTCGTCGATTACTCCTCGAACAATATTACTGTTCGAACAAAGTGAGAACTACCTAAGTGTATTGTTCGAGCGTAGTGAGAACTACCTAAGTGTATTGTTCGAGCGTAGTGAGAACTACCTAAGTGTATTGTTCGAGCGTAGTGAGAACTACCTAAGTGTATTGTTCGAGCGTAGTGAGAGCTACCTTCCTAAATAAAAACATCATGAAAATAATAGCGAGAAATAGTTATGCTAAAAGTAGTTACGAGATCCTCGACAAATTCGAGGCAGGCTTGGTGCTTTTAGGTACCGAAATCAAATCTGTTCGCGAAGGTCAAATCAGCCTTAAGGGAAGCCACGCCAGAATTACTAATGGCGAGCTTTGGTTGACTGGCGTTCACATTGCCCCCTATCACCAAGGCGCTCCAGCAGATTACGACCCAATGAGACCTCGAAAAATATTAGTAAGTAAGCAAGAATTAAATAAAATTATTGGTAAATCGCAAGAGCAGGGATTAACTTTAATCCCTCTATCTTTATATATAAAAAGAAACCGCGCTAAAGTAGAGTTAGCCTTGGCTCGTGGTTTGAAGAAATGGGATAAACGCTCAAAAATAAAAGAACGCCAAGAAGACAGGGATATTCAACGAAAACTACGGCGCAAAAAATGACAAAATCTTTGAGTTTGTCATCCCGAGCTTG
>JAYEGB010000028.1:0-3706 GCA_034658875.1 Patescibacteria group bacterium | reverse complement strand
GTCTACCAAAACCTTTTCTGGCTTTTCCTTAAACCAGAACTGGTTTTTATCGTATTGTAGAAATTTATTAGGAGGTGCGTTAAAAATTTCTTCTAGAAAATTATCCACATCTCTTTTATTTCGGTAAACCAAACCAACTTCCGGCAAATACACCACCCGATCTGGCATTAATTTCTCTATAGTATTAATTACCCCTTTCATACTTTCACATTATACAAAATAGCTCGCAATTATATTGCGAGCTATAAGACAGCCCCAACACGAGTTACTTTAGATGTCAAAATTCATTTTGTGCGTGCATTATGCACTATTTTTACTGTTTTGTAAATGATAAATTCTTCTATTAACTAAACGGCTCATAACATGAGCCGTTTGATTTTGTTATCTTATTGTTCGAGCGCAGTGAGAACTACTCAATAAAAAAGTTGACTTCTTGTAATCCTTGAAGAAAATTAGTTTTTGATCTTTTTACGGATAAAGGCAGGAACATCTATCTCGGATTCGTCCTCTTCCTCAGTTGCCATATCCTGATCTGCCTTTGGGGCTACCGGCCTACCCACTGGTTCCATGCGTCTACGACTTGCCCCAGTGGTCACATTGTACATTTCTTCATCAAATCCGGTTGCAACTACCGTAATCTTCACTTCGCCCTGCATAGCCTCGTCTATAACGGCTCCAAAGATAATGTTGGCATCTGGATCGGCTGCTTCGGTAATGATTCTGGCGGCTTCGTCGATCTCATACATACCCAAATCAGGTCCACCAGTTACATTAAACAGAATTCCTTTAGCTCCATCGATAGAAAGCTCCAAAAGAGGGCTGTCGATAGCCTGCTTGGCAGCTTCCATGGTACGACTATCGCCAGTACCACGACCAATACCCATCAAAGACGAACCAGAATTGGCCATAATAGCCTTTACGTCGGCAAAGTCGACATTAATCATACCGTGTTGGGTAATAAGATCGGAAATACCTTGCACACCTTGGCGCAAAACATCATCCACCACCGCAAAGGCATCGTAAAGCGAAGTCTTTTTATCTATCACCTGCAAGAGGCGATCATTTGGAATAACAATTAAAGTATCTACTCGACTACGCAGATCTTCTATGCCTTCTTCGGCAATCTTGCGTCTACGCAACCCCTCAAAACTAAACGGCTTGGTAGCAACGGCTACAGTAAGAGCACCAAGCTCTTTGGCAATTTCGGCAATTACTGGGCCAGCACCCGTTCCGGTACCACCACCCGCTCCGTAAGTGACAAATACCATGTCGGCATCTTTTAGGGCATTGTAAATTTGTTCCTTATCTTCTTCAGCAGATTTTTTGCCCTTTTCAGGATCGGCACCTGCACCCAAACCACGCGTTGTAGTTTGTCCAATATGAATCTTTATTTCTGCATCCGAGTAATGCAAATCTTGGGCATCTGTATTTACTGCCACAAATTCAACACCACGGATATTGGCATCAATCATTCGATTGACCGCGTGTGTGCCTCCACCCCCGACACCAACGACTTTGATTCGGGCAAATACCCCTTCACCCTTAAAATCACTTACTGGTCTACGTGAACTCATTATTTTTCCTCCTAAGTAGTTATTTTGTTTAACTGTATTATCCCAATTTTATCCCCAATTTATCCACTCAATGACATTTAATTATATCTTACTATAATTTCAGTCGTCAAAGGAAATCAACCTATTATAATTAATTGGCCATGGGAGCTAAATAAATTAAATTGTCTGAGATAACACTTATCCACAAAATTGTGGATAATTATTTAAACCACGATTTTAGTCGTGAAAATACCCCACCAAAACTTGGTTCGGCAGCATAAATGCTAGAGTTATGATCGTCATCCATCCCCCACATAACAAGTCCGATTGCTGTAACAAAACGGGGATCATCTAAATGATCCACTACCCCACGAAGTTCTATGGGAAAACCTATTTGAGCTGGCAAACCAAGATGATCTTTGGCAAAATCTACAATTCCTGGAAGCTTGGCTCCCCCACCAACCAGCACTGCACCGGCTGGGAGCATGCCGTCTTTACCAACTTTGCGAAGCTCAGTTTTTACCATCATGAAGAGCTCCATCAAACGAGCTTCTATGATTTCGGCAACATACCTACGTGAAATAACTTGGTCTTCGGCTTTATCAAAACGCGAGAGATCGATAGTATCTTTGTCTGAAAGCATTACTGCCGAAGCCATGCCGTATTCTATCTTTACCTTCTCGGCCACTTCCAAAGAGGTCCTAAGACCAATAGCAATGTCTGAGGTTAAATGACGAGCACCAATGGGCATAACTACCGAATGACATAAATCTCCCTCGTCAAATACCGTTAAGCCCGTGGTGTCAGAACCGATATCAATAACGGCCACACCTAACTCTTTTTGTTTTTTAGTCAGCACTGCTTTGCTGGCCGCCAATGGAGCTAAAACAAAGTTAGCAATACTAACTCCGGCCTGTTCTACAGTTTTTTGTAGATTGCGAATAAATGGTGTTGAACCAGTAACAATATGGGCATCTACCTCGAGCCTGGTGCCAAACATACCAATTGGATCGCGAATTTGATCTTGGCCATCAACAATAAAAGTTCGCGGCAGGACATGAATAATCTCCCTGTTGGCTGGTAAAGCTACCGTCTGGGCGCTCTCAATGGCTCTGGCAACATCGTCTGATCCGATCTCGCTATGTGCAACCGAAACAAGCCCTTTGGTATTAGAGGATTGAATATGTTCTCCATTTATAGAAATATAGGCCCCTTCTATAGGGACCCCGGCCATTCTTTCGGCTTTATCAAGTGCTGCTGCTACAGAGGACATTGTCTCTTCTACATCGGTAACCACTCCTTTTCGAAGCCCACTATTTTCCTGAACACCCACCCCAATAATATTGGGATGTATTTCGCCTTCACTCCTATGGCCCACAATTGCCACCACTTCAGAGCTACCGACATCTATACCGATGGTTACCTTTTCTCTCATTATTTTTTTATTCCCCGCCTACCGACAAGCAGAGATTCTTTCTTATTATAAGCGCCTGGCTGGCGAATACCAAAAAATGCCCAGAAAGATTCTACAAAATTAGCTCACAAATTTTATCTTCCATCTCTTCCATCTTTTTTGTTTCAGATGGATCTTCGTGATCAAAACCATTTAAATGCAAAAGACCATGGACAAACAGCTGTGAAAAACGCTCACGATTCGATATTTTCATAGTCTTGGCTTCATCTAGAAGAATTTGATAGCAAATATACACATCGCCCAAATAGTTTTTGTCTTGGAGCTCTGGATTATCGGCCAAATCTGGGATTTCACTATTTGTAAAAGATAAAACATTGGTTGGTTTATCTTTTCCACAATACTTTTTGTTTAAATCCTGCATCTTTTTTTCGTCAGCAATTACTAAACCAACCTCAAGATTCATGTCTCGCTTTAGGCTGCCCAGCACCACATCAAAAATAAAGCGGATGCAATCGTCATCCACTCCATCTATCCCATGGTTGTCGTAACCAATAAATACCTGCGACATCACCCAACCATTTTACTATTTACTAGCTTAGCCACCACGCCTCCATCGGCCCGACCTTCAGTTTTTTGCATTACCTGACCAATAATTTGGCCTTTATTACCATCTGGATTTGCGGCAAGTACTCCATCTACTATTTTTGCTACTTCTTCTTCTGGTATAGCTTCAGGCAAA
>JAYEGB010000027.1:0-3850 GCA_034658875.1 Patescibacteria group bacterium | reverse complement strand
CTTTAATATAGATAGGCGGAGAACTAGGTAACAAGCCAGAATAAGCCGCGGCAATTGTGTTAATATATATTACTTCACTTGCCTCAATATTCTGCAGTGCCATTTGCCGACATCCCAACGGCTGATTCTAAGCGCAAATTTAAAACCGGGGATATGGTTGAGCACAAACATTTTGGGATTGGGCGCATTGTTAGTTCCGGAAAAAACGAATTAGTAATTCGGTTTGGTAATTTTGGCACTAAGAGAATGTTGAAAAACCTTGCTCCAATTGAAAAAGTTAAAGATAAAGCTGCAAAAACAGCATAATAATTAGTAGTGGAAAAAAGTGACCTAAAAAACCGCCAACGAACAAACACGATTATGATTGGCCTGCTTATTGTATTGGTTTTTGTTCTAATCAAGCTTGATGCTATTCAATTAAAAAGTAAACTAGTTACTTTAAATATTAATGGTTTGGTTGATAGCTATGTAACCAAGAGTGAAACGGTAGGGGAATTGGTTGATGAGCTTGACCTTGGAGCTACAGTAGTAAAAATAAACCCAAATTACGACGCATTAGTTGAAAATAAACTTATAATTTCTATGGTTACCGAAAACCAAAAGGCAAATCAAACCATTACCGATAATTTAGCGGCTGCCAAAAAAGCAGCCGAGCCACCACCAGAACCTAAAAAATATGTACCGACACCCGAGGTGCCTGAGGTAGAACCAGAACCTAAGTCGCCAAGTTATTATGGATGGGCAACTTGGTATAGACAATTCGATGGATTCTATGCTGCAAGTACTATTTTCCCACGAGGCTCCAAGCTAAAAGTGGTTTCTGTAGCATCTGGTAAATCAATCATTGTAAAAATTAACGATTACGGACCAGAGGCCTGGACCGGCGTGTCCATAGATCTTAATGATTGGGCATTCAAAGAACTTGCGCCACTAGGAGCAGGTAAGATATATGTAAAATTTTATCTTATATAACACATTATGGATCTTACAGACCTTAGTATTGTTCATAGAATTCTAAAAGAATACAAAATTACTGCTCACAAAAAGCTTGGGCAAAACTTTTTGGTTAATAGAAGTGTTTTAAATAAAATAATTGAAGCTGCTAAGCTCTCTGAAAACGATAATGTGCTTGAGATCGGCCCTGGGCTTGGCACGCTAACTCGCGAACTTGCTCAAAATGCTAATTCGGTAGTAGCTATTGAGAAAGACATTAACATGGTGAAAGCTGCTAGGGGATTAAACTCGGATTTAAATAACTTAAAAATTATTCCGGGCAATGCATTGGCATTAGAAGAAGATTTTTTGCGTGAAACTTTGAATTCAGATAGCTACAAACTAGTTGCAAACATCCCATACTACCTAACTTCTATAATAATCCGCTTCTTTTTAGAGCTTAAGTTTAAGCCTGATCTTTTAGTTTTGATGGTACAAAAAGAAGTTGCTGAGAGAATAGTAGCAAAGCGGCCAAATGCCAATATCTTAAGTGTGGCCGTACAATTTTATGGCACTCCAGAAATAATTACCGAAGTATCAAAACAAGATTTTTGGCCAATCCCCAAAGTAGATTCGGCTGTAATTAAGATTGTTCCATTCAAAGAAAACAAATACGATGTAGAGCCGACCAAATTTTTCCGCCTTGTAAAAGCAGGGTTTGGAGAAAGAAGGAAACAGTTACACAATTCGCTTTCTGGTGGATTACAGCTACCTAATGAGACAATAAAAGAAGTATTGGCAGCCAGTGGAATTAACTCGGCAGACCGAGCTCAGAACTTAACTATTGATCAATGGGTAGAACTTTACCAACACCTCCAGTTATAAACAATCAAGAGCGCAGACCATTTTGGATTTCACTTAAAAATGGTCTTATTACCGGGGCTTCGAATAATGATCCTTCTGGAATTGTTACTTTTGCACAAATCGGTGCCATAACAAACCTTGCTTTGGGTTGGCTTTTGCTACTTTTAACTCCGCTTGTAATTAACATTGAAGAGATGAGTGCTAGAGTTGGAGAAGTTACTCAGATTGGAGTTAATAAACTTATCCGCCAAATCTACGGAATTTGGTTAGCAGTAACTGTTGCCGCTCTAATTTTTATTACTAATGTCGTAACCTTAGGCGCCAATGTATCGGCTATGGCAGAAATCGCGGCTTGGTACATACCTTTGCCGTGGCAAGTGCTAGCCATATTGTTTGTGGCTATATTTATGTGGATACTCTTTCGTGGGAACTATAAAATAATTAGCCGATACCTATTGTTTGCTTCGGGACTTTTAATATTTTACGTCCTAACACTTTTATATGCAGATATTGATTGGATAAATTTATCATTTGCTATGCCTAAAGTAGGTATGGGGTTAATAGCAGCGGCGGCTGTGGCCTTGGTTGGAAACATGTTGCCTCCATACCTCATTTTTTGGCAAGCTACCGAAGAAATAGAAGAACATAAAAGAATCCGCGACATTCCCAGAGAAAGCCTGGGGGTAATAATGGGCTTTGTTTATTCAGCCGTAATTGCTCTTGCTATTATACTTTTGGCTTCTGAAGTTATTGGTAATGGAGAACTTTTAGAAAATTCAAACCAACTGGCCATAATGCTTACACCGCTGGCAGGAAAATGGGCATTTCACTTGTTTGCGATTGCTTTAATTGGTTCTGGTTTTTTGGGAATTCCAATATTAGCTTCTTCGGCAGCTTACGTTGGAGCTGAGGCCTTCAATTTGCCCGAAGGTTGGCATGCATCCCGAAAAAAAACAAAAATATTTTTTAGTATTTTAGCCGGAACACTACTTATGGGTGCTGTAACTATGCTATTTAGTATCCCAGCAGTGCAACTTTTGTTCTACACACAAGTTCTGAATGGATTTTTGGTTCCAATTTTGATAATCACATTACTTTTGATTGCCAACAATAGTGAATTAATGCGTAATCACAAAAATAATTTGCTTAATAATATTGCTGGAGTTGCTTTGCTTATTATCACTATCACTGCTGACATATTTTTGCTAATAAATCTTTTTTAAATGGGAACACTGCACATAGTTGCAACGCCAATTGGCAACTTGGGGGATATTACACTACGTGCGTTAGAGGTATTAGACGATGTAGACCTTATTGCATCGGAAGATACCAGAGTTACAAAAAAACTCTTAGATGCATATAAAATAAATACACCGCTTGTTTCGTATCATGCACATAGTAAATCCAATAAAACTAAGGGATTACTTGAACGCTTACATGATGGTAATGAGATAGCCTTGGTTACCGATGCCGGAACACCAGGAATCCAAGACCCAGCAGGGGAATTGGTTAATTTTGCGCATCAGAAGGGAATAAATGTAGTGTCTATCCCGGGTCCTTCGGCCCTAACTGCAACATTAAGCATTGCGGGCATACCTGCCGACAGCTTTTATTTCGTTGGATTTTTACCCAAAAAGAAAGGAAGACAAACAAAATTTAAACATTTAGCAAATATCCCAGACCCTGTTGTTATATATGAGTCACCTTACCGGGTAGTCCGCACACTAGAAGACATAAAAAACTATCTTGGTGATAGAGTCGTGATTATCGGACGAGAAATTACCAAAAAATTTGAGGAACTTTTACGAAATAACGTCGACGGTATGATCAAACACTTCAATGAGAACCCACCAAAAGGGGAATTTGTTATAATAGTGATGCCAAATAACGAATAACTATGCCCCCAAAGAAAAAATCACCTGGAAAAGAAAAACTAAAGAAGATGCTTCCTAAAAAAACACCATCGATTTTAACTTTCCCAGAAGATCCAGAAAATAGTGTACATTGGATATTTGGGATTTTAGTGATTTTGGTAGTTGTTTTTATATTTAGC
>JAYEGB010000026.1:0-15617 GCA_034658875.1 Patescibacteria group bacterium | reverse complement strand
TCTGGAAAACGCACAAGCAGACTTTTTGATCCAAACTCATCGGAGCCGTTTAAATTAAGCCGAAGTAAAATCGATAAATTTATCCAATGTCCTCGGTGTTTTTACATAGATATTCGGCTTGGTGTGGGTCAACCACCATCTTTCCCTTTTAATCTGAATTCGGCGGTAGACCTACTTTTAAAAAATGAATTCGATGGTTTCAGGGGAAAACAGGAGCCACATCCGCTCATGACACAGTTTGGGGTTGATGCAATCCCATTTTTGCATCCCGACATGGATCAGTGGAGAAATTCGCTAGGTGGCGGTATAGGTTTTTTGCATGAACCAACTAATCTATATATTTATGGCGGAGTTGACGATGTTTGGGTAAATCCGGCTGGCGAATTGATAGTTGTTGACTACAAAGCCACATCAAAGAACTCCAAACCAACCTTGGATGCGCCATGGCAAGTGGTTTATAAACGCCAAATGGAGGTGTATCAGTGGCTTTTCAAAAAAAATAATTTTCCAGTATCTAATATTGGGTATTTTGTTTATTGCAACGGAAAGCGTAATTTAGACAAGTTCGATTCAAAGTTAGAATTTGATATCGAGGTGATTCCATATGTCGGCAATACAGATTGGATAGAAACAACGCTTGCGTCTATAAAGAAGTGTTTAATGTCAAACGAAGTTCCAGAAGCAGGGCAAGATTGTGATTTTTGTACATATAGAGGAGCCATCTCTAGTCTTAAGCAGCCGACCAAATAGGGCTCTTTAATTGTGATAGAATAATGGCATAAATTAAGGAGTTTATTATGTATAGATTATTTCTTAGCTTTTTACCAATATTGTTTTTAAGTGGATGTTTTTGGACGAAAATGAATTTGCCACAAATTAGTTATAGTGCCGAGGGACAAAACTTCAATTTTGAGGTAGGTGAAGAGTTTGAGGTTGTTTTGCCATCTAATCAAACTACAGGTTATCAGTGGGAGATAAAAGACATTACAGAAGGTGTACTAAGTGAAGTAAAAAACGAATACCGAATAGTAGAAGAACAAGACAATAAAGTCGGTATGCCCGGAGAAGAAGTTTGGACATTTATGGTGGATGAGATAAAAAGATCGCATATTGTTATGCAGTATGTTCGTCCGTGGGATAAAACCAAAGTGGAAGATGATTTTCTAATTACCATCAATGGCAATCCAGGTGATGATGGCTTATTGACTTTCTTGGGTCACATCGAATTGTTTCCTGCAGATGCTCAGTTCGATGATTGTTTTGTAGTAGATAATGGTGAGAAATTTGGAATTGAGCCTTATGAAATTAATAAAGTTGCCGATCCAGGAGTAGTAGATAGGCTAGAAAAATTTGGAGATAGTGGGGAGAATATTGAAATCAGAGGAAAAATGATAGATCCAGCAATAGATTGTGAAGGGAGACAATTTATTGTTCATGAGATACAAGGCATTTAATTATCAGGTTCCTGAGTGATACAATGACGGTGTGAAAAATATAGCTCCCAAACATTACTTTTTTGTAGGTATAGGTGGTATTGGCATGCAGGCGCTTGCCGATATATTGCTTGGTTTAGGGTGTGAAATTACCGGTAGCGATATTGCAGAATTCCCTGCAAAAGATCGTCTTATTAGTCGCAAAGCCACGGTAATTATTGGAAAACAAGTAGCCGAGAATGTGCCAGAAGATATCGATTGTCTTGTCTACACATCGGCAATTTTACATCACCAGGGCGCTCATCCGGAAGTGGAGAAAGCCAAAGAATTGGGCGTGCCAATTTTTAAGCGATCGGAATTTATTGGTGAGCTTATGAAAGATAAGAATAGTATTGCTGTGTCGGGTACTCATGGCAAAACAACGGTATCAACTATGTTAACGCTTATGTTGCAGGCTGGTGGGTTAAACCCGACTGCTCTAATTGGTGCCGAAGTAAAAAATCTAGAAGGTTGTGGTATTTGGGGTACGGGTGAACACATGGTGGTAGAAGCTTGCGAATATGACCGTGCTTTTCTGGACATGAATCCTAAAATTGCAGTCTTAACTTCAGTTGAGGCCGATCACTTGGATTACTACGAAGACATAGAAGATATAAAGGGAGCTTTTACCGAATTTTTAAACAAGGTACCAGCCGATGGTTACTCAGTGGTTTATGGCGATGATCCAAATATTCAAGCTATTCTTTCTAAAATCAAGGGTAGAGTGATAACTTTTGGTTTTAGAGAGGGTAATGACTTTGTCATTAAAAATATTAATTATAAAGACCAGCAAATGCATTTCGAGGCCGATGGTATAAAAACATACATGAATTTTCCTGGTAAGCACTTGGTATTAGATGCAGTGGCAGCGCTCATTGTAGCAAAGAAGTTAGGTGTGTCCGACAGTGCAATAAAGCAAGTTTTGGAAAAAGATTACAAAGGAGCCGATCGTAGATTTGAGATGCTTGGTACATTTAAAGGCGTTGTTTTTGTAGATGATTATGGACATCATCCCACTGAAGTAAAGATGGTTCTTTCGGCCGTTAAAGATTTTTTTCCAAACAGAAGATTGTTGGTTGTATTTCAGCCACATCAGTTTAGCAGAACAAAACTGCTCTTAGCTGGTTTCGCGAAGAGTTTTGTAGATGCAGATAAAGTGTTTTTAGCACCGATATTAGCTGTGCGTGATAGCGAGGAAGATAAAAAATCAATTAACAACACAGTTTTGGCCGAGGAAATTAATAAGGTGAGTGCAAACAGTAAGGCTTTTGAGAGTTTCGGGGAAATCACTGAGGTTATAAAATCAGAACTTAAAGATGGTGATGTGCTAATTTCACTAGGCGCTGGAAAGAATTCTGAATGGATACGAGAGCTTATTCTTGAATTTAAACAATAGGTATGAAGCGGGGGTTTGCATTTGAAAAACTTTTTAAAAAGAAATTACCAGGACACAAGGGGAGTCGGCGTCCAGTTGTTACGACCAAGATAAATGTTTATGGTAAAAAACAGTCTGGAATTTCTGGGGGTTTTGGCAAGTTATTTGCTGCGTCTCTAAGCAAAAACAGGAAACCTGCAAAAAATCGAATTTCTATAAAACAAAACGATAATTTAACCCCATTTTTTAAAATTGGGGTAATTCTATTTTTGATCGGTGTGTTTTATTTGGTTTTTGGATCGAATGTATTTATGTTAGATAAATTAGAGATAAGTGGAAATCGTTTGGTAGAAAAATATACACTAGAAAATGCAATTTTTAAGGCAGAATTTAGTGGTGTCAATGCACTTTTGTTTAATGAAGATAAGGCTACTTACAATGTTTTATTTATTACCCAAATTAAATCAGTCGAATTTGAAAAAGATATTTTAGGACACCGCTTGGTGATGGTAGTGGACGAACATGAAACATCACTTATTTGGCAAACAAACAACCAACGGTTTTTGGTCAACCGTGCAGGAGTAGCGTACGATATTGCAACGTCCGATAATCCTTTAACGGTAGTAGAGGACTTGAAGAATGTTCCAGTTAATATAAATCAAAAAATACTTACTACAGATTTTATAGAATTTGTTAATTTTGTTGCGGCTAACTTGGCACGAAAAACTCCACTTAATGCTAGGCGCATAACGGTGCCAGAAACCACATTTGAGTTAGAGATAGAAACAAACGAGGGTTGGAAAGTAGTTTTTGATACTTCAAAAAGCCCCGATACTCAGCTAAATAATTTATCTAAAATATTGTTGGGTGGGGCCAACCCACAAGAGTATGTAGATCTTCGTATAATCGACAGAGTATATTACAAATAAACCATATCAGATAGATTGGATGTGGTTTGATGGTTAGATATTGCACCATTCGTGATACCATTCTTTGAGATAGGCCATACCGAATCCTAAAAAGAGCATTAAGGTTTTTGCCCAGCCATGATCAATCTATTGAGCAAGTTCTGCGTATTCGATAATCCAAATACCTAACCCAAGAGGGATGAGTAATGGCCAAAACATTATTAAAGTTTTTTTGTTGCCAGGTGCGCCTCCAAGTTGAAGATGCTTTATTGTATTTGATTATTAAAAACGAGGCAAATTTCGGTGTATGCTATCATAAAGAGTGGCTAAACTTAAGGGGAATAAGAATATGGAGCGCCAAGTTTTATATCGGCGGTGGAGACCGCAAAAATTTGCTGATTTAATAGGTCAGGATCACATAAAACAGACTTTAGTTAATTCTATAAAGGCAGACAGAATTGCTCATGCCTATCTTTTTGCTGGACCAAGAGGAACTGGCAAAACTTCTATGGCCAGGCTTTTAGCTAAGACTGTGAATTGTTTAGATATAAAGGACGGTGAGCCATGTAATAACTGTAAAAACTGCGAAAGCTCCGCAAACAATCAAATGATGGACCTTATAGAGATAGATGCAGCTTCCAATACTGGTGTGGACGATGTAAGGGCTTTGGTCGAGAAGGTAAATTTTGCTCCAGCTATTGGCAAATACAAAATTTACATTATCGACGAGGTTCACATGCTTTCAAAAAGTGCTTTTAATGCACTACTTAAAACTTTAGAAGAGCCGCCTCCCCACGCTTTGTTTATTTTGGCTACTACCGAAGTCCATAAACTTTTACCAACTATTATTTCGCGTTGTCAGTATTTTGATTTTAGATATCTTTCGCCAGAAGAAGTGGGAGAACAAGTTCAGCGAATTGCAAAATCGGAAAATATTTCTATATCACCAGACGCTGTCCAGTTAATTATAGAAAATTCGGAAGGTAGTATGCGTGACGCAATTAGTATTTTGGATCAGGCAATAAGTTTTGGTGAAAAAGAAATAACTCCAGATCTTTTAAAAAGGTTGCTTGGAATTGTCGATTCTCAAGTTGTTCAAAAACTTACACAAGCATTAATAGATAGTAATGCTTTAGCAGGCGTAAATTTGGTTAACGAAAGTTACTTCTCTGGTCACGATTTATCGCAATTAGGTAAGTTATGGCTTTCTTATCTCCGTGAACTTTTAATGATTAAGCTCGGAAATGAAGAGTTGGTTATGCGCTCTAGTGATGCTAAAACAGAGATGAAAAAGCAATGTGACTTTTGGTCGGTTAGTAAAATTATTAATGTAACGCAAAGATTAATTTTGACCCTTAATCAATACAAAGTTGCAAGTTTACCGCAACTTCCTTTGGAGCTTATGATTGCAAATAGTTGTGAAGTTGCTGAAAAAAAAGTGATATCTAGTAAACCTGCTCAAAAAATGCAAGAAAAAAAGGTGGTAGAGAGCCAAAATTTACAAATTAACGAAGAAGTTAAAGAAGCTCCAAAGCCAAAGTCCAGCATAGAAACACCAATTCCAAAAATGTCGGAAGCTGAGATGAAGGAAAAGTTAGTGGGCGAAATATCCAAAATATCACCATCGCTATCGGCAATTTTAAAAGACAGTAAGTTTAGCTTTAAAAATGGGAATGTGGTTATCGAAGTGGCCAATAAGTTTCTGCAAGATACCTTAAATAAAAACTCGCAACGAGATGTTTTGCTTACTCAGGTTTCTAAAATTGGCCTTAAAGGCATGGGAGTAGAATGCTTCGTTGACCAGAATGCTTTGACCAAAGCCAAAGAGGTGGCCGAAGTCTTTGATATAATGTAGAGTCTAAAAAATTTACATGAATCAAATTAACAAAAGTATTATTCCGCCTCAAAATATAGATGCCGAGAAATCTCTTCTTGGGTCTTTGCTTTTAGATAAAGATGCCATTATTAAAGTGGCCGATGTTGTTAGCCCAGAAGATTTTTATGAAGATCGTCACAAATTTATTTTTGTGGCGATGCTGTCTTTGTATGAAAAAACTAGGCCAATAGATGTAATTACAGTTACCGATGTTTTGCGAGATCAAAATAAACTAGATCAAATAGGTGGTGTTAGTTACCTCACAAGTTTGGCTTCGGATATCCCAAGTAGTGCTAGCGTGGTTCGTTATGCCGAAATTGTGGCCACTAAAGCTACTATGCGCAATTTAATATCGGCTGGATCAGAGATTGCTTCTTATGGTCGTGACAGTGGCAAAGAGGTGGATATTTTGCTGGACGAGGCCGAAAAACGATTGTTTGCTGTTGCCAAGAAACATCTTAGAGGTGGCTTTACTTCGGTTAGAGATGTTTTGGACGAAGCCTTCGAACGTATTGATAAGCTTCATGAAAATCGTGGGCAAACCAGGGGCGTGCCTACTGGTTTTAAACTACTAGACAACTTGCTTTCTGGTCTCCAAAAATCTGATCTGGTTGTGGTTGCTGCTCGTCCCAGCATGGGCAAAACTAGTTTGGCACTTAATTTTGCTTTAAACGCTGCCAAGGAAGGTTACTCAATTGGGATGTTTCATTTGGAAATGTCGAAAGATCAGGTGGTGGATCGTCTTATTTCGGCTGAATCGGGGATCGATTCGTGGAGACTTAGAACTGGGAACCTTCGTGAACAAGATTTCAAAAAACTTAGCGATGCCATGAGTAAGCTTTCGGAAATGTCGATTTATATCGATGATTCTCCGGGAAGCAATGTTATCGAAATGCGTACCAAGGCCAGGCGTCTGCAATCCGAAAAGAAATTAGATCTTTTAATAGTAGATTACTTGCAGCTTATGGAGGGTAGAGCTAGTACTGATAGTCGAGTTCAAGAAATTTCTGAAATTTCTCGTGGTCTTAAGGCTCTCGCCCGAGAACTATCAATACCGGTTATTGCAGTGTCGCAGCTATCTCGCGAGGTAGAAAAGCGTCCTCGCAAAATTCCCCAGCTATCTGATCTTCGTGAAAGTGGAGCTATCGAGCAAGATGCCGATGTAGTTATGTTTATTTACCGAGAAGATTACTACAACAAAGAATCTGAACGCCCAAATATTGCCGATGTAATTATTAGTAAGCATAGAAATGGTCCAATTGGTCAGGTAGAGCTTTACTTCAAGCCAGAAACCATGACTTTCCGAACTTTGGAAACTTCAAGAGAGATGGATGTTGAAAATCTGGTGACAATGCAGGAAAATACAGCAGAAGTGCCAAAGGTTAAGACTCCAGAGATTAGGTAGATACTTTTTCAAAAAAGTATCACAAAAATTTTTTGCAGGAATCCTTGTCCCAACGGGACCCCTTCGGGGCTATTCACTAAAATAAAACTTTCTTACTATTTTTGCCATAACTTATTAGCGCTTTAGAGAGACGACTTCATAACGGGAGTTTTATTAGTTCATAACGCTCGGATTCCAATGTAAGGATTGGTATGGGGGTAGTTTTACTGTATTTTGGCGACGGATGCGAGCTCGTTATTAGAACTTGACTGATAATGTATTTGTCAAATCTCACAGTCCTATCTGTACATCTATTTTTAATGGTTCTGTCCGAACCGCGCGGAGGATGGGGCCATATTTTTTGTCTAAACACCAAACGGCTCACTTAGTTGAGCCGTTTGGTGTTTGTGTTGATACAATGAAAATATAATTATATTCTTTAGGTTAATATTCTATGAATAATAAAAAACGAAACTTTTTCAAAAAAAATAACAAAAATTATTTGTAATAAAAAGATATTAGCTTACTTGCTAGCAGTTTTTATAATATTGTTTGCCGGTGTGGTTTTAGCGTACGACATGTTCGATCCTGATAATAGAAAAATTCCCTATGAAAAATATCAATGGTGGAGAACATATGATTTTGGCACATCTGATCTTAATGATTTAGCGCCTGGTTCAATTTTGGTAAAAGGGAAAGATAGTGTTAAGGAGATATGGGATGGATATCTTAGTTATGGATGGGTTAAAAATGAATATGTTGACTCTTTGGGTGTGTTGACTTCTGGTAGGAAAATTTGGAATAAACTAACACGCGATCTTAACTATAATTTAGGAGAGGCAACTAATACATTTCGTATTACTAATTTCAGTTCTGGTCTATATAAAACTAATGGATATACATTTTTAATTGGCGTTGGTTCAAATTTGTATTCCGGGAACACGAAAATAAAAATAATGAATGAAGGTAAGCAGATATGCCCAGAATATAATATTATTACCGGTATTGGCGAATGGGACTACAGGCAGTGTAAATGTGTGGTAGTCGATGGTGCAGTTGATTTCATATTTTCTAGTTCAGATAAAACACAGTGGGGGATTAATTATATAAAGGTTGATCATTGTATGTTGCCAGTAGGTGGTGGAGAACTAGGAGAACCCGAAGACGAAGGCGGTGATCTAATAACTGAGAAAAATCAAAAAACCAAAAATACAGGGAGCAGTTTAGTAAGCTTTCTTGGCTCTTTCTGGAAAAAGGTAAAAAGCTTCTTTGGTGGGTAACTGCTTAGGTGGTTAGTATAAAATTTGCAAACGGCTCATGAATGAGCCGTTTGGGTTTTTGACTGATATAATAGGGAGGTTATGGAGGAATCTAGGTCTAAACCATTGCTAGGATTTCTAAAAATTGAACTAAGGACAATTTTGGCTTTAGTTTTACTTCTTTTGGTGCTCGTGGGTGTTGGTTTTGCGGCTGATGATAAGTCTATAACCTTCGATTTTGGAACTGGGCTAAGTTCTGAGGTTTCAGGGGGTGCCGTTTCAGTAAACGGGGGTGCAGCAATTTATCCAAAAATATATGAGGAATTTAGTTATGGTTGGGCTACGGCATTAATTGCTGAGCAGAGTAGCGGTGCGGCAGTTTTGGATTTGATTAAGATGGACTCTAATCAGGGAGTAACTAATAACACTTTTTCTATTTCAGGATTAACTAGCGATTATTATCAAATTACAATGATTTCGGGTAATTTAACATCTTCAATTACTACAAAAGTTGTTGTTGATGAAAAAACCTATATAGCTCAGTCCGAACCAGGGGCTTGGCGAACTATCACCATGAAGGCACGGGTCAAAGATGGCCGAATCGACTTAGGTTTTCAAAAATATACATCAGATCTTTGGGCCGTAAACTCACTTACCTTAGTGCCAACCTCTGCCCCATTAGATAGTCCTGAGTTTGATATTGTAGTGAAGCCTCAGCAACATATTAAAAAAGCGGGAGAAACGGCAGTTTACCAAGTTTCATTAATTCCAGAAAATAATTATAGTAACGAAATTAGCCTATCACTTGAAAATATTCCGCTCGGTATACAAACTTCGTTCCAGCCGGCATCTGGGATACCGCCATATGTTGCGTATTTGACCGTTACCATTTCAGAAGATATGCCATCCACTCAATACAATATTGATTTGATCGCCAAGGGTTCTGATCTAGCTAGCTTGATGGTTAGGCAAAAAATCAGTCTAATGGTTTTGGCTAATTCTACCTATCTTCCTGGGGTGGTAGTAGATACAGAGCTCGAGCCTGGTACACCAGAGCATAAGGAAGCAGGTAAACGCGAGCAAGATTTTATAGATAAGTACTTAGATGCAGAAAGTAGGGATTTACCTCGGCAGATAGACCTGATGGCTTTAGATGAATTATCAGCATATACCAATATTTCTGGGGCTATCCCAGATCCACCAGTACCGACATCTTTCGTGGATGCCTCTTTACGATACCTTACAACAGCCGGTATAATTAGAATAGTTGTAGATAGTGCCCCTGTGGCACCTGTACCTCAAGGGAAAGAGTCACCAGGATTCTGGGGTAATTTCTTTGGGGCAATGTTTAACCCAGCGAGCTAATGATATTTACCAACAAATTTATCAAAGAGTTTAAGGAAGAGGCGGTTCGTCAGCGCGATTTTACGAACTCGTTTTGGCGTCAATTAGCCGTAATTGTAGTATCGATTGTAATAATTCAATTGGTTGGTCCCTATGTAATTTTCTGGGGAACAAATATAGCTGCCAATCAGTTCTGGGGATAAAAACAGATTTACATTATTGGTAGGCTCAGAATCTGGGCTAGTTTTAATGACATAAATGAGCCTTGGAGGATGGTAAAATAGACAGGTATAATTTTTTTATATGGCAACAAGACAAAAACTAAGAAAACAACAAAAGTTAGAGGAGCGGCAAAAAGCTTTGAGAGAAATGCGTGCTCAGCAAAATTTGTATAGAGTTAAATTTCCTTGGAAAAAATTAGCTATTCCGGTGGTCAGTGTAGCTATATTAATTTTACTTATTTGGCTTATCCCAAAGGGAATCATTTGGCTGGGTGAAAGAGGGCGGGTTAGTGGTCCATTTGGGGTCATTCCTACCCAAGAGTTAAATATCAGCAATTTTGCAACGCTAGTAACTTCGGATGGCGATATAAAAGTAGAACTGTTAAATAAAATATCTCCAAAGACGGTAGCCAACTTTGTGCTTTTGGCAAATAAAGATTTTTACGACGGTGTTACCTTTCATAGGGTAATTAAAGACTTTATGATCCAAACAGGCGATCCGTTGTCTCGTGATGATGACCCAGGCAATGATGGTACTGGTGGTCCAGACTATGTCTTTGATGACGAAATCAACTCAAAAACTCCTAAATTGGTTCAGGGTATGATGGCAATGGCCAATTCGGGCACAGGACCAGACGGAGCCGGTACAAATGGTAGCCAGTTCTTTATAATCACCGGCGAGTCTACACCATGGCTTGATGGCAAACACACTCCATTTGGGAGGGTAGTTTATGGTATGGACATAGTAAGCAAGATAGATGAAACACCAACGGTAGATCCAGGTGTAAACGATAGACCAATCCAAGATATAATTGTAAGAGATATTATAATTTCAGAAAGTTAATATGTTTGATAAAGCAAAACAAATTTTTGAGCTTCAAGGAAAGGCTAAAAAATTACAAAAAGAGCTTCGTAACCTGGAATTCACTGGTGAAGAACTAGGTGGCAAGGTAAAAGTTAGTGCCAATGGGGAGCAAAAAATTACTAGTATCGAGATCGATGACAGTTTGGTAAATTTGGACGAAAAAGAAAGTTTGATTAAATTTGTTTCTCAGGCCACCAATGCTGCACTTAAAAAAGCACAACAAACTGCAGCACAAAAAACTAAAGAAATAATGGGCGGACTTGGAATACCGGGTCTGTAGATTCCCATGTATAAATTACCAAAGGCTATTTCGAAGTTAATTGAAGAGTTTAGTAAATTGCCGGGTATTGGACCAAAAACGGCTTCTAGATTAACTTTTTATTTAATTAAAAACCCCAATATAGATATTGGGGCTTTAGGTGAAGCGGTTTTGGGTTTGCGAGGGGATCTGGAATATTGCAGCATGTGCCACAATATAACTGATCAAAATCCATGTGCAATTTGTAGTGATAATTCGCGTGATAAAAAAACTTTGTGTGTAGTAGAGGAACCAATAGATGTTATGACAATCGAACGTTCTAATTCATATAATGGTTTATATCATGTTTTGGGAGGTCGGCTTTCACCACTCGAAGGTGTAACTGCAGAGGATTTACAGTTTGAATCACTTTTAAAAAGAGTAAAAGCCGAAGACATTTCCGAAATTATTGTAGCTACAAATCATAACATCGAAGGTGAGACCACAGCTTTGTATATAGAAAAGCTGCTTAATGGAAGTAGCGTAAAACTATCGCGTATTGCTAGTGGGTTGCCCGCAGGTAGTGACCTTGAATATGCCGATGAAGTAACATTAGTAAGGGCATTTGAAGGAAGGAGGCAATTATGACAGAACCACGCTGGCTTCTTTTAGGACAGGCCGTATTTGCTACTTTTTTGTGGTCGGCTTCTAAAATTATGCTTAAAATCGGTCTCGATTTCGTTTCGCCGTTAACGATTATTGGAATAGTTCAGGCGGTAGCGGCAATTGGGCTTTGGATCTTTACCTCGTTTTCGAAAACCAAGGTATCGTGGACATTTAATCGGCAAGAACTAGGCGCTTTAGTTATTTTGGGTTGGGCTGGTTTTGTTATTGCTCCAGTACTTTCGATAATTGGCTTAAATTATGTAGCGGGGACTACGGCTGGTTTGGTGGCAGGGCTTGGGTCACTCATGGTTATGAGTTTAAGTTGGGTAATATTGAAGGAAACTCCTCGCTGGTGGCAAATTAGTGGGGCAATTATTGCGGGACTTGGAGCTTATTTGTTCTTAGGTGGTCAGGTACTTGGAGGAAGCGCCTTTGGTTTAACTATGCTTTTCTTGGCAGAACTTGGATATGCCTTAAATATTGTATTAACTCGTCTTATTATGCGTCGTCCTGGTGACGATGAGTTGGCTGTGGCTTTAGTTGGTACTACCATTGGTGCAATCGTTCTTTTGCCGGCCGGACTAACTATTGGTGGCACTGCTGGTCTTGATTTGTGGCAACCATGGGTAATTGCTATAGGAGTTGGTTTAATGTTCGCATTGGCCGGAGTACTTTGGAATTCTGCTCTTAATTTACTACTTTCTTTTGAGGTAGCTATCTTGCAAAACACTATGATAGTTCAGGTAGCCATTTTATCTGCAATATTTTTACATGAATCAATTACCTGGTACCACATAGCGGGTGCGATAATAGTTATAGCTGGTGCATTTTTAGTAAATCATAAAACTGTTAAACGAAAAGCATATGGAGCAGGTGGGACTTAGGTTTTATAACACGCTTACTAAAACCAAAGAAAAATTCGAACCCATAAATAAGGGGAGTTGGTTTACTTCTCCACTTGTTAAAATGTATTCCTGTGGACCTACGGTTTATCGTTCGGCGCATATTGGAAATATGCGAGCATATTTGTTTACCGATATTTTAAAACGCACGCTCATTTTTGCTGGTTACAAGGTAAATCATGTAATGAATATTACCGATGTAGGTCATTTAGTATCAGATAGCGACGAAGGTGAGGACAAGGTAGAAAAAGCTGCGCGTACCGAGAAAAAAACTGCCGAAGAAATAACCAAGTATTATGCCGACGAATTTAAAAAAGACTTGGGTCGATTAAATATTTTATTTCCCACAAAGTGGGGTTGGGCTAGTGAATATATTCCGCAGCAAATTAAATTAATCCAAGAATTAGAAAAAAAAGAATTTACCTACAAAACCGATGACGGAATTTATTTTGATACCGAAAAATTTTCAGACTACGGGAAGCTTGGGTTGCTTAGCTCCGGTCAGTCACGGGTAGCTCATGATGATCAGAAAAAACGCTTCGAGGATTTTGCTTTATGGAAGTTTTCGAAAGAAAATGAAAATCGGCAAATGGAATGGGAATCACCATGGGGAGTAGGGTATCCGGGTTGGCACATAGAGTGTTCAGCAATTTCTACAACCGAACTTGGCCAGCCATTCGACATTCATACCGGTGGGGTAGATCACATTGCAATTCATCACAATAATGAGATAGCTCAAAGTGAAGCAGCTTATGGTAAAAATATGGCTAATTTTTGGATGCATAATGATTTTTTGCTGGCTGGAAATGAAAAAATGGCAAAAAGCACAGGCAATTTCTTCACAGTGGAAGATTTAGTAAAAGACGGAGTTGACCCACTTGCTTTCAGGTACTTGGTTATCTCTGGGCATTATCGGAGTAAGCTTAATTTTTCCAAATCGGCCCTAGAAGGCGCGGATAATTCTCTTAATAAAATAAGAGAATTATTTACCAAGAAAAAAGTTGGGGGTATGGTTTTGCAGACTTGGAGAAAAAAGTTTTTAATTTCTTTAGCTGATGATCTAAATGTCCCAGAGGCACTTACGCATGTATGGGCACTTATAAAAGATGAATCAGTCCCATTGGCAGACAAGCAAGCAACGCTTCTAGATTTTGATAATGTTTTAGGGTTAGGCTTAAAAGATTATGAGCCAAGAATAGTACCAGAAAATATTGTAAAGCTAATGAACCAAAGAGAAATAGCTAGGAATGAAAAGGATTTCGAAAAGGCAGATGAATTAAGAGAAAAGATAGAAAAAGCAGGCTTTGTCGTAGTGGATGGCGAATCTGGGCCAGAAGCAAAACCTAAAAAGGAAAACAAAAAAGAATAATTATTCGCTGAGCGAATCCGCCTCCGACCAGTTGGCGGATGGCGAATTTGGCCCAGAAGCAAAACCTAAAAAGGAAAACAAAAAAGAATAATTATTCGCTGAGCGAAGTCGAAGCGTTACATTAAAGTAATTCCTCGACTATTATTGTAGTCTTGGACCACATTGTAACCAGTGAAGTGTTTGCTGCGTGGTTTTTGTGAAGACTATTCGGATTGGTTGAAGAAAGGTGGGAAGGAGATCTGGTGCTTAATGTGGCAAGTGTCTGACTATATCTCGAATTGATTTTAATGTACCAAAAGTAAAAACACCCACCATGTGGTGGGTGTTGAGAGAGAGGAAGAGGGTATCTTTTCTGGTTTTCAGAACCGGTTTTTTCTCCCACTAAAGAGCAATAAGTATCAAAAACCTCGTTAGAGGTTGGGTTGTCCATACTTGCGTGCGTTTGAGGAACGGGGCTTCTCGATTTGTTAAATATTAACTGGTACTCTGATGTATATAAAATGGGGCATCCGGTAAAATGCTATCACTTTTTTCCTTGTTCGTAAAGAATGTAACTATACACTATTGGTACAAGTGCAGCTATTAATATTCCGGTAATTGGAATGTAGAAATTAAATGGTTCTGGGAAAAAAGGTGTGAACACAAATAAGATACCGCCAATAACAAAGGTGTATCCACCCAAAAGGTGGGTTTTTTGCCAAACGGTGTCGGAAGATAGGGTCCAGGGGGTGCGGATTCCCATAAAGAAATTGGACTTTATTTGGCTCATATAATTCCCAAGCAGGATAAATAATATGCCAATGGCAAATGGAATGAATGTGTTCATTGGTACTGGTTCATTCGAAAGTCCTGCCCAAGTGGCGATAACAAATATATATAGGAAAAATCCCATCAGAAAGTTGCGGATAAGGTTGTAAAAACCTATGGATTTTTCAAAATGGAGCTTTCTTGGTTCGATTTTGCGAATTAGTGGGAATAAAAGATAAACACCAAGCATCGTAGCGGGGATGCCAAGGGTGTGGCCGAGTCTGGTGCTCCAACCATCTACCTCGCCGGCAATATTCCAGTGTGACGGCACCATGTCAGGTAGGTTAGGATACGCCCACCAGCCTATAATTAAGGCTGCTAGTATTGTTACAACAGAAAACCATTCGGTTTTAAGACTTGGTTTCATTTTCTTCTCCATAAACTCTTAAAAGACCACTTAATATATCGTAAAAAACTGTTGTGTTAATGGTGTAGATAACATTTTGACCAACTTTTTCTGAGTCGATCAAATTTGCTTCTTTAAGCACAGAAAAATGATGAGACATAGAGGGGCGGCTAAGTAGGGGAAAGCGAGAAGATATTTGGCCTGCGGTTAGGGGTTTGTCTCGGAGCATTTTTAAAATTCGGCGGCGATTAACATCGCTTAGGGCAAACATGGCATCGTTTATGGCCTTGGTTCTTTTAAACATAAAATAGTATTTAGATAGTTAGCTAACTATCTAAATACTATCACAAGGTTGCAAGTTTGTTAAATGGGTATAAATAAGATGTGGAATTTTCTTTTCCTATTCACAATTTCTTGTTTTATAATATAATCTGTAACAGTTTTGTTACGATTTACTTAAGGCATGCATTGGGGCGTAGCCAAGTGGTAAGGCAGTGGATTTTGGTTCCATGATCGCAGGTTCGAATCCTGCCGCCCCAGCCACCTATGAAATCCTCGCTTCGCGAGGAGTTTGTCCTACTAGGA
>JAYEGB010000025.1:0-4043 GCA_034658875.1 Patescibacteria group bacterium | reverse complement strand
AAATATCTTTGTGTTGAGTTGCCTACTTCATCATCTTAGGCATCATGGTGAACAGTGCGTAGACTGCTGCAAGACCTACAAGGTAGTAGATCCACATTGCGAAATCACCAAAAATCATATCCACGATGTTGTAGCCCATAGCATCCAAACCCCAGTTTAGACCGCCAATGACAAGTAGGATAGCGACAATTCCATTTAAGGACATAAATCCCCCATAAATTAACTATAAATACACTAGTATTATATCATAATTTACCCCTTAGGACTCAAGCACAGCCGGACGTGTCTCAAAATCTATAGTCAGTCTAACTTCTTCAATGCCTGGTAATGAAGTTAAAGTTTTGTTTATTTGATCTTGCGTTGCTATTACTTTTGCGGATCCTGCAATATTCTTATCGAATTCATTATTAAAATCTACAAATGCCGTGCCTCCATCTAGACGTACATAATTTAATTTAGCGCTATACGATATAGCAGAAGTTAAACCTTGACCAAGCTCTGCCCCACTTGGCCCAACCAAAATAGACTGAACTAGCACTGTAGCAAGCGCTGCCAATGGATCTACTGATCTTTCGACAGCAACAAGTTCATTTTCTGTGGACATGGTTTTAACAAAATATACTTGAGATTTTTTAGGAAAAGTTGTGATATCGGATACTGGTTTTACAAACCAACCAAAAACAAACCCCAATAGTATTCCTACTAATATAAACCACAATTTATTACTCATAATCTATTTTGTACCTTTCTAAATCTTTGGTTGTTATTATAGCACCCAAGTCTCCGGCGTCATCCAACCTGTACTCTCCAATTCTACCTCGAACTAAACTGCTAAGATATCCCCCTACACCAAGCACCTCACCTAAATCACGAGCAATTGATCTTATATATGTACCAGACGACACCGCACATACGAAACTAACACTTGGATAGTTATAAATAATATTTTCGATATCGTAAATTTTTACAGGGACTGACTTTAAGTCTACCTTTTTACCTTTCCTTGCTAAATTATACGCAGTTTGTCCTTTTATCTTTTTGGCCGAAAACTTTGGTGGCAATTGTTCATCCCAATCCTTAATCTTCTCCAACGCGCTCAAGACTTCACTTAATTCTGGTTCTTTTTTAGAAACTTCTGTTTTGTCACCTTCGCTATCGTCGGTTGTACTAGACGCTCCCAAGATAACAATAGCTTCGTAGGTTTTGTCTAAATTTTTAAACTGATCGATCTGCTTTGTAAATTTGCGACCAATTGCAACAATTAACAAACCTGAAGCCATGGGGTCCAAAGTTCCTGCATGACCAATTGTTTTTTCACCTGTTATCTTTCTGAGTTTATAAATAACATCATGCGAAGTGATACCAACTGGTTTATTAATTAAATATATTCCCAGAACCATTAATAAAGCTTAACTGGGATCTCTAGTGAATCATCGTTTTGAGGTAAACCAGATGGGTTATCTCTGTACAAAACTAGAGTACCAATCTTTCCCAATGGTTTTTCAAATTTAAAATCGATCGTAAATGACACCATCTCTTCTGTCATCCAGTCCATGTCAGCTACAGCAATACTACGAGCCAATAAATTATCACTCTCATCTAGAAGCGATACGGGAAAAGACCCTTCGAAAAACCAATAACCACGAGCCTCGCCAGTTAAATGTGCCGGGGTTTTTAATAATTGGTTTTCGGAAACATCTATACAAATTAAGACCTTGTCGGAATTTTCATATTTACAGCTTAGAGGCGGGTTAAATCCACCGCGTACATACCAAACAAAAAAACTAAGTGCAAAAATTAACAGCAGACCATACCAAAACCTAGAATTCTTCATCGGGATCAAATATTTTATTATCTATAACCAAACTGGCAATATTTACTGCCGATTCTGGGCTACTTAAGGATTTAATATTAAATATTAATCTATGACCTAAATCCGAACCCAATACCTTGGCAAAAATTTCCTGCATAATCTCTGTATTTAAATTCTCTTGATCAACCACAATTGCAGCTTGTTTTTCTTCTAAATAATCCGCATTGGCTTCTTGGTGATTACTGGCCGATCCAGGCAGTGGCACTAAAATCGCCGGTTTGGCACTTGCTGCTATTTCTGAGATAGCAGTTGCCCCCGCACGAGATATAACAATAGCCGCCTTGCGCATAAGAAATGCTATTTGGTCATTGCTTAAGCCAGAGAACAGAAAGTAATTACGAAATCGCTCAACCTCTGCCCAATCTTTCAACTCATCGAAATCACCTTTGCCCGAGATGTGAAATATTTGGTAATTCTGAACCAATGATGGCAAAGAAGCTCTGATTACAGTATTTATTGCCGATGCTCCCTGCGAACCACCAATGACTAAAATCAACGGATAGCTTGGTGAAAGTGGAATCCCAATATTATTTTCAATCTCTTTTTCATAAAAAATACTATTTATCGGAAGACCCGTATGAATCGATTTTTTATAAACAGCAGGGGAAAGATTATAGCCATCTAATGGGAACGATAAGCATACCCAAGATGCAAGTGGCATAAGTATGCGATTTGCAAGACCAACTTTTACATCGGATTCATGGATAATTAACGGCCGCCTAAAAAGCCACGCAGCAATCCCAACTGGAACACCAACAAAACCACCTTTCACAAAAACTCGATCTGGCCAAAACCGAACAATATACCAAGATGCCACAAAAAATCCTGCAATAGTTTTAAAGATATCTATGAAATTTTGAAAATCAAAATAGCGACGAAGTTTGCCAGCTGGAATAGCTACAAAGTCAAAACCAGCCGCATCAACCAAAGTTCTGTCAGCTTTTTTTGTTGAACCAATAAATAAGAGCCTAATCTTCGGCTTTTGTTCGCGAATTGCCTGACCTACGGACAGAGCCGGCAAAACGTGCCCAGATGTTCCCCCACCAGCTAAAAGGATCTTCATCATCTTTAGTATATATGGTTTGGCGCGAAATATTTAATAATATACCAGATGATATCAAAATAAGCACCAAAGAAGTTCCTCCCTGACTAATAAATGGCAATGGTACCCCTGTAAGGGGAATTAGACCAATAATTGCCCCAATATTCATAACTGCCTGCCAACCAACCCAAGTAGTTATACCAATAGCCAAAAGCCGACCAAAACTATCTGGTGCCCTTTTAGCTGTAATTATCCCCCGCCAAACAAAAATTGCTAGTGGCAAAAGTACAAAAAGAGAAACCCCAATAAAACCAAGCTCCTCCCCTATTATCGCAAAAATTGAGTCCGATGAAGCCTCGGGTAAAAAATTAAATTTTTGTCTGCTATGACCGAAACCAGCTCCAGCCAAACCTCCACTACCCAATGCAATCAAAGCTTGATTAATGTGATACCCAGAACCCAAAGGATCTCTAGAAGGATCTAAGAATGTAAGAAGTCTGGAAGCACGGTAAGGTGCCGACCAAATTAAGCCCCAAGCAGACCCGATTGCTAATACAAATAAAGTGAATATGTGTTGAAGCGCTCCGCCCGCCGAAAAATACATCGACAAAGCGATACCAGCCAAAACCAGTGTTGTGCCAAGATCTGGCTCAATTATGACTAACCCGCATATTAGACCAATTAAAAATAGCAAGGGCAAAAAGGTATTATAAAAACTAGTTACTTTTATTCCCTTCCTTTCAAACCAATACGCCAAATACAAAATAAGACCTAACTTCATAACTTCCGAAGCCTGCAACGTTAAATCCCCCGCCCCAAGCCATCTTCTAGAACCACCAAGGTCGATACCAATTCCGGGAACAAACACCAAAATAAGTAAAATTAAACTTATTAAAAGAGCCCCAGAAGCAATCATCCTGTATTTGTGATAGTCGATCCTCTGTATAAAAAACCAAACCGCTAAACCAACTACAGCAAAAATTGCTTGCCGAAAGAAATAATAGGTATTACTGCCAGTAGCCTGATAAGACTCTACCACCGAAGCCGAAGACACCATAATAAGTCCAAATACAACCAGAAATAGTGTTGCAATTATTAAATATGGATCTGGTGTATGGAATCGTCTGG
>JAYEGB010000024.1:0-15854 GCA_034658875.1 Patescibacteria group bacterium | reverse complement strand
GATAAAATTAAAGAAGGTAAGTTAGTGGAAGCAGGAATTATTATCAGTAATAATTTACTTCATTTAGGCGACAGTTCCGTTTTGAAGAATAAAATTAAACACGCCGTTTGGAAGAAAGAACAAGACTTCAAAGTGGTAGGGAAGAAACAAAGCGAACAAGAATTAAAAGATTTCTTCGTTAAAATGAAGGAGAAAAAATTACCTGTTTACGCGTTCGTGAAGAATAAAAAGTTTATTGGAGTTGGCGTTGGTCCAGTCAGAAGAAAGTATTTGAAATACATTTTGAAATGAGGTGAAAAAAATGAGTAAAGAAAAAATTGAGAAAGCTTTGAGTTTTTGGCGTAGAGTTAAAATGCTCGAAATGATTGAAGTCGAACCAAAGTATTGTGAACAAATAGCTTACGACGATTCAATGAATGTTAAGCCGAGCGGTGTTCACAGGCATTTGATGCAGTTAATGGGAGCGGGTTTAATTAAAGGGGAGAAATTACAAGGTAATGAAAGAAACATTCTGTATTCAATAACAGAATTAGGTTCAAAAAGTTTGAGTGAACATAAGTGAGTTTTAAAGCAATCGGGTTGATTTTTTTCTTATTATTATTCGCAGGGTTAATTGTATTCTTGTTCGCACCTGATTTAGATTTCAGTAGGTTTAGTTTAGGTGAAAGTGCCACTGCCACGGTGGAGCGTAATCCTTTCGGCGACGTTGATTTCAACGGGAAAATCAAGGGTTCGTTTAGCGGTAAGTTCGTGGAAGACGTGGAAACGGTTATGCCTAATGCCACGATTGAAAAAGGTTATTTTAACGGCACCATCGAAAACGATGATTTAGCAGCAGTCCATTTTGAAGGAGAAATAATTGGTGGTGTGTTCAACGGTAGAGTTTACGACGGTTCAATTAACAAAGGTAATGATTGGGACGGGAAAATTAACGGTTTCGTGTACCACAGTGAGTTAACGGGCAACGAGTTAATAGTTGTTCCAGTTAAAGGTGATACTTCGGTTGAACCGTTGTTGATTTGGAGTATTATAATTATTTTAATTGGTTTCGGTTTATTGTTATCCATATGGTTTTGGAAGCGTAAGAGTGACGAAGATTATTACGGTGACCGTGATTCGTTGACGGAAGAGGATAGGAAGGCGAGGAATATTTTATTAGAGTATTACGATTACCCGATAGCGGAAACAGACGAAGCGGTTTTAATTAGTGATGAACGTGACGAACACGGGAAAATTAAACCTCGTGAAGCTTTATTCGGTTACATTACTTCACTGGGTGAGTTAGCAGTGGTTCGTATGCGTAGTGGTAATTTGGTTAAGTTATCGCGTAACGTGAGTGCTAGTATGTACGTTGAAGAATTTACGAAACGTAGCATGAAACAAACCATTGATGTTAGTCGTTTACATAGTAAAATTAATGACTATAAAGCGAAGAGGAGGAAGGAGAAATTAACTTCCAATGTTGACGACGACGTAGTAGTACACGATACCAGGTCAGACGATTATTAGAATCAAAGCTTTGAATAATTAGTTTTGCTAAACAAAACCTTTATATATTCGGTTTCGTTTGTGACGAAACCTTTATATAGTTGGTTTTGCTAAACAAAACCTTTATATAGTATAAAATAGTTTAACTTTAGTGACCAAGTCAAGGAGCGTGAATAAAAGCGTTTAGGTCAAGGCAGTAAATTTACAATTATCGAAGCTGTCTACGTTGCTCCTATAAAGGTGTTTATAAAATATGGTTAAAAGTAGTAGAGGCGTTAGACCAAGAGCTCATGTTAGAAGGGTTAGGACTAAGCGTGGAATTAAGAAGATTATAGTCAATGCTGAAGTGAAGAAAAAACTCAAAGATAAAGTTAAAACTAATTCGAAGAAATACGAGTTAGTTAAGTCGAATATAACTAGTTATTTCCGTGTTCCATTATTCAGAATCAGAGCTTTGAAGAGTTTCGGTGATGTTAAGAAAGGTAGTTTAGGCGGATGTGTGGAGAATGAACGTAACTTATCTCAAACAGGTAATGCATGGGTTTCCTATGAAGCCAGAGTTTGGGGCAACGCTAAGGTATATGGCAACGCTAAGGTATATGGCACGGTTACAGTTTACAACGACGCCGAAGTTTATGACAACGCCCAAATTTTTGACGACGTTAGTGTTTCCGACAACGCACTAGTTTTCGGCAACGCTAAAGTTCGCAACAACGCGGTAGTTTCGGGCAATGCCGAAGTTTCAGGCAATGCCGAAGTTTACAACAACGCGGGAGTTTTCGGCAAAGCTATAGTTCACGATGACGCTAAAGTTTACGGCAAAGCCATAGTTTCTGACAAAGCCATAGTTTCTGACAAAGCCAAAGTTTCTGGCAAAGCCATAGTTTCTGACAAAGCCGAAGTTTACGACAACACTCATGTACGTGGCAACGCCAGAGTACTCGGCAACGCCAGAGTATATGGCAACGCCAGAGTTTCTCGTGTCGCTGAAGTTTTCGGCAACGCTAAAGTTTACGACAAAGCTAAAATTTCTGACAAATCCCGAGTATATGATAACGCACAAGTATATGATAACGCACAAGTCTACGGTAGAGCCGAAGTCCACGAACATGCACAAGTTTACAATAAAGCTAAAGTTTACGACTGTGCCAGAGTTTTTGGTAAAGCTAAAATTTTCGACGAAGCTAAGGTTTTCGCCAATGCAGAAATTGACGGTGATATAGTTCGTGGCAATACTAAACTTTACGGCAACGCGCGAATAGACGGTGATAGGTATTCTTACGATTGTACCACTTTCTTACGCAGATATAAAAATCCATAGTTTAAGGTAACGATGAAGTTTATCGTAGTGAAGAGGTTATAAAATATGGTTAAAAATGGTAGAGGCGTTAGACCAAGAGCTCACAAACGAGTAATTAAAACTAAAAAAGGTTTGAAAACAGTAATGGTTAACCAGGACGTAAAAAAAAATAATTCGAAAATATCACAAGAATTAAAATGGAAATTACAATTTATCCACGATAATTGTACAAGAAGTCCATTAAATGAATTACTTAGGAAACGAGGATTATTATGAAATATTTTTTATCAAAATCTTCGTATTTTGACAAGCAAATATCGCGCATTCGTGACAATAATTTAGCTAATAAAATTTTAAGAATAATGCAAAAACTAGAAACAGAACCGAGAATGCAAAAAAAGGTTTGTACTTTATCAGATAAGACCAAGGTTTTTGAAGAAAGAAAAGATTTAGGACGTGGAATGGGTTTAAGAGTTTATTATAGTGTTCAGTCATTTATTATTAATCTTGAAATGATAGAATTTGAAAAAAAACATAAGGGTTTCGTTAGAATTTATAGGTTCGGAAATAAGAAAAGTCAAAGACAAGATATCGGAAGTATTAAACTGGAAAAAGATTTGTTTTTAAACGAAAACGAAATTAGATGATAAAACGAATTAATTCAAAACCATTAAAATAATTATCAAAACAATAAAAGTACACGTATTTTAAACGAAAAGTCGTTCAAATGGATACTTTTGATTTATTATACAACAAAAAACATTGTTCGTTAATTCAAAACCACAGAATAATTATTAAACGAAACATTTAAATAGTATAAACTTAATTGTTTTTAATGGCGTTTAATTAAATCAATTAAAGGGTAATCGGTTTTTTAAACGACTAAAAGCAGTTCATTTAAAGGAGGGATTTTGAATGGAAATTTTAGACATAGCAGTACCTATTATAGGTCTTGCTTCGGGAGCATACACAGTGTTAAAAGCGAAAAGTAAACAACCATACGCACTACCTGGTTTCTTAGGAATAGTAATGGGTGGCGGCAGTATATTAAACTTAGAGTTTTTACCAGAAATTTTAACAACTGGTGTATTCGGCGACTTATTACTACCGTTCATCGGTGGATTAGGTTTTGGAATGTTCGTACTATCAATGTTAACATTAGGTACTGAAGGATTCACGTCCAAGAAATAAGTTGAAACAAAAATAAACACTTAGTTTAAACACTTTCGGTGAACAACGATTTTGATTGAATATTTAATAGACGTTATTAGTAAAGGTACTAGTAATTTATTATCGTTAATTTCGTCGTCTATAATAACAATACTTTTAATAGGTGCGATAATCGGTTTCTTCGTGGGGAAAAAAAGCTTCCTCATACAAAACTTGTTATTCAAATTAGCGTTACTGATTTTCGCAGTAATAATTTTGTTAGGAGTATTCGATACAAACTTAAACATTGATTCTTTAATTAATTCTATAACGGTTTTCAATCCAACACAAATAATCACTACAAACATACAACCCGTGGTAAATAATTCTATAAGTAATCAAACTCAATACATTCCCGAAATTTGATGTTAATTTCGGTTGAACTAAATTTTATTAAATAAATACCTTTACCGATAGGTTTATATAGTATAAACTCACTTATTTAAAGTAATAGGGTTCTGTGAAGAAAACTATCATAAAGGATTCATGAAGGGAAATTTAAGTCTTCAGCGTTTGGAACACCGAAGGAAAGAGTGTGTCGGTGTAAATTACCCGTGCTCACGATTTTTCTTTAAATCGAACGGGTCGGTTAAAAGGTTTTGCACGGTTCTGGGATAATATAAGTTACACGTAAGGCAACCACTTAAATAACATGAATTCATTGTGTAAAAGTTTTAGAGAACTAATAAAAATAGGTGATATATTTGGGAAATAAAGGAAAAGGTTTTTTTGAAAAAAACTTTCATATGATGGCAATATTACTCATGGGAGTTATTGCAATGGGATTCATGGGCGGAATGCCAGGATTCGCAGGAGAAAAAGATAGTACAGATACTACACAACCGATTACAGTGTTGACGGGAGAACACTACGTATTAGACTTAGTGCTACAAGAAGATTTGAAACCTGGTGTAACTTTCGCTAGTGCTGTAGATTTCAAATTTGACGGCGACAGTTCGTTTTCAGCTTACTCAGCAGATGACGAAATACCTCGTGGTGTAGCATTCGAAGCATTTTATGCAGGTAACGCAACATACTACAGCAAACAATTCAGTGGAATTACACTCAATCGTGAAGTCGGTAAAATGACAGAACAAGTAGCAAAAATTGGTGCACCCACTTTCAGTTACGTCAAAAACGAAGACAGTAGCGCGAACAGTGCAACTAACTTAGCTACTATGGCAGCAGACGACGCACAAGATTTCTTAGTAGGAATCAAAGTAGACGCCGCAGATGCTTACGTAACCAACCCGTTCGTAGACGGAAAAGGTTATTACGTGGTTAGTGTAAAAGGCAACGGAACAACTACAGAATATGATTGGACTAAAGCAGAAATGCCTACATGCGACAAGTACACGGGCGCAATTGACGACGGCACTTTTGACGAAGAAATGTCATGGATTTGTGAAGGAGCACCTAAAGATCGTGCAACTGTTGAACAAATACTACATTTAGAGTCTGATGGAAACGTCAACGAAAATGTAACCATTAGGTTCGACGACATCACTTTCTTCAAGAACGCTGAAACAGGCGAAATTGAATTCGGTGCAGTCGACGAAGACAACGCTGACCTAGGTCAAGCCGCTGTTACTGGTACTATTTACATTGAGTGAGTAGTTTAAGCAAGTAAAGTAAACAAAATAAACACTAAAAATAAACACTCTCCTCTTTCTTATTTTTTTTAAATATTACTGATTAAAGCGTTGTAGGGTAACAGTTAACTCGTCGCCCCCCCATAAGGCGAAGACAACAAGTGCAATTCTTGTCAACGCTACTAAAAAAACACGGTGGAATGAAATGAATAATAAAACACACAAAGGATTCAGGTTAGACGATTCACGATACTCCGCGTTCTTCGACGGATTACTATACTTAATATTATTCGTAACCGCAGGAATGTGGTTCTACGCCTTCCTATCATTCCCCGCAAGCAAAGACACCAGCATAATGTACGTAGGGTTATGCTTATTCTCAGCAATACTATTAAACACAGATAGAATACACAAAGTAACAAAAGACACTATACTAGCCGACATACCCGTGGACATGATAGGGTTCGAAAACTTTAAATGGAAACACTTAATAGGAGGCGCGTTACTAGGATTCTTATTCGCATTACTAAGTTTAATGAACTCAGGACCATTACACGCCATACTAGGCGTTGAAAGTGGTAACATATTGTTCACAGGAGTACCAGCCGCCGCCGTAAACAGTTTCCAAGACCTACCATCAATATGGAAAGCGTTATATATTGGAAGCGTAGCACTCCCAGAAAATCAAGCCTTGTGTATCGTGGTCGCAGCAACGTTCACCGCTTACGCTATGACGATGTTCGGTGGTAAAGACAAACATGGTACACTCTACCAAGTGTTTAGCGTGGTAGGTAGCGTAATAGCGGCGTTAATATCGATGGCGTACCATTCAATGGTTTACGCTAACCAATTAAACACGTTAATAGGAGTAGGAATATTCTTTTTCATAGGAGCATTACTCTCAATGCAGTACAGGGACGCTTCTATTTTTTTCTCCTCGCATCTAGTTTATAACAGCGGAATTGTGGCGATGTCAATTGTGCCCATGGCGATAGGAGGGGGCTTTTAAAGGCGTTTTAAGGCACATTTGTGATTTTTATGGTAGTAACAGTAAAAAGTATTGGTTTAGGAGGTTATTAATTTGAGTAAGTTTGTTAGTTTGTTAATGGTTTTGGTGTTGTTAAGTGGCAGTGTGAGCGCGTTTAGTTTCGGTTCTTTGTTCGGTGATGTTAGCGTTGCCGTGGTGGGTGTAGTTGGTAACGCGGTTCATAGTGTTAACGTGTTTTTCAACGAGGATGTTTCTGTGAAGTCTAACGAGGTTAGTGTTGTTGAGGGTGTGAACATTGATTTTTTGGTTGACGTGGTTGGTGAGTATGATTCTGATTATAAGTCGGGTGTGATGCGTAGTAGTACTGCTAATGCTGTGACGGCTGTTTTGTTGGACGAGGGTTTTGACAAGGTTTTTTATAAGGTTATTGATGGTGGAATGGTCGTTTTTGTTTTAGAGTTTGATTTGCGTGATTTTAGTTTGCGTGAAGTCGGCGTTGTTGATGACGGCGAAATAGTTGTTTCTTCTAGTTTGGTTGAAGCGGAGAAGTTGTTGGTTCGTGGTCGTAGTGATGTTTCTGAGTCGGAGTTCGTTGATTTTTTGGTTGGTGAATGGGTTGGTGGTAGGTTAGAGGTTCAACCTGTTCGGGTCGTGAATTTGTTGTTAGAAACTTTTAGAAAGTAGTGTTTCGTCGCAAACGAAACCTTTATAAACTCGGTTTTGTTAACCAAAACCTTTATATAGTAGTAACTGTTATATATTATGTCGGTGTTAATTGTTTGAGTAAAAATTTATTGTTTCTAATTGTTTTGTTATCATTGGTCAGTGCTAAAACTTTTCTTCCTTATTCGTTTAATGTAAAAGATAGTTTATTTTCTAACTACAAACACTCGTTTACCCCCTACTTTTTCAATGAAATACCCCATAATAATGAAGGTTTCCAAAGCATAGAGGTTGATGGCTAATGATTAAGAAAAGCTTATTTATAATCTTGTTAGCAACCATCTTCGTTTTTGCAGTAGACATCAATGATTGTGCCGAGTTAGACGCAGAGGACACTTGGTATGATTTAACAACGAATGCCAATTTAAATTTGGGAGATACCATTTGTTTTAATGTAACGGCAGAAAACGTTACTCTTGATTGCAATGGTTATTTTGCGTCTGGTACTAGTGGTGGTTCTTATGGCATTTGGAGCAATTCAAGCAATTTAACAGTAATGAATTGTGAAATTAAAAACTTCTATTATGGCTTGGATATGGATAATGTTGATGGAGACACTTATTATTTACAGATTTTAGATTCAAATTTCACAGGACATGCCTCGATGGGAATTAGATTAGAAGATTCTCATAATGCAATACTTAATAATGTAAACATATCTGATACACATGATGGCATTAGGTTGGAAAAATCTAACAATTCTAAATTTTATAATATTTTAATCGAAGACGATTTGGCGAATTGCATAGGTGTGTTCCCTTCAAGTGTTTTGAACACTTTTGAAAACGTTACTTTAAATCATTGTTTCTATGCAGGAGTAAATATTGCTGGAAGTAATAATACTTTTGATAATCTTAAAATTTATAACGCTTCTACTTCAGGAATTACGATGAGCGGGACAGCAATATCTAACAATTTTACAAATATTAATATTTCTTATAGCCATATAAATGGCATAAATTTGGATGGAAATGGTTATGATAATCGATTTGTCGATGGTTATTTATTGGGGAATGAGGATGAGGGACTTAATATTGCCATCCAAGAAAATCATTTTGAAAACTTAACAATTTCAGTCGACGACCAAATTTCTAGCAGATGCATACTTGTTGATGGTGACGGAGATAATGGATTCAACAATACATTCATTAATGGAACATGTTATGGTTCTGATGGTTATGGCACGACTAACACTTACATGATTGAATTGCTGAGTGCAACAGGCACAATCATTTCTAATTATAATTTCTCGTACGGTAGTGGACCGTTGTCTCCAAACCCATTACCTGCAATGATTTTGGTTGAAAATACTAACGATTTGAATATTTCTTATAGTAATTTTTCAGATAATGACGGCATGACGTTTAGCGGTTTAGGACAACAATACTTCACTGCAATCAAATTCATGGACGATGCAACTGGAAAAATCAACACAACAAATGTGTCTATCCACAATAACAATTTTGAGAACTTCACGAAAGGAATTTTCTTTGATTTGGATGCTGTTGAAGACCAAGATTATGTTGGAGCCATTAATATTTCTTATAATACGTTTGAAGGTTACCCTGATTCAAGTGATTCTTACGGAGTCCACTTTGATGTTGATTATTCAAGTGATTCTTCAACAACGATGTTCACCCCATTCAACGGAACAATTCTTCAAGGAAATACTTGCCAAGATTTGGGCGATAATCGTTATTGTTTCTATTTAGACACGAAGGGACCAACGGCAAGTTTAGGTGGTTACGGAATGGATTCAAGCGATTTATTTGTGTGGGGCAACAATTACTTTAATTCAAGCGGTTTCAAATTTGAACAGGATGCAGATGATGGTACAAGTACGTATCAATCAACGTTCAGGGATGCTTCATTTGGTAATAATCAAGTAGATTGTAATTGTACATATTCATTGCATATTGATGTGGAAGATGGTGGAACTAGTAACACCAGCATTTATGGTTTTCATGATTATCAATCAAATTATTCGCGATGTGACGATGATACAATTAATGTTCAATTTGATGCTAATACAATGCCTTCTTACAAAACAAACATTTTTGAGAATTGTTTAATTGAAGAAGAAAATTCAGAAGGTGCATTTATTGATATCGATTATTCTTGGGTAGATTTTGTAAACACCACGATTACAGATGGACAAATAAATAATGATAATGGTAATGCAACCGTAAAATGGAAGGCTTGGGTTCAAGCGTTGCGCGGAGACTTCCAACCATTTGCTGACTGGATGGTGAACGCCACAAACAAATACAATGTCACTGTGCTTAACACCACAACTAATTCCACAGGTTACGCTGGTTTATTCAACTTAACAGAATACAATGTCACGAGTGGTGGCACAACGCAAGTGTTTTCGAGCGACCATTACTTCAACACAAGTGCGTGGGGAGCACACAACGACAATACAACAAACTTTTACAATATTACAGAGAATTATGATTATAGCAACCCAATCATTATTTATTTGGCTCAATGTCCAGGGGCAATTATTGATGATATGGCTCTTACAGAAGATTTATATTCTGATGGAGGAAATTGCATCACAACTTATGCACCTGTAAATATTAATTGCAATAATTATCATTTGATTGGTGTAGGCACAACAGGTTATGGCATTTGGCATTATAATGATGCGTGGGTAAACATAAGCAATTGTTTTATTCGAGATTTTCAAATTGGCTTATTGGTACAATATGCAACAGATTATTCAACAATTTACAATAACACTTTTTACAGTAATTATTGGGAAGGGTTAGACACTCACCTTGGAACAGGCGACTACATGAACATTTCATACAATAATGCGTCTTATAACAATTATCGTGGATTTTATATTCGCCACGCCATGACTAACAGCAATATTTCATTCAATGTTGCTCATAATCAAGGATACGATGGGTTATTGTTTAATTCTAATGGCATAACAGAAAACACAATAATTAACAATTCATTTTACAACAATCCACGACAAGACATTTACTTCATTGGTGACGGCAGTAATAATTATTTTTACAACAATACATTGGGTTCAAGTAGCGGTTTGAAATTTGGTTCGGGACAAAATTATTTCCAACACAATTATTTTGAGAACACTGCTGAATATATTGATTGTTCAGGTACTTCTTTTTCATTGAATCAAACAACTGGAAATTATTATACCAATATTGGTGAGCATATGTACGATAATGACGGTGATGGTTGGGCTGATGCAATCGAAGGTGTAGTTGGTGGCATTCCAATGAATGGCACTAATGCTCCAACAAGTTTTTGGGATGGCAGTTGTAAAGACGAAGTCCCTGCAAAGATTGGTGGGACACCTCCTGGTTTCTGTGAATTATTAGTCGACATCACAGAATTCTCATTCAACACTTTGTTGTGGGGCGAGAACACTGGAGCGGTGAACACAGAGTTTGTGTTAACCAATAATGGCAGTGTCAGTTTCACAATCCCAATTCAAACTCGAACCAATAGCTCCAACTTTTATCCTGTGAGCCACGGGTATTCAACAGGTTACATGGAATGGTCCACGAGTCCGTTCACTTACGGGGATGGAACAGATTATACTGATTCGTTTGCGTCAATTAGTGCTTTGAGTCCGAAAACAAGCATGACTATTTATAATGGTCTCGCCATGCCAACAGGTATGACGGGCAACGAGTTTTATGTCGATATTGAGGTGTTAGCAACTTGTCCTTGAAACAAATAATTTTTATGACATTCTTCTTAGGAATGATTTTCGCAGCTCCTTCAACGATTCCTGTTGATATCACAATGGAACAATTATCCACTCAAACTTTTTCAGATGCTTTAATTTTAGTTGACACTGGTCACTGTGATTTAGTTTCAAGCAATTCTCCGTATGTGGTTTTAGAGAAAGAAAGAATTTATTTAAATGGTAATACCAAAGTACCTTTCACAGTTATGATCCCAACAAATGTAACAAGTTTCAAAACGAGCATAACTGTTTGCCCTTGCAAAGAAAAAATAGGAGACATCAAGGTTAAAGCTTGTATGAACAAAATTGTCACGATTCGGGTAACTAAGGATGGAGTTGAAACTCCTTTTGTCGCGGATTTGAAAGGCGTTCGTGACCCTGTTATTCCTTCGGAAGAAAACATTGATAGCGTAGTGGAAAAACCTTTAGTGCCTCCGCACGCAGGCGAACCAATTCCTGAAAGTTTTACGATTACTGAAGTTGTTGATGAACCGATTCTTATCGATGACATTGAAAAAGTAAGCTTTGATTGGTTGACTTATTCGGGTATTGGTTTAATTCTTGCGACAGGGATTGCAGGGACATATTATTACCGCAAAAAAAAGAAACAAGAAAAGGAAGAGTTAATCAGTAATTTAGGTGATTTTAATGAATAAGAAGTTGTTGTTTGGTTTGTTATTTTTTACAGCGTTAGTGTTAGCTGGTCAAACAAACACAACTGCTAGTGTAACTCTTTTGACTACTAATGATTTGGATTGCTGGTTTGACCCAATTTATCAGGAGCCAACGAATTTGAGGTATGTTTATTGTAATTACACGAACAGTGACAACGACCCGATTTTAGGAGCAACAATTACTCACGAAACTTTTGACACGAATGATTGGTTTGCTGGTGAGTACACCACCACCAACGACGAACAAGGTAAAATAATTGGTTACCATAATGTTCAAAACATTTCTGACAACGACATTAATTTCAGCAACACTTATAAAATAACTAACACTACCCGAGCACACATTCGTTTTGGTTCATGGCAATTCCCGCAGGAAACAAAGCAAATGTGGACGAGTATTTGGTTGAAAGCTGGTTCGACTGCAACTCAATTCAGGACGATGGTTTGTAACGGAACTTACGCAGACGAAGTGATGGATAACACGCCGTTCTATTATAATCGAACTGCCAACTACAATAATTGCACTTTGGCTAATGTAACTGATTTGAACAAAACCATAATTAATTATAATAATTGGACGAGGTTAGACATTGACATAACCGATGCTTATAACAGTGTTGCAGGCATACAAGAAGGTCAACAAAACTTCTCGGTTCATTTCTCAACTTACGACGACTTTGAAATCAATGCAACCGGATGGAGTATTTCGAGTATATGGCTGCCTCCTAATTACAACGAAACAAAATCAGCATACAATTTCAGTTCAACAAGTTTGTTCCAAACCCCTTATCCTGACAACCAAGAAGACGATTCTGATGACTCAGGCATAAACATGACTGGCAATGTTTTGTTATTTTCATTAAATGAATCAAGTGGCAACATTGTAGATTATTCTGGTAATGGGCACACAGGAACTGCCCAAGGAACACTCGCATATTCCCAAGGCGGACAAGTTGATAAATCATTGTATTGGGATGGTGACAGCGGAACTCGAATTGATGTAGCTGACGATTCTTCGTTGGACTTGCAGACTGAAATGACATTAATGTTTTGGATTTACCAAGAAAACCCATCCGACCAACCAGATTGGATTACCAAAGGAGTATACTATGAGTCATATGCTACTTGGGGAGACACAAGTGCCACTTATTTTGTAACGAATGGCAACAGTTTAGCAGGAAGTGCTGTTCCTAGCGAAGAATGGCATCACGTTGCCTTCATTAAGAATTCTTCGGGTAGGTACTTTTATATTGACGGAGAATTAGACACAAGTGACACTTACACCACCAACACTGAATTGGTTAGCGACCCATTGTATTTTTCTTCTAGTAGTTATCCCTTTGAAGGAAAAATGGACGAAATAGCATTGTTCGACAGGAGTCTTTCAACAAGCGAAGTAGAAAATGTTTACAACAAACAATTAAAAAAATTCATGCCTTATTCAGAAATGAGTTATCCCGACAACGGCAATTATACTACTTTTTACAACAACGACAATTATTTAGAGTTTTACGGCGACAGTGATTATAGTGCCGACGGAGACTACTTACACTTTAATGCTGATAACGCGGAGTACGCAATAATGAAAAATGTTTCAATGTTTGACGGGTTAGAGCAAAGCGATTTAACTGCTTGCGTTTTCTTCAAACGAGACGACATGAGTTATTCTAACCATGAAAGATTGTTTTCGTTTAGCAACCATTTACGTTTAAGTTTGACTCCCAACACTGGTGCTACAACAGGGCACAACGTTCAGTGCAGAATTAGGACAGACGAAGGAGGAGTAGTCGTTGCAGGAACAACTAACGAACCAATTAATGATACTGTTTGGCATCACGCTTGCTGTGTTAGGGACACAGAAAACGAGATAATTCACTTAATTCTTGACGGAGACGATGTAGATGAACAAACTGTTGCAGAAGCAAATAATTTAAGTGCGATTAGCCAAGGATTTTTCGGCAGCGATACTGCGAACATAGGTGGGGGCAACCATTTCAACGGTACACTGGCACACTTTTTCTTCCACAATGATTCACACACTTTAACAGAAATTGCACAAGGCATTGATAGTAGTTATTGGATGTACGCCGTAAGCGACGACTCTTGGACTGAAAGCGATGTTTACGCTCGGGGTTCGTGGCATAATGACACCCATTATTCTTGGGACGAAATAGGTGATTACGCTCCAGTAATGTACTTGAAGTATTGGAATCAAATTAGCAACATGACTTACAACGCCACAAACGAATTGTATTATGATATTTACAACACTTCACAAGACCAAATGGCGACAACTCAAAATAGTGAAGGAGTTAATTACACTGCTTTCTTCAACGCTTCCCACCCCAATTATGAGTCTAAGAATGAATCAGAGTATTATTATGTTAAAGGTGTTTCCACAGCTAATTGTAGTGTTGAAATAGGTTGGAATAATGCGAGCGAAACAGGTCAATACCAATTAGCAAGAATTAATTGGACTTACACAAGCAATATTCCTTTCACAACAAAAAAAGTTGTTTTCTGTGAAAACGGGGAAAGCGGAGAAGAGTGTTACGAGTATTCAGGTAACGCTTTAACATTCCATCACAGAATGAAGAATTATGGCGAAGCAACTGTTTACTGTGAAGTTCAAAACGATTTCATGACTGAATCATTTGTTAATTACACGCCCGATAATCTCACCGTTGGTTGTTGGAGTGCTTATGGTCATTATGATGGGACAAAAGGAAGCTTAGAATTAGAAAGCGATTTGCACGTTTGCTCTGGAACTCACCAAATGATTAGCATGTTAGATGATTCTGTTTTGAAGAATCCTGGAACAGGTTATGCAATGTCGCTTGAAGGTCCGACTATTTTTGACGGTGGAAATTCAAGGGGAACTCATTCAACTGATTCTGATTATAGAACAATGTTATGGGGTTATGATTTAGAAGACAAACAGCAAAACCCTAATGGTAATTTAAAAATTCAAAATGGTGACATAGGATTCTTGTTCGCTGGAAACTTAACTGACTCTTATTTCGCTAATTACGAATTTGAAAACATGAGCATAGCATTCAGGTTAGAAGATACTATTGGAAACAATTTTTCAATTATCAACAATACGTTCATTAACACTGGCATAGATAAAGGTTCGAGCATTTGGACTTCTGGGCAAAACTTAACGCTTCAATTCAATGATTTCAGCGACTTAAATTCAACTGCTGTCGGTCACGTGGTGTGCTCGGGTTGTAGCAATACTGTTTTGGAACAAAATTATTATTCGGATGTCGGCGATTTAGAGATTTATGTTACAACGACAAGAAACATTGATACGCAGATTGGTTCAATGGGTTGTGAAGTGGGCACTTGGGGCGCCCAACACCCTTATAGCAATTCAACGACTTACACCAATAATGCTAGTATTTTCGGTGAGATTTACGACGAATACCCGTGTACAACTAGAAGCGTTTGTGGCACTATTACCGAAGACGTTACACTTGAAGCAGATTTAAACGTTTCCACTTCTGGTTATTGTTTTGTTATTGGTGCCGATGATATAACCATTGACTGTGATGGTTATACTGTTATTCGTGTTAGTTCTGGTGCTGGAAGTCCTTTTATAAATGATGGTGCATATGATGGTCTTACATTAAAAAATTGTTTTGTGCAAAACTTTCCAGCAGTGGTGTATATCGGAGGAGATTACGCTTCATCAATTAATAATACATTTTATAATATCACAAATCAGGCAATAGCTTTAAGCGGTGGCAAATATTATTCTTCACACAGCAACAATATCTCATATTCTGGCACAGGCATAAACGCGTGGGGTTCTGTTTATTCAATAACAATCTGGAATGAAACTTGGCATGATAATGATAGAGCATTTTATTTGCGTGGATTTCTTAATGGTTTAGTGGTTGGTGAAAGCACTTTTGATAACACAGTTTTAATTGAAGACCTCCCTGTAAACAGTTATGTCAAAGCACGCTTCGTGAACACAACTTACACAGGAAGCATAGATTTCACTGATGATGATTCAGAGCTCGATGTTGAATGGTATGTCGACGTTTTAGTTCAAGACACTTCTTCTGTTGCTTTACCTGGAGCCGCAGTGGAAGCTTATGATAATACTACTGCAAACATTTTCAGCGATGTAACCGAG
>JAYEGB010000023.1:0-4061 GCA_034658875.1 Patescibacteria group bacterium | reverse complement strand
CTGTAGGGAAAGTAATTACATTTTCTGGGTTGGTTACACCGGGGATGTTTGGGCTACAAGATGGTGCAGTCAAAATTAAAAATGCTGTAAATAAAAGAAATATATTGCGTATTTTCATAGTAAAAAATTAATAATGTTTATTTTTTATAAGCTATTTGTAGTATATCATTTAGGAGTTTTTGTTTTGGTTTACCGAACCTTTATAATGCGGGTTTTTGCTTTTGTAATTGGCAAAACTATTTTTAAAATTCCATTTTTTAATTCTGCTTGTGAAGTGGAAGGGTCGATTTGGGTTGGGAGTTCTACTTCTCTGGCTAATTCGCCCCAATGACACTCCTTTAAGTAATGATTGTCGACATTTTCTATAGGGTTTCTGGCGGCTTTATATATATAAAGTATCTCGTTATTAATGGTAAGGTTAATATCGTCTGATTTTGCGCCAACCATTGGTACAACAATAATTAATTTATCGGCATGGCGAGCGATGTCGATAGGGAGCTCAAATGATTCTGCGTCATCCGAATATATATCGTCAATCTCTGGCGACGCTTCGTCAATCTCTTTTTTTATATGTATTGATTGCATGCTACCTTAAATTATACCGACCATTTAGGTATTTTATAATGCATAGACTTACTTTTTGGCATAAAAAAATGTTTTTACTATAATGGTGATACTGTGAAAATAGTTAAGAATAATTATCGATTACATTTTTGGGGGTTAACTTTAATTTTGTTAGCTTCTTTTTTGCCAAGTAACCAAACTGTTTCAGCAGCTAGTTTTGATTATGCTGCAAAATGGGTAAACCAACTTGAGGGTATGTCGGTAAAGCAAGGCGAAACGGTTTCCATGTGGGTAGATTTGCAAAACACTGGATCAGTTGCGTGGGAGAGTGCTGGCCCAAATGCCGTAAAAGTTGCTACAACAAGACAAAGAGATAGGGATAGTTTTTACCATGACGAGTCTTGGATAGATATCAATCGAATAACTAGTGCCGACACAGTGGTTTTGCCTGGTCAAACCGGAAGATTTAATTTTGTAGCCAGGGCAGGTGGCCCGGCTGGCAAATATCGTGAATATTTTAGCTTGGTGGCCGAGGGGATAACTTGGTTTGAAGATTTTGAGTTTTATATTGAAATAAATATTTTGCCGCTGAGTTTTTCGGGGGCAGTAATTCAGCAGCCACAGGCATTAAAACTAAAAGTTGGTGAAACAGCTGAAATAAAGGTTAAATTCCAAAACAATAGTGAAGTAGATTGGCAAAATACTGGTATCAATGCTGTAAAAATTGGGACTGTCGATCCGTTTGATAGAACAAGTCCTCTTAAACATATAAGTTGGCTTTCTGGTAACCGGGTAGTTATAACTGGCATGCCAACACCAATCGGTGCGACGGCAGAATATAATTTTATGATCCAGGCTCCTAATGAAATAGGAAAGTATCAGGAGAATTTTCAATTAGTGGCCGAGGGGATGGCTTGGATTCCTGGTACAAAATTTGCAGTTAATTTAGAGGTTGAGCCGGCAATTTATGAGTTGCAGTGGGTAAATCAGTCACCATCGCCAGTTTTAACCCCTGGTGGTGAAGAAACAGTGTGGGTAGAGCTGCGGAATACCGGAAATGTAATTTGGAAAAACACTAGAGACAATGCTGTAAAGCTTGGTACCAGTAGAACCCTAGATAGACAAAGCGATTTTTATTCACCAACCTGGCTTAGTACAAATCGAGCAGCAGTAGCCGATAAAGAAATTGCACCAGGGGAGACAGGAAGGTTTAGTTTTACTATAAAAGCACCAGATAATATCGCCACCTATAAAGAATATTTTAGACTAGTAGCCGAAAATGTAACTTGGTTTCCGGATCTAGGTATTTACTGGGAGATCACAGTTAATGAAGAATTGGTTTTGGTAAATCCAATCGAAGTTGGTCTTAGCTCCACCACCGATTTCGTGACGATAGCTAGTTCGGGTGGGTTGGTTGTAAGGAAGGGTTCTAACAAAGACTTGGTATTAAGGGTAGATAATTCATCTCCGGTAATTGTTACTCCAAAAACTGATGGATATATATTAAGTGTGGCCGGTAGTACTTACGATATTAACGATTGGGTTAAATTAATTCCTCTCAGAAACTCTATTTTGACGGTAAATAATCCAAAAGTTAGCACAATCTATAATCAATTCAGAGGAATTATCAACGTAAGACGGTCTTCGTGGAGTGGAAATGTTTGGATGGTGAACGAATTAGAGCTTGAAGACTATCTTAAAGGTTTGGCCGAGGTACCAGACAGCTGGCCAATGGAAGCAAGGAATGCTCAAGTGATTGCGGCCAGAACTTTTGCTACCAGAAGGATGTTTGAGCCAAAGGCAGACATTTTTGATATCTATGACGATACTCGTGATCAAGTTTATTATGGTTATAATTACGAATTGGCTCGTCCAGGCATTGCTCAGGCAGTTATGGCAACTAGTGGGAAAATAATTAAGTATGGGAATGAACCTATTTTGGCCTATTATTTCTCGGACAGTGGCGGTGCAACTGAAAATGTAGAGAATGTTTGGGGTAGGGGTGATCCAGCTCGTGCTATTCCGTATTTAAAGGGTAAGAGCGATCCCTATGCTAAACCACTTTTGTGGGACGCAGCTTTTACACAAAGACAAATTTATGAACTATTTGTTGATCAATTGGTAGATGCTGGGGCTCAATCCGAAACAGTTGTTGATATTGTTATTGATCAGCGCTATCCTTCGGGGCGACTTAAGACAGTTTCACTGGTAACTAGTTCTGGCAAGAGAGCGACCATGAATGCGCTTACATTTGACGCAATTATGGATGGTAGTTATGTCAAAAGTTTGGTTTTTGATGTTCAGAAGAGCGGAGTAAGTAATGCTCCAGACTTTAATTTGTCGGGTCGTGGTTGGGGTCATGGTGTAGGGTTGGCTCAGTGGAGTGCTTACAATATGGCCAAAGCAGGTCAAACAGCCGAGCAGATTTTGCAGTATTTCTACACTGGTGTAAATGTTGGGTTGGTCTAAAATAAAGTTGTTTCAAAAATCAGTTTGGGATTTGTTTTTCCCACCAAAATGTGCCAGTTGCAACAGAGGAGGCAAATGGTTTTGTGATGGTTGCAAGGCACAGCTTAAGCCAATAAAAACTTCGATTTGTTTTGGGTGCGGTCGATTAACCGAAGACTTTAAAATTTGTAAAAGATGTCGGTACAAATTTAAATTTAGCCGATGCTTTGTTGGGTGTGTCTGGCGAGAGGGGATTTTAAGAAAAATTTTACACAAGTATAAGTATGGTCGAGTGCGGGTGCTATCGTATGATCTTGGGGATATTTTGATCAACATTATAAAATCGTATAGTTGCGAGGATTTAATTATAACTTCGGTACCACTACACTTTAAAAAAAGGTGGCAGAGGGGCTTTAATCATTCTGCATTGCTTGCTAGTGTGGTAACACAAAAAATTTCAGGAACTTATATAGAAAATTTACTTATTAAAACAAAGCCAACCAAAGCGCAGGTCGGTTTATCTAGAAAAGATCGACTAAAAAACCTACAAAATAGCTTTGAGGTTAATTTGAGGCATGCAAGCGCTATACAGGGCAGAACTATTTTGATTATCGACGATGTAATTACAACCGGCGCAACAATAAACGCTTGTGCCGATGCCTTAAAGCGTCTGGGTGCAAAAGAAGTTTGGGGTTTGGTTATAGCAAAATCGTAAAATTACCAGCGGACTAAACAAAAGTCTGATATTTTTACCATGCACTCGCCACTACCCATATTATTTTTGAAATTTTCCTTAAACTCTTCCCACCTTGAATAGCCGGTGAATCTTTTAATTTGTTCGATTACGGTATTTTCGGTAGATTTGTCGATTGTTGGCATGGCAACATCATTTACTATATTTTCCTTAGGTTTTTCAAGCCCAGGTACGGGAGTTGAATTTATTTTTTCTGGCAATTTGGGAAGACTTAGACTTGGTCCGGCATGAGCAAAATCTATGTTTTCCATAAGACTAAGAAATTGCTCAATGGGGGCTAAGATCTTGTCTATTT
>JAYEGB010000022.1:0-4096 GCA_034658875.1 Patescibacteria group bacterium | reverse complement strand
GTTTGACCTCCAATTTTTTATAAGATCCTTTCGCGTCATGCTGAATTTATTTCAGGATCTAAAAAGAAGATCCTGAGCCTCACCATTGTCATCCTGAGCTTGTCGAAGGATCTTATAGATTAATTCATAAGATTCTGGGCCCTCTTTCGCTAAAGCTATGAAACGGGCAGGCGGATAGTAAAGATAAAGTAGTTCTCGATAGTACTCGAACAATAAAAAAGAGGATTTTGAAAGGCTTTCTGGCGGATGGCGGAGTGAGAACTAATTAGGTTTGTAGTCCTCGATTATACTCGGATAGTAAAGATAAAGTAGTTCTCGATAGTACTCGAACAATAAGAATCTTTAAACGGCTCATTGCGTGAGCCGTTTGTTTTAGGACTGTTTTTTTGTTCTTTTCTGGATCCCGGATCGGGGCCCGGAATGACAAAATGTAACCCCTCGACTACCTGCCTACCGGCAGGCAGGCGCTCGGGGAGTAAGAGGGAAAGATGAGCCGTTTGTTATTTATGGAATATTTTGGAGTCGATTGGTTTAAATTGACCCGGAGACAAGTTTAAATCCGAAAGTTTTAGATCATCTATCCGAACTCTTTTTAGCTTCTTTATTTTATAGCCCAAATAGTCAGCTACCTCACGAATCTGGCGTTTTTTACCTTCTCTTAGGATCAAGCTTACAAGCCAGTTGTTACCACTAAAGGTTTCAAGAATCTTATATTCCATTGGTTGGATTGTTTTGCCGCCAACTTCATATTTTTCTTGAAACTTAGATAAATTTCTGTCGGAATATCCGGAAAGCAAGACCTCGTATTCTTTCTCGTGATTATATTTTGGATGCATAAGTTCGTTTGCTAAATCGCCGTCATTGGTTACTATCATTAGCCCCTCACTTTCCTTATCTAACCTTCCTACGGGATAAACTCTATCGATACCCTTAAAATAGTCGGTGATGGTTTTTCTGGCATGATAATCTCGCAGCGTAGAGGTAACACCCTTTGGTTTATAAAAAGCAAAGAGCAGTTTTTTGTCTGGCTCTATAGTTTTACCCTTAAGCTGAACCGTATCGTTATCGGGGTCTATTTTGATGCCAAGCGTGCTAGTGATTTTGCCATTAACCTTAATTTTGCCCGCCTCAATAAGATCATCTGCTTCACGCCGTGAGCATACCCCACACCTGGCAATGTATTTATTTAATCTTTCCATAAGTAGCCTAGTTATACCACAAAACATAGCCAGAAAGCAGAAAATCTCATAAAATAGATGAGTAAAATAAACTTATGGCCAAACAGGCACGTAAAACAAAAAACGATAAGCATTCCAAGCTTTCAACACTTAGGCACTCGGCTTCACACACTTTAGCCGCTGCAGTTTTAGATATGTGCCCTGGGAGCAAGCTTGGTGTTGGCCCTGCCACTGAAGATGGCTTTTATTACGACTTTGATTTGCCTAACCCAATTAGCCCAGAGGATTTGCCTAAGTTAGAGAAAAAGATTCGTGGGATTATTGCTCGAGATTTAGATATATCTAAAAGCGAACTACCCATAGATGCGGCTATCGAAAAAGCTAGAAATGAAAGCCAAGATTATAAAATAGAGTTAATTCAAGATTTAAAGGCAGAAGGCAAAACCAAAGTAAGCTACTACACCATCGGTGATTTTACCGACCTATGTGAGGGACCGCATGTGAATTCAACAAAAGATATTGGGGTAGTAAAACTTTTGTCTATTGCTGGCGCCTATTGGCGTGGTGACGAAAACAAACCTCAGCTAACTCGCATTTACGGAACGGCTTTTGAAACCCAGGAAAAATTAGATGAATATCTAAAAAGATTAGAAGAAGCTAAAAAGCGCGATCATCGCCTACTTGGCGAGCAATTAGATTTATTCTCATTCCAACCAGAGGGACCAGGTTTTGTATTTTGGCATCCTAAAGGTAAATTTATTACCAAGCAAGTCATACAATATATGCGTCAGGTATTGGCTAAGAACAATTATCAAGAGGTTGAAACTCCGATAATTCTAAATGAAGAACTCTGGCATAAATCCGGCCACTGGGACAACTACAAAGAAAATATGTATTTCACGTCGGTTGACGAGAGAAACTATGCCATAAAGCCAATGAACTGCCCAGGCAGTGTGCTTATCTTTAAAGACAGTCTACATTCATATAGAGACCTACCACTTCGTATGGCTGAGTTTGGTTTGGTGCATAGACACGAGCTTTCTGGTGTTTTGCATGGACTCTTTAGAGTCCGCTCTTTCGTACAAGACGATGCCCACTCCTTTTGCACCCCAGAACAAATAAAGGACGAAATAAAGAATTTGCTTGATACTCTAAAGGAAGTTTACAAAACCTTTGGGTTTACCAAATATAAAATCGAGCTCTCAACTCGCCCAGAAAAAGCCATTGGCTCTGACGAGCTATGGGAAAAGTCTGAAAAAATAATGGAAGAAGTTGCCAAGGAGCAAAAACTCAAATTATCAATTAATGAAGGTGCTGGTGCATTTTACGGACCTAAATTCGACTTCCATATAGAAGATGCCATTGGCCGTACCTGGCAGCTCGGAACCATTCAGCTAGACTTTTCTATGCCAGAGCGACTTGGGGCTACTTATATAGACAGCAACGGAGACAAACAAAACCCTGTGCTAATTCACCGAGCAATCCTTGGAAGCTTAGAGAGATTTATTGGTATTTTGATAGAACATTACGGTGGTCGTATGCCACTCTGGCTTGCCCCTATCCAAGCTATAATTTTATCGATTGGCCAAGATCATATCGAATATGCAAACCAGGTTTCGAAAAGCTTAGAGAAGGCTAAACTTCGAGTTGAGGTAGATGACAGAAACGAAACCTTGGGTAAAAAAATCCGCGAAGCCGAACTAAAAAAAGTTCCGTATATTGTGGTTATCGGAGATAAAGAAAAAGAGAATAATTCGGTGGCAATTCGCACCGTTGCAACCAATGAACAAAGCACCCTTTCACTTGAAGACGGAGTAAAGCTAATCAAGAAATTCAAAAACCCAATTAAGAGATAGTTATGGGTAAAAAAATTACAGACCAAAACGAAGCTGCCGATAGACACGCTAGTAAGCGTGACAAAAAAAGACAACGATCTTTTGGACAAGACAACCGAACCGGAGTTCGGTTAATCGCGAAGCTTGGAAGTAAAAAGAAAAATGTCAAAAAATAAATCGAAAGCCGTTGTTATTGCGGGGCCAACCTCCTCGGGTAAGACCAAGCTGTCTTTGATGTTAGCCAAAAAATTTAATGGAGTTATTATTTCTGCCGATTCTAGACAAATCTATAATGACCTAAATATTGCAACAGCCAAGATTAAACCAGAAGAGATGCAGGGCATTACACATTACATGGTGGATATTTCCGATATTACAGATCGATTCACTGCAGCCAAGTACCAAAAAATGGCTCGAGGGATAATGCTAGGCATTCATATACAGAATCAAAAAAACGACACTAAGATAATTCCGTTTATTGTGGGTGGCACTGGTTTGTACATAAAAGCGGTAGTCGATAATTACGATTTTAAAAAAACTGTTCAGCAAGATCCACTCCCCTATGATTTTTTGCAAATCGGTATTGATGTGCCAAGAGAAGAGCTTTATGATCGCATCAATAAAAAGACAGAGGAAATGGTGGAGAACGGTCTGATAGACGAAACCAAAAAACTAATTTCGAAAGGTTATGATTTCACCCTGTCTTCTCTGTCAGCACTTGGGTATATTCAGATCAAAGATTACTTGGAAGGTATTATTTCACTCCCAGAAGCTATTTCTGAAATGCAAAAACTTTCACGAAACTATGCAAAAAGACAGCTCACCTGGTTTAGAGCCGACAAGCGCATAAATTGGATCAAAGATTTTTCAGAGGCTAAAGAACTTATCAAAGTATTTTTATCATGATTAATTCTTCGTTTTCTGTATTCCCCGAGCAAGGTCGAGGGGCTACTTACTTATTCCCCGAGCGTAGTCGAGGGGCTACTTACTTATTCCCCGAGCGTAGTCGAGGGGCTACCATCTTACCTATTCCCCGAGCGTAGTCGAGGGGCTACTTACTTATTCCCCGAGCGTAGTCGAGGG
>JAYEGB010000021.1:0-4349 GCA_034658875.1 Patescibacteria group bacterium | reverse complement strand
CAATAATTTTAAGAGTGCCTATCACCAAAACTTCAAGAGCAAAATCAACATATTCTTCGAACGAAGTGAGAAGTTAACTTTAATGTAATAGTTCTCGCTCCGCTCGAACAATAAAACCTAAACGGCTGTATCTTTCCCTCTTACTCCCCGAGCGCCTGCCTGCCGGTAAGCAGATAGTCGAGAGGTTACATTTTGTCATCCTCGGACTTGATCGGGAATCCAGAAAAGAACAAAAAAACAGTCCTAAAACAAACGGCTCATTGGATGAGCCGTTTAGTTTAACAAAGTAAAAACTCCGTACCCAGAGGGTACGGAGCACAGTTAGGCTAAAGTGCAATTTACTTATCGTATTTTTCGAGGGCGGCGGTGGCGGCAGCCATTTCGGCAGCTTGTTTGGAGTTTCCGGAGCCTCGAGCAATCTCTTTGTCATTTATAAGGGCAGCAACCTCAAAAATTTTGTTATGGTCTGGTCCGCTTTCGGACATAACTTTATAGCTTGGGGTACTGCGATCCTTCTTTTGCGCAAGTTCTTGGAATTGGCTCTTGGCGTCTATATGCTCACCGCTTTCGAGCACTCTTTTGGTTTTAGATAAAATATATTTTTCTATAAAGTTTTGAGCTACTTCTAAGTCTTGGTCTAAGTAAATGGAACCAATTAAAGCTTCTACGGAATTAGACAAAATAGCCATTTGATTGCTGGCGCTTTTGGCTTCGCCACGGGAGAGTTTAAGATATTCGTGTAGTTGTAGTTCGTCGGCAACTTCGCCAAGTGTTTCTTTACGCACGAGGGCTGCGCGAATGGATGTTAGTTGGCCTTCGGGTTTGTCTGGGAATTTTTCGTAAAGATCTTTCGAAACAACCAGCTCTAGTACGGCGTCGCCTAAAAACTCGAGCCTTTCGTTGTGCCCAAGTTTAAATTCGTGCTCGTTAATATAAGAACGATGCACCATGGACTGCTCGAGTAGTTCTAAATTATTAAAACTGGTTAACTCTAATTTTTCTGCAAGCTCAGATATATCTTTCATAATTAATTATTAGATATTTCCTGAGCAAAGTCGAAGGATAACAATGCGTAACGCCTCGAATTTGTTCAGCAAACAGATATTATTCTTTTTTGTCTTTAGTTTCTTTTTTAGGACGAGGTTTACTATCTGTTTTTTCGTCGTATTTACCAGAGTTTCTAAACACTGTTCCCAAAACTCCGTTTACAAATTTAGATGTATTCTCACCACCGTAGGCTTTACCAAGTTCCACTGCTTCGTTGATAACGGCTTTTGGTGGTACTTCGTCGTCGAATAATAATTCAAAAATTGCCAGGCGTAGGATCGAAAGATCTACCTGAGCAATTTGGTTTATAGGCCACTCTGGGGCAGAAATGGTAATAACTTCGTCGATCTCTTTCATGTGATCGATAACACCACTACCTAGTTTATGAATAAACTTGGTATTATTTTCGTCGAATTCATGATTTTTTAGATGACGATCAATTACTTCTGTTAGATCATCCCCGCGTTGGAGGACTTCATACAGTGATTGCATCACAACGATTCGTGCAAAGTGGCGGTTTGAAGCCATAACTATTTCTTTTTAGGCTTTGTAGCTTTTGTTTCAGATTTTTTGGTAGTTTTTTTAGTTGAAGTTTTAATAGTCTCGGCAGCTTTTTTCTTTTCTGGCGTAGATTCTTTCTTCTTGCTTTCTGTAGTCTTTTTCTTGGTAGTTTGTAGTTGTTTAGCAATTTTTTTGTCGGTACCGGTAGTTAAAATTTTCTTTCCACCATAATATCCACATTCTGGGCAAGCAATGTGGCTTGGTTTGAAGTGCTTACACTGTGGGCAAGCTGAAAGACGCGGTAACTTTTTTGCGCGGTGAGCTCTTCTGGTTTTAGACCTAACCTTACTGATTTTTTGTTTTGGTTGTGCTGCCATTTTTACCCCGTTAGAGCTAGATTGCCGTAGGCAATCGTAGCGGTGTTATATTTATATAAATTATATGATGTTGTTTAAATATTGAATTACCCTGGTTAGATTTAGTTTTCGTGGACTTGCTCTAATGGGGTAAATCTATTTTATTTGATACTTCATAATCAACTTTACCACATTCACAGGTGTTGTCATTAAGATTCTTGCCGCAGGACTGGCATAATCCCTTGCAAGCCTCACTGCAAAGTAGGGGTGAGGGGAGGGAAGCTACAGCCTCTTGTCTGATGGGCTCAGTTAAATCTATTTGCCAGTGCTTATCTATTGGCCAAACATTTTCTTCGTCAGTTGCCTTTGGAGTAAATTCGATACCTAACGAAATAGGGGAGTTTAAGGTAATTTCTGTAAGACATCTATCGCAGGGGATATCGGTTGTGGCTTCTCCTGAGATTTTGCCCAAAACGCTATCTTCGAGCTTAGTTAAAGAAATTTTACCAGAAAAAGTTGCCTTTTTATCTTCGAATAGTTCAATTTCGGTAGGGGAAAGATCAAAATCTTGATTTGTTCCAATCGGGCTATTCCAAAGCGAATTTATCTTAATTTTCATAACAAAATTGATTATATCTAATATTTTCACCTATGGAAAGGAAAATCAGCTCTGGGAGCTGTAAAAACAGTCGGGGGAGAGGGGAAAATGAGCATTTTACAGCTCTGGGAGCGCATTTTTCAGTATTTTCACAGATGTAGTATATTAAAAAATATCACCTGAAACCGACTTGCAACGAGTTGTACATAGGAGGGGACAAAAAAGTGCGTTTTTTGAAACCCTGATTTTTTTAGCGGTGGGTTAGACCTTAAAAATTGACAGTTTTCCGGATTTAGATTATTTTAATGGAGCTTATAGTTAATCAGTAAATACACAGATTTGTTAGTTATCAGATTATCCCGCAAAGGTAGACGAAATCACCCGATGTACCGAATTACGGTAGCGGAACATAGTATGCCTACGGATGGAAAATTTGTAGAGATTGTTGGGCACTATAATCCAACAGACAAAGATCAACCCCTTGAAGTTAAAAAAGACAGGGCCCGTTATTGGATATCCGTTGGTGCTCAGCCAAGTAATACAGTAAAGAAGCTCTTAAACAGAGTTGGTTTCGACTTACCTGTCATTCAAAAAAATAAGAAGCCTAAGAAACAGCAAGAAGAAAAGAAGGATGAAGTAGCTGTGCCAGCCGAAGATGCTAAAGCTTCAGCTTCAGAAACTTCTGCAGATGTGCCTACAGAAACCCCAGCCGACTCACCTGCCGCTGATCCCGTTGGGGCCGAAAATTCTGAACCAGAAGCACCTGCCAAAGAGCCTAAGGAAGAAAAGCTGGCTGAGGCTCCTGCAGAAGACAAAAAAGAAGAGCCTAAAGAAGAATCAAAGGCCGAGGAAAAATCTGACGAAGCCGAGGCGAAGCCAGCAGATGATGTAGAAGCATCGGAAGCTTCAGCCGAAAAAGCCGAGGAAGCTGTACCTACAGAAACCCCAGCCGACTCACCTGCCACTGATCTCGTTGGGGCCGAAAAACCTGAAGAAAAAGAACCAGTTGGTACCGCAGAAGACAAAAAAGAAGAACCAAAGCCTGACGAAAAGCCAGACGCCGAAAGTGACCCCGTTGGGGCCGAAAAACCTGACGCTGACAGTGACCCCGTTGGTGCCGAAGACAAACCCGATGAAGAAAAACCGGCAGCTGAAAGTGGTTCTGTTGGGACAGGCGAACCAACTGAAGAAAAATCCGAAGATGCTTCCGAAAAGCTCAAGGATAAGAAAGAATAATTATTCGCTGAGTGAAGTCGAAGCGTTACATTAAAGTAATCCTTCGACCTGGCTCAGGAAATGATTCCTGATACTATACTTATTAAGTTCTATGGAGGATACGAAAATGGGTGATAATGATAAGAATTTTGTCGAGTACGTCGTAAAGGCTATTGTCGACAATCCAGATCAAGTCCAAGTCGAGCGTAAAGTCGACGAAATGGGTGTTTTAATTGAACTCCAAGTTGCACCAGCAGATATGGGTAAGATTATTGGTAAGGATGGCCAAACTGCAAAGGCTATTCGTACTCTCTTGCGTGTATTAGGTGCTCAAATAAATGCTCGTATTAATCTAAAGATTATCGAGCCAGAAGGTGGTCGTGAAGATAGACCAGCACCAGCCGAAGCTGCTCCAGCAGAAGAAAAAGCAGACGAAGGCACGGACACCACCAATATGGAAGACTTAAAAGAGCTTTCCGAAGAATAATCTAAGTTACTTTTCCGAGAAAAGTAACCAAAATCTTTGGGCAGTCATCCTTGCTGGATACCAATATAAAATTATTTTACTACTTTCGCCATAACTCGTTTTTAATTTTTTTCGTCATCCTGAACTCGTTTCAGGATCTAAAATT
>JAYEGB010000020.1:0-16695 GCA_034658875.1 Patescibacteria group bacterium | reverse complement strand
CTGTATTTAATATCATATTTTTATTTTATGTCATTCTGAACAAAGTCGAAGAATCTAAATAATTTTATTAGATCCCTCCACTTCGGTCGGGATGACAAGAGAGTGGTCGGGATGACAAGAGAGTGGTCGGGATGACAAGAGAGTGGTCGGGATGACAAGAGAGTGGTTGGGGTGACAAATATTTCTAACGGGGTAAATCTATTGTACGGTAATTTTCCAAGTTATAAATGGCCCAAACCAAGTTATGTGTTCAGAAACAAGACGAAACGATTCTTCATATTCGCCAAAATCTTGTGGGACTTGTACTGTAAACGACACATTAAGGGTGGAATTCTTCGTTACTTCCAAACTAACATCGGTTACACGATTTTCGCTTAACCAATTTGGTGCAAACAATGCACTTTCACGATCTTGTGGCTTGGCAGTCCCAAGTTTTACCGTACCCACATCACTACTGCCTGCAGGCTTCCACGAAGATGATCCGGTATTTTTAAGTGATACTTCAAATAATGTAGTTTCACCCGGGCCTAGCACTACATTGGCTGATTTACTTACAACTTCGGCTTCGTATTCGCTAGAAGTTATTTGAGCACCGGCATCTACTACTGTGATGTCCCAATAAATTCCAAGATCAGGAAGATGGGTTACATATTCTATAACTGGATTAAAGTATTCGCGGTATTCTCCCGGAGTTGGGGCATTAACTACAAAATTAAACCTTCCTACTTGGCCAGGCAAAACGGCAGAAGAAGCAGTTGTCGCAACTCTATCATTAGCTAGCCACGAAGAGTGTATAAATTTACTAGTGCGGTCTTGCGGACGTGAGGCGCCCAAACGCATCTGACCAACACTTGATGTACTATTTGCACCATACCAAACAGCTGTTCCGATATTCCGAAGTTCTACCCACAATTCAAAGGCTTCACCAGCGCAAACATTGGTTGGTCTATTCTGATTTACCCACTGGGCGCTATATTGATCGGGGGGAGCGACGGGTTGAGTAGGAGAAGGGTCTTTATTTGGGACAACCTCTACCAAATCTACATTGGTAGATAAAAGCGCCTTAACTGCATTAACAATTCCGTGACCGTACTCAGACACATTACCCGTACCCTTTGTAGTATTTTCCAAAATAGTTTCAATTTGAGTTGGAGTAAGCCCTGGGTCTCTAGCAAGCATTAGTGACACTACTCCAGTTACATGAGCAGCCGCAAAAGAAGTGCCAGAACCATAGACATAGGCATTGCTGCCAGCTGAGCCAGCCATTACTACATTTACTCCCGGTGCCATTACGTCTAAATTATTGCCGTAGTTAGAAAAAGATGTTCTGTCACCAGCACTATCTACCGCACCAACTGCAACAACCCTATCGTACCCGGCAGGATATAGTAGATTGCTCTGATTATTGTTCCCAGCGGCGGCTATAACTGGCACACCACGATCTAATGCATAATCAACTGCACTAGATAAATCGTTACTATCAAAATAAGTACCAAAACTCATGTTTATTACATCGGCACCGTTGTCTACGGCATAGCGAAGAGCGTTAGCTACATCAATATATTCGCCACCACCTGCCAAATTCAATGCTTTTAGTGCCATAACGCTGGCTTGCCAGTTAATACCAGCAATCCCTTTGGCGTTATTTGTATTGGCAGATATAATACTGGCAACTCCGGTACCATGGCCATTACTATCGGAGATATCTGTGCTGTTATTTAAGAAATTATAGCCGTTGTAGTCGTCGACAAAGCCATTGCCATCGTCATCGATACAGTTATTAGGAATTTCTCCAGTATTTACCCAAGCTTTGCCAACAAGTTCTTCGTGACCAAAGTTAACTCCGGTATCTATTACAGCTATTGTAATGTTGCTACCAGTAGTTATATCCCAAGCTACCGGCAAATCTATTTGGTTTAGTGTAATTTGCTCGAAATAGCGCTGATCATTTACGCTTTTTTGAATAACAACTTGTGTATAGAGATTTGGTTTATGTGAATTGGCAGCATTTGGTAAAAGCAAAAAAGCAACTAGCACGCATAAAAATATTCGTTGTAAGTTGGTTTTCGTCATAAATAAATTCTACCCCAAAATTTAGAAATCTAAAAAAAAGACCCGTCTTAATGACGGGTCAATCAGCTTCTAGGGCCGGGTGGTTCCTAAATAGATGAACTGCATCACTGCAACCCGGTCGGAATCTTGTTCCGAGAATTCCAAATTTAAAGAATTACCGATATTATGATGATGATTTAATATTTCTTAAACGGCTCATTCATGAGCCGTTTAGAAAGAAGGGACCAAACCTTCTTGTCCCACCACTCAAACAAAAAACCGAACCTACCCTCGTGAAAGAAACCGAACGAACCCGCCTTGGGCAGGCGTGTTTCTTTCGCGAAAAGGAGTAGTGATGAAACGGCAAGGATTTGGTGTATACACCAAATCCACCAGAGTGGAATCCACTGCGACGCGGTGGTGGGCCCAGAAGGGATCCACTTCGCTAGAACCTGTCGTCATTTCATTCCTCCTCAAAACCTTGCGGTTTTAACGCTTTTAATTCTACCGAATATAAAAGCTATTTCCACCACGGGAAAACTCCCGTTTTCCCGACCCCTTTCCCAAGGTTCGATCCATATAAACATACCAAAATCTGAGACCAAATGAATTCAGTCTCAGATTTTGGTGGGCCCAGAAGGGATCGAACCTTCGTCCCCAGCTTAAAAGGCTGTTGCTCTACCATTGAGCTATGGGCCCATATAGAAATTATAAACTTTTTCTTGCCTAAACGCCTAAGAGTGATCGCAAATTAAAGTCTTCGACATCGCTTGGGCGGGGGATATCTACTCTATTGTTGAATCTATCGAAGATAATATTGGTCGTAAACTCAAGTCTTTGGTTCCTGGCATCTAGATACCATCCGGAAACCTTTATTTGTGCCAAATCAAAACTATGTTTGTTAATAAAAATTTCGTAATCGTAGGTTTTTAGCATTTCTACCCAGTCTGGAACTTCGTATACTTTATCGGAATCGGTAATAGTAAGCCATTTATATAAAATTTCTTCTACCATTAGTGAATCGATACCTACTTTGTAGTGAAATGTCCTGGAACCATTTACCGTTGCATCACCCAATTGTTCTGTGACTTCAAAGATTTTACTTTCAGATATTAAACCCCTTAGTTCTTTGAGCTCGGCATTAGTAAGTTTGTTTACTCCACCCAAAATGTCTGAGCTTTCTGGTGTATTTGAACCCACTTTATACCAACGCTGGTCGGTGGATAAAGTAAATGGAAGACTTAGCGGCAAGGACAAATGTTTTATTCGGAAAAAATCGCTATCTGGGAAGTTTCGAAGCTCCATCCCAACTTCGGTGGCACCCTCATCACCCGTGCCAGAAAGTGTAAGCTCTATGCCATATTGCATATTACGAACTGAACTTACATTTGATTCACCAAAGAAATCTATTTCGAGATTACTTAGGCCTGAAAATAACGAAACACTGGTTGGGCCATTCAAAGAAAAGTCTCCGGCAAATGCAAATGTCTCGGTTTCGCTTAAGTTGTGTGTCATCCGTGCCAAAACATTGTCGGCATTTGGAGAACCAACATCTAGACGCCAATTGCATCCGCCAAGCGTTATAACCAAAATGGTTAAAATAAAAATAAATGCTTTCCTGACCATGAAATTTGAAGTTAAGTGTAGGTTAAATTGTAGGTGATTTAGAAAGTTTTGACAAGTTGTTGTTTATAATAGAAATGGAGGAGATATGCTTAAGTCGATCAAATTAATTGTAGGGTCAAAAGTAATGGACTTTGCCGAAGACACGGCTCTTGGCGAGGTGGTTGATTGGGTATTGGATCCAGAGAATCGCAAGATCAGTGCTTTTTTAGTGCGAGGCAGTGGTTGGTTTGCTAAACTTCAAGCACTTCCTAGTATGGATGTTGTGGAATATGGTCCAAAAATTATTGTAGCAAAAAAAGCGAGTGACCTAGAAACCCCGGGCGAGATAATGAAGCATCCCCGCAATTTAAAACAAAAAGGACGACTTCTTGGTAGCCCAGCCTTTACGCAAGACGGACACAAGCTTGGCATAGTTGATGATGTTTTGTTTGAAACTTCCGATGCGTCAATTCAAAAAGTTTACATATCTAAAAGCGGAGTTAGCGTGCTTAGTCATTCGGATTTAATTATTACTATCGACCGCGTACTAGAAATTTTGCCAAATAAAATTGTAGTGAAAGATACCACCACTAGCACAGAGCCTGTAAGGGGAACAGCGGGAGCGAAGGCTTAAACAATTAGTACAACACCGAAGGATTGCATATCGCGCTTGGCCGATTGATAGGCCTTTAGGTTGTGAATTTTATTAAATTCTGACTTTAAAAGAGATGGTTGAAGTTTATGCACCAAACGCCCATGGCGGACCAGTGCATTTTTAGTGGTTGGCGCATATTTTAGACCCAAACTATATTTAAATCGAACAGCTCGGAGTACTCGAACTGGATCTTCTTTAATTCGAAGGTTTGGATCGCCAATAAAACGCAAAATTTTATTATCTAAATCTTTTATGCCTTTCGTTGGATCCAAAAAACGATTGGTTTTTGGGTTCCAATAAATCGCATTTACTGTAAAGTCACGGCGTACAGCATCTTTGGTGGGTTGTTTGTGAAATATTACTTCTAATGGAGTACGCCTAATGTGATCAAATTGCGGATCGTAAATATCTTCGCGAAAGGTAGCTACTTCGTACTCGACTTTTTTCCATTCAAAGGTTACTACACCAAATTTGGCGTTAACTTTTATTGGAACAATACGATTTTGCTTTAAGATTGCTTCGACTTCGGAAGTTGAAGCTGATGTAGTAATATCTACATCCTGATTTTTAGAGCTTAACCCAAGATAGGCATTGCGAGACTGGTTACCAACCAGATACGCTTTGTGACCAGTCTCTTGAAGCCACATAACTGGTAAAAATAATTCTTGCATATTCGTCATTCTGAATTAATTTCAGAATCTTACTATTAAATCTTTTGTTATTAGACCCCGATCCGCTAGCCGGCGGAAAGCTCAGGATAACAGCAATACCATCTCTATTTTAACCCAAAGAGTTTTATAGCATTGGCAGTGGTTTTTTTGGCCACTTCTTCTATGGGAATGTTTTTAATTTCAGCAATTTTTTCGACTACTTCCTTTACAAAAGCTGGTTCGTTTCGTTCACCCCTATGGGATTGTGGAGGCAAATATGGCGCATCGGTTTCTATTAATATTTTGTCCAGGGGAGTGTTTTCAACTGCGGCTTGCAAGTTGGCATTGCCCGGATATGTGATCATACCGTTAAAACCAATATAAAAACCACGACGCAAAAACTCTTGAAGGTAAGCTGGGCCCGAAGAAAAAGAATGAATAACCCCAGGGGACCCATTGCCATCAAGTGGCAAGTAATGTTCGTCTAAAATATTCAGTAAATCACGGTAGGCATCGCGACAATGCAAGATAATTGGCAAATTATGTTCTTTGGCTAAGTGGAGCTGTTTAATAAATGCTTCTTTTTGGACATCTTGTTTAGACAGATTGCGATAATAATCCAAACCTATCTCGCCAACAGCTACTACTTTGTCGGACTTTATAAGTTTTGGGAGGCGCGATTCAATTTCGTCAACGCTAGATCTTGCATCGTGTGGATGCACACCCACCGAAGCATATATCTCGTTAAAACGACTAGCCAAATTTATACTTTCTTGCGAAGTAGCAAAGTCTGTGCCGATATTTATAAGAAAAATTAGATCGGAATGGGTAGAACGAAGAATCGTTTTTTCCATATCCCGTCTAAATTGTGGAAAATTTAGATGACAATGCGTATCGATATAGTCCATGGTGCTAATTAACGGTTGCTAGCCAGATAGCTAATAATACCATAACGGCACTCGCAACTAAATTCTTCCATTTTAAACGTTCTTTCAGCATTACTACCGAGAGCCAATAAATCAAAACAGGGGAAAGCAATAAGATAAATTTAGTGACAGTAATGCCAACTACTATAAACGAGGTATAAGCCAATACGCTAGCTACTGTAGCCAAACTAGCCACCAACCAAAACAAAGGTAATTGTTTTAGTTTAAGCATTGTTATTTGCCCTTTTGATACCACCCAAATAAATAGAGCAGTTACAATGGCTCGGAATAGATACAGAGCAAGGGGTGATAAAGCCTGAAGTAAATATTTTATAATTACTGCTTCAAAACCGGCCAAAACTGCAAAACCAATTATCGCCAGCATCGCTTTGTTTAGTTTGAGATGTTTTTTTTCTAAATGTGACCACCCCAAAACTAGTACTGCAATAAAAGTAGCAATATATACAAAAATAGATCTTTCGTCTGGATAAAATAAACCAGCTATTACAATTACTAAAATTGGATTAAAAAGCAAAAATGGTTCTATTTCACTTACTTTTTCATAACGCAGGCCGTAGTAATACAAAAGATTATAGTTCGCAGCTAAAAATGCTAACCCAGCCAGAGCCCAAATGTGCAGACTATCAAAAACTTCAAAGTGGATCTGAACAAACCAAGGAGAAACTAGAACACCAATAATAGCAACCCAGACAAATAACCAAAATGCATACGACTTAGGATTAATTTCTTTAAAACGCAAAAATACTTTCTTTTCCATAATCATGGTGAAAGCACATGTTATTGCAGCAGCTATTGGATACCAGAACATTTATTTATCTTTAGGAAATAGTATTGGTGATTGATCTGCAATTTTGTGACCTTCCGGAAACAACCCCCACGTTAATCTATCAATTTTTAACTCTTCTTCTGAATTTAAATTAAGGGTTTTTAAAATTTCTTGTGAGATACCCGGAATAAACGGGGAATAAAGGGCGGCAACTAACCTAAGGCCTTCGCAAAGTGCATACAAAACACTTTGGAGTTCGTCTTTTTTGCCTTCATCCTTTGCCAGCTCCCATGGTTTTTGTTCATCGACATAGCCATTTAGGTTTTGAACCAATTTATTTGCAGATATTACTGCCTTTTGAAGATCGAGATCCTCAAAATGCTTTTTGTATTTAGAAATTATGTCCGAAACATTAGCAATTTCGCTTTTTTCATTAGTACTTATACCATCGGGTGCATATTTATTAACCATTTGTACAACACGCGAAAGTAAATTGCCTAAATTATCAGCAAGCTCGTTGTTGTATAGGTCTTCTATACGACTCCACGAGAAATCGCCATCGTTCATCGTTGGAATTTCGCGCAAAAGATAATAGCGCAGCACATCAGCACTATATTTTCCCACCACCTCACGCGGCGAAACTACATTGCCAATAGACTTGCTCATCTTTTTATCTTCCGACGAAATAAAACCATGAACCAAAATCTTTTTAGGCAGTTCAATACCGACAGATAAAAGCATGCCTGGCCAAATTGCAGCATGGAAGCGCAAAATATCTTTCCCAATTATATGCAAATCTGCCGGCCACCACTTGGTGTAGTCCTCGTTTCTACCAAAACCTATGGCCGACAGGTAATTAGATAGGGCATCGCACCATACATACATTGTTTGCGAATCATCACCTGGCACAGGAACACCCCATGGTAACTTACTTTTGGGACGAGAGAAACTAATATCCTCTAGTCCTGCTCCAATAACATTTAATATTTCTTTGGCTCGGCCTTCTGGGATTATTTCAAGCTCTTTAGATTTAATTTTTTCAGCAATTTGGTCACCATATTTGGAAAGACGAAAGAAATAGTTTTCTTCTTCTATCTTTTCTGGCGCAGCATTGTGATATGGGCACTTACCATCTTCTAATTCTTTCTCGGTGACATAAGCTTCACAACCGACACAGTACAAGCCTTGGTAAGTATCTTTATAAATATCACCTGCATCAACTAACTGGTTCCAAATTTTTTGGGCACCTGGCCAGTGACGCTCCTGATCCGAGGTTCTGATAAAGTCATCGTTGGTTAAGTTAAGTAATTCGGTAAGGTTTTGAAACTCTTTTGAGTTTTGATTAGCCAATTCGAAGGTTTTCACCCCAGCTTCCTCTGCAGTTTTAGCAATTTTAGTGCCGTGTTCGTCGGTTCCGGTAAGGTACCAGGTATCAAATCCATTTATTCTGTGCCAACGAGCAATGGCATCGCCCTGCAAAACCTCCAAAGCAAACCCAATATGAGGCTTGGAGTTGGCATAGGCAATAGAAGTTGTAAGATATCTCTTTTCCATTTAAATTGGAGTTAACTTCTCGCAATCCTCGAAGAATATATTGTTCGAACAAAGTGAGAACTAATATAAAATTAGACTAGAACTTATAAAAAGAACATCAATATTATATACTTATGCCTAAGATAACGAAAATTATAGCCCAAGCAAAGTTGAAAGACAGAGTAAATATCTACGCCGACGGTAAGTTTGTAACTGGGTTAGATAAATTTACCTGGATTTCACATAACCTGCAAGTGGGGTCTGAAGTCAGTAGCAAATTTTGTGAAAAATTAAAAGAAGATGATGTTGCGGGCAAGGCATATGATAAATCTTTAAAGCTTTTGTCCTACCGGCCACAATCAACCCGTGAAATTTGGCAAAAACTAAAGGCTCGGTTCGAGCCCGAGACAATAAAGCAAACTGTTACTAGGCTAAAACGCGAAGGTTGGCTAAATGATACCGAATTTGCTCGCATGTGGGTGAAAGAACGGTCGCGAACCCATCTTCGGTCGCGAACCCATCTAAAATCCGAGCTTATCCAGAAGGGAATTTCGTCAGAAATTATTAGAGACACGCTAAACGATCCCGAACTGGAAGATGTCGAGCTAACTTCGGTAAAAAAAATAGTAGAAAAGTTCAAAGATCGCAAAACAGGGGAACAAATAAAAACCTATTTAGCCCGTAAAGGCTTTAACTACTCAATCATCAAAAAATCCCTACAAAATTGTCATTCTGGGGAATAAAATGACTCCAGAATCCTATAAATAACATCACTATCTAAACGGCTCATGCGATGAGCCGTTTAGAATTTATCGTTTTTTGTAACCCTTCGACTAGGCTCAGGGAATAAAATTAGGTAATGCCGAGAATTTGGGCGATTTTATCTTGGTCAAACCCCAAGACGACTGCTTCGGGGTTTTGTTTTTCGTCTTCGAATGTGACTATGCTTACTGGCACACCCATTTGGCCAGACTTTTGCACCATTTGGGCACCCTGCGCTGGATCGGCCGCAACATCGATGTCGGTATAGGGGATATTTTTCTCGGTTAGCCAATCTTTAAGCATGTGGCAATAGCCACATGTGGGGGTTGAATAAATTTTGAACTCTTTTATTTTATGCATTTAAATTAATTTGGATACCAAAACTAAAAATATACCATTTTTAACGGAGTACATATTCCCTCGTCCTTGCTTGTACTAATTTACCACGAAGCCTCATCGCGTCAACTAATCTGGAAAGACTTTTTAGAAAAGTGGCTTCGCGCCAACTAATTTTATTTCGAGTTTTTAGCTCATTAATTTCAGCAATAGCCGAAACCATAGTTTTTTTAAGTCGTTCTACCACTTCTTCGAGATCCCAAGCAAGCCCTTGGCGATTTTGCACCCATTCGAAGTAACTTACTGTTACTCCGCCGGCATTAGCAATGATGTCTGGAATAATTTGCACACCTTTTTCTAATAATTTGGCTTCGGCTTCGGCTGTGACGGGATGATTTGCTAATTCTAATATTATTTTAGCCTTTATCTCGTCGGTGTTTTCGTTAGTTATCGCATTTTCCAGTGCGGCAGGAACCAAAACATCGCATTCTACTGCAGCAAGCTCGTCATTTGGAATACTTTGAGCCTCTAAGTAGCCAGAAAAACTACCGTGTTGCTTTTTGTGGTTAGATAATTTGTCCCAATTTACGCCAGTGGGGGAATACATGGCCGATTTTGAATCACTAATAGCGACTAAGCGATAGCGTTGATCATTTGTAAGTAGCTTAGCCAAGCCTCCACCAACATTACCGCTGCCCTGAATGGCCACCATCAATGGGAATTTGGTGATCCCGCTTTGTTCAACTATGTAATCTAGGATATATTTTCCTCCAAGTGCTGTAGCAATGCTGCGACCAACTGATCCACCAAGCTCGATAGGCTTTCCGGTAATACTAGCTGGGACATTGTAACCCTGGAGCTGATTATATTCGTCCATCATCCAGGCCATTACTTGTGAATTGGTATTTACATCGGGGGCGGGAATGTCGTACTGGGAGCCAAGACTACCAAACATTGCTTTTGTATAGGCACGAGATAATCTTTCTAACTCTCCAGCAGATAGTGGCTTTGGATTTACCTTAACTCCACCCTTAGCACCACCAAATGGAATGTTTACAGCTGCGCATTTTAGCGTCATTAATGTAGCCAAAGTCGAAACTTCTTCGGCAGTAACATTTTCATGAAAACGAATACCACCTTTGTATGGACCACGACTAGAATTGTGCTGAACACGCCAAGCAGGCAAATTCACAACCTGACCATTGTCTAATTCTAAGCGAATTTCCTTCTCGATAACTTGATCGGGAACAAATAAATCGTTTAACATATTCGAAGTTAAACCTAACCTCTTTGCGGCTTCCCCCAAAGCGTGTTTGTATGCTGGATTATCCATAAATTGTGCTTAATCTAGTAATTGAATGTGATCGTAAGCCGCTAGAGCTGCATTGGCACCCTCGCCGGCTGCGATTATTGTTTGTTTGTATGGGACAGTAGTTGAATCCCCGGCGGCAAACAAGCCCGGCACCGAAGTTTGGTTGGATTTATCTATTTCTATCTCGCCGGCTTCGCTTAATTTAACCATACCAGCTAGCCACTCGGCATTTACATCTCCACCGATTTCTATAAATATCCCCTCAGCATTGATTTCGCGAGTATCTCCGCCTTCAGCTTTTACCAAAACCTTGCTTACAAAACTATCGCCTTTGATTTCGGTAACATTCGTATTTAAAACTTGTTCGATATTTGCAGATTCTTCCATTTTCTTTACCAAAACTTTTTCGGCCTTAAAGTTATCTCGTCTGTGAACCAAATAAACCTTAGGACTAGTTTTAGAAAGCAGCACCGCAGCATCTACGGCCGAGTTACCGCCACCAACTACCACTACATCCTTGCCAGTAAATAGAGGCGCATCGCAGGTGGCGCAGTAGGCCACGCCTTTTCCTATAAATTCGGTTTCACCTGAAACATTTAATTTACGAGGAGACCGACCAAAGGTAAGAATAACGGCCTTGGCCATATAATCTTTACCGCCATTAGTTTTAAGATTAAATTTATCCCCCTCTTTTTTAAGCTCGGTAACTGTTTCGAAAATAAATTCTGCCCCAAATTCTTCGGCCTGACCCTTTGTTTCTTTCATATAATCTATGCCATCGATCTTTTTGATACCTGGATAATTTTCGATATTTAAAGCCAAAGCAGTTTGACCGCCTAGATCTTTTGAAATAACTAGAGTTTTAAGAGCCCGCCTGGCAGCATAAATAGCTGCACTTGTGCCGGCAGGTCCTGCCCCAATAATAATTACATCGTATTCCATATTTGCTTAATTTAGCAGTAAATCTAGTATAGCAAAAGTAGCTAAGCGCAAGGTAATAAAAAACAGCCCCCGCTGGGGCTATTTTTTAATATCAGTAAAGATGAATTATGCAGCAGCTTCTTCGTTGGTGTCATCACCTTCTTTGTTGGTGTCATCACCTTCGTCGTCGCCGTTGTCATCTCCACCTTCTTTGGTGATTTCTTCGTCTGTACCACCTTCTTCTTTGGTGGTTTCTTCTGTATTTTCACCAGCATCTGTAGCTGGAGCATCTTCGTTAGGCATTTCGGTATTTTGTGTACCTTCGCCTGGTGTGTTCATTTCTTCCATATTTTTCTCCTGAACATTAATAATAGACCTGATATAACCACCTGGTAAAATTTACCGGGCTATGGATAATTTAGCACAAGGTTAATATATGTCAACACCTAGAGCCAAAAAATCGCCAAAACTAAAAACCACTCATGAATTATGAGTGGATTTTTTCGGAGAAAGAATCGACATATTCAACCTGTACTGGCTGGGTAGATTCTTGTTGAAAAGGACTTAAATAGGCTTTAGCATGGAGCTTTTGACCTAAAAGAGCTCGGGGTAACCATTCGCGATCAGCTGGCATCATCTCATCTAAAGGGAGACCTCCGATGTTAAACCAGGTTGGTGTAATCATTTCATCTGTTTCTTGAATATCTCCCTTCCAGTCGTGAACCAAGAAACAATGTACTGTACACACAAATTCTCTGCCATCCGACATGGTGTTGTGAAAATCTACAATAGCAATTTTCTTAAGGTCTTTTAGCTTGGCTATGACACCTTTAGTTTCCTCCCGTAATTCACGAAGAGCGCCTTCTTCAACCGATGAATCAGTTTTTTCAATACCACCACCATATCCATTCCAGCAACCAGCACCTATTTTTTTCATTTTCTTGCCAAGAAGAACCTTGTCGTCTCGAACAAGAAAACATAGTGTTGCCTCAAGCAATACTTTTTCTTCCTTCATTTCAAGACCTCCTTAAGTTTAATGGTTACAGTATACCAAAATACTAAACGGCTCATCCATGAGCCGTTTGTCTGTAGGGGAGTCGAACCATTCGCTATCGCTCATTTAATAGGGCTTCCGCCCTCTTACTGAAAAGCTTAAGCTTTTCAGTCACCCCAGCGGGAAAACAAATGTTTTCCCGACCCCTTTCTTGGGTTCGACTCCTAGAAGAACACTACACTTCAACTAGCCCACCTAAATGGTGAGCTTGTCGAACCATGGCAGCCCGTAGGGGAGTCGAACCCCTCTTTCCAGCTTGAAAAGCTGGCGTCCTAACCGATAGACGAACGGGCCATGATCTATCCCCAATATACCAAACGAAGAATCCGAAGGTCAGTTATGACCTGTTTTTTGTTTGAAAAGAAATAATAACGAAACGGGGAGTTTTGTAAATTCTATTTATTAAACGATTTAGTGAAGTTCATTATGACGCGTTGGTGAGTCGTACAGGACTCGAACCTGCAACCAACTGCTTAAGAGATATTTTTATTCTACACTCTGGTGGGCCCAGCAGGACTCGAACCTGCAACCAACTGCTTAAGAGGCAGCTGCTCTACCATTGAGCTATGAGCCCGTATTATCAATTTTGAAACTTATGGAAACTGTTTTTCTCGAACGGCTCATGAATGAGCCGTTCCTCGCGAAAGAAACCGAACCCGCCATGGGCGGGTGTTTCTTGTTTGATCCGGAGTAACGACGGAACGAAGAGGTGAATAAATGTAATTTATTTACTGATTTAGTGGAGTCCGTTACGACGATTTGGTGCCCGTGACAGGACTTGAACCTGTAACCTTTAGCTCCGGAAGCTAACGCTCTGTCCGTTGAGCTACACGGGCTTGGACGGGTAGATAACCTACTAATCCATTTTTTATCCCGATCTTTTGCATCGGGAAACTACGAGGGCTTATTTTCAAATAATTAATTTTTATCCGTCATTCTGAACTAGTTTCAGAATCTTATATATTTAGATCCTGAAATAAATTCAGGATGACAGATCTAAATGCAATCCTACCATATTAAATCAGATATTTGGAGAATTTATTAGTATTTTACCCGAACTGAAAAACTAGCTTCATCCAAAAGTGGCTGTTCTTTTATATTTGGGACGATTTTGTCTGGCAGAGTCCAAAAATATTTTTCTAAATCTATCGTCATATCGTCCCGAACCTCAAAACCTTCGTCCTCTAGGTCTGCTTTGTGAGCCATCCTGCCACCGCGAGTATAGCCTGCTGCTAGACCACCAAGCCTATTTACTATCCGCTGATAGGGGACATCGGAAAAATCTAACCAGCGGCATAACCCAACCTACATATTGAGCAACTCGTGGGTAACCCAAAAGCGCAGCAATCTGCCCATATGTCATGGCACGGCCTTTTGGAATAGATTTGACTATTGCCCGTATGGCCTCGGTAAATTTTTGCTTATCGATTTTACTCATCTTAACTTTATTTTAGTTTAGTTAGGCAATAAAAAAGAACTTATTATAAGTTCTTTTTTTCTGATAACGTACGAAATGTTCTCCACTCATTAAAAAATGGAACAAATAAGTAAGCAAGGAAACCAAGCCACATCAGCTCTAGAAAAATGACAATCCTACCGGCGATAACAATCCCGCTATTCTCAAGAAAAGCCAAAACCAGGATTGCAACTACAGACATAATCACCCTAGGCATTATCGTGTTTACAACTCGGTCTACTGATTCAGAAACAAGCCCTTGGCTACAATCCATCTCTCGCCCTTCTTTGGGCTTAGACCCATCTCTTTCTTCTGAAGATATTTTCACATTTATTGGTGTGTTGTCGACACTCATGTTTGTGCCCTCCTTTTCAATGATCTAATTACATAATATCAAAATACACGAACTTATGTTCGTGTATTTTGATGGGGTGGCTGATGGGATTCGAACCCACGACCGCCTGGACCACAACCAGGTGCTCTACCGCTGAGCTACAGCCACCATGCGTTAAGTATTTTGTTTTGGTGGTGTTCTACCTCCGCCAGCTGGCGGATTCCCGACCCCTTTCCCAAGGTCGAATCCTTGGGCGGCCACTAGAGGTTTACCAACCTTGCCAAAGCAAGTTTAGCAAACCTCTGGCGTCCCCGGCAGGATTCGAACCTGCGGCCTACTGCTTAGAAGGCAGTCGCTCTAATCCACTGAGCTACGGGGACATTATATATAATTTTTAACTATTATCACTATACCTTACGACATCCGGGAAATTAATGTTCACCCGTTAGAAATATCCGCCCTATTCAAACATATTTTCTACATTGTACAAAACCCAAGATTATTTCTAACGGGGTTAAAAAATGTCCTAAGCTTAGGACATTTACATTTTCGTATTTGTTTTTGTAAGTTAGCTGAATTTGGGGGAAAGGTGGTTCGACTTAAGCGCTGTGTTTACTTCTTGCGGTGTCATTATGAAAAATTGCAAATATCCTAGCTGGGAGATGTTGAGACTTCTAAAAATCCTCTTGGCTTCTGCGTCAATCTCTTTTTCTGCCCAGGCTGGGTAGATTTCGTGAAGCAATTCATGAATTAAAGTTTCGACTCTATCATTAATACCAATCTTTTTGTTAATAAAAATTTTGAGGTCATCTGGAACGATATACCCCTTAATGCCACTGGCAAAACCTTTACCTCGGCCTTTTGGAACTTTATCGGTTAAAATTACCCGATACCCTGAAGTTAGTAAGACCTTTTTAAGTTTATTGAACATTTTTGTTTTTATTTTGGTTTGTTTGCTATTAAAATATTATATCACAAATACTAATTACTGTCAATAATTAAATTCCGGCTCTGGACGTGAAAAAACTTTGTTTTACCCTGTTTTTCAATGACTTGATCAACCAAGCCATCAAATACTGTCTATTTCTTGGTTAAATCTAGTCTAGGAGCGATTTCTGGCCAATTTAGCTTGCCCCACAGCACATTGACATATTTTGCCCTATCTGTGCCAAAATCGCTTAAATAAGCACCTCTAACGACTTTTGACTACACCTTGCGAATCACAAGGTAGATATAGTAGTCTACTAGTACATTTACGTACTTTTACAAAAGGAGGTGTACAAATAATGCCTAAACTACAATCAGACATTGGGTCTACAGCCCGAGATTTCTCGCAATGGATACAGTAACATAACATATCAAAGATGTTACCCAAGGATAAACCCAGTCCTTTGAAACCAATAAAGGAGATGTAATATGCTAGACAAAACTATTAAAGCAACAGGGAAAACTTGTGTTATCCTATTTGTAATTCTGGGAATAGTATTAGTCGTAGGAGCTATTGGGTCACTGGTGTACATTATATTCTGTATTTGGGGAGTGGCACAGGCAGCTTTTTTGGCAACTGTATGGTTATACATTGCCAAAATCGGCGGCACAATCCTACTATTAACTATTGGCATCGGCGGTATCGTTGGTACTGTACTCACAGAATTTAAAAGATTCAGAAAACCAGCCAAAGAAACAAAAGCTAAAACCTCAAACTGTTCTTTGTAATAGTTAGCACCGAAATCAATACCGAACCCCTTATTTTAGGGGTTTTATTCTACCCAATAACTGAACGGCTCATGAATGAGCCGTTCCCCAAATCACCATATTTTACCCTCAAACAAAAAAAACAAACCCACCTCGCGGAAAAAACCTCTCAAATAAAAATCCAAAGGTTTTCATCGATCAAGAAACCGAACGAACCCGCCTTGGGCGGGCGTGTTTCTTGTTTGATCCGGAGTAACGACGGAACGGAGAGATTAAGAAATTAATATTTCTTAAGTGAATTAGTGGAGTCCCATGCGACGATGGAGCGGGTAACGGGAATCGAACCCGTATCTTCACCTTGGAAGGGTGACATAATAAGCCGTTATACGATACCCGCAGTATCAATTTAGATTATAACAATATAGATGTAACTCTTCGACTATGCTCAGAGATTATAATAATAGCGAAAACCGGCAAGTTAAGCCTAACAACCTAAAACAGTAGTTTGGCAGGCTCAACTTGCCGGCAAAGTATAGTCTAGTGGATTAGTGACCTCAAGGATTTCCCAGACTTGAAGCGTGGGACCCTGGTGTCAGGGATACGAATCGGTTTCCCAG
>JAYEGB010000019.1:0-16974 GCA_034658875.1 Patescibacteria group bacterium | reverse complement strand
AAAGCCCAACCGAAGTAATAGATAAGAAATGGTAAAAGTTGGAGTTTGACTGCTCGATTATAAAGAAAAGTAGCGATTAGGGCATTGCTCATTCCTTTTTCTTTTAAATCGGCGAGAAGGGGATACCATATATAGATTGCTCCCATTGAAATAATTCCGCCTCCAATAGCTAGTAACCATCCTTTTAAGCCCGATTGTTTACTTAGATACTTAATGATTATTTTAGGCTTAAGAAAAATATTGAAAAGAAAAGTCAAGATGAAAACAAAAGTTAGAATGGGTATAACTTTTTGAAAAATTTTCCAAAATGAGATTAGAGCTCCAAAAGCAAGGGAAGAGTGAGTCACACTTATTACTCCGTAAGTAACAAGAACTAAAATTAAGAAAGTCCATCCACCACTGATTTGTTGGGCAATATTTTTCATTTGATTAATTCTAAAGTAAAGACGGTTAAAATGGCGACAATTATCGCTAGAATAAAACTAATTAAATTACGTACGATAGCAAATCGTTTACCTAACATTAAACTCTCTGCTGGGAGTTGTATAACACCAACTGTTACCCAACCCAACAAGAAAGCGGTTACGGCAATCAAGCTCACGCCCTGGTCTAGGAGCTCGCCTCCGATAATGTAACTGGTTATAGGATTACCTGCTAAGATACTGCCAAGTGTGGCACCAATTAAAGAATCAAGCAAAGGATAGTTGGTAAATATCTGCTGATAGAAATTTTTGGGGATAGCTGCATCAATTAAACCAACCAGAAGTAAAATTCCTAAAATAATAGGAACAACTAGTTTAATATTATTAAGAGTTTTTACAGTAGCTTGTTTTATGTTTTCTCTATTCACATTTCTTATTTTAAACAGTTACTATTAATAGTATACCATTATGGGTATATATTTATAATTCCATAACTGTGGATTTATAAAGTACTTTTATGTTAAATATATTTATATTAAAACTCTTGACTGAGAGCTAATTTTTAATATAATTGAACCATCACTAGTTAGTATGAATAGTGAAATCTTTGAAAATCAGGAGGTGGCAAATTGTCATCAAGAAAGCCATTTGTATTTTCCTTGACACAGAATTTTGCTCCTCAGTTAGCAGCGGGCAAATTGCTGTATGACAAGAAACCAATAGGTCTTGTTGATCGACTAACGCCAATATTTTTTATTGGCACCGGTAGGCTTAAGTGGATTACAGGACCGTATGAGTTATTGAGCGAAATCAAATACGAACCCATTGAAGACATAAAAAACATGTCTCGTATGGACGAAGTAGATTCAGCTTACGGTGTGTGGAATGAGATCCGCATCGGTTGTCCGTATTTTGTCGAATTTCGGCCTTTGTATCCTATTAACAAAGGTTTTGTATGGAATGACAAGTTCTGTAGAAAATATGGGTTCAAAAAATCTGCATTCAGCAATTTGGTAACCGTGAGTATGACTTTGGGGAAAATTGATAAATTAGCCGATGAACTAAAGCGCATAAATGGAGTATAAATCCAGAAGAATAAAATGTATCGGAGGGGATTATGGCTACATATTCTCATTGTGCTTATTGTGGCGGCATGCGCTCTGCTAGTAATCGTTATTGTTCGACGCCTCGCTTTTGCGGGGTTTTTTGATATAAAAGCAAACGGCTCCCCGACACGTCGGGGCAGGCATGTTTATTTGCCATTGAATAAAATGGGGCTGGTATTATATAGATATGGATAAGGCAGAAGCAAAAAAGCGAATCTCGGAGCTAATAAAGGAGATAAACTACCATAACCGGCAGTACTATATTTTAGATAAGCCTGAGATTTCGGATAATCATTACGACGCTTTGTATAACGAGCTAGTTGCTTTAGAGAAAGATTATCCAGAACTTATTCAAAGTGATTCTCCGTCGCAGAGAGTGGGTGGTAAAGTAAAGGCCGGATTTCGCGAGATAAAACATAGTAAAAAACGGCTATCTTTGGAAGACGCATTTAGTTGGGAGGAGTTTTCGGAATTTAACGATAGGGTTATTAAACTTTTGGGTAGTGAGCCAGAATATACTTGTGAACTTAAGATAGACGGACTTCAGATAGTTATTTCTTACGAAAAAGGTTTGTTTAAAGAAGCAGCTACTCGTGGTGACGGAGTGGTGGGGGAAGATGTTTCACATACTGTGCGAACTATTCGTGATATCCCAATGAGCCTACCAGAGCCAATAGATATTACTGTTTCTGGGGAAATTTACATAGATACAAAAGAATTTGAGCGGATAAACGAGGAGCGAGAAAAAGCAGAGGAAGAGTTGTATGCTAATCCACGAAACTTAGCGGCAGGAACGGTGAGGCAGCTAGATCCGCAAGTTGCTTCAAGCAGGAAACTTTCTAGTTTTATTTATGACCTAATAGGGAGTAAGGCTCCTAAAAATCAGAAAGGGATATTTGAATATTTAAATAAGTTAGGCTTTAAGACCAATGCTAACCACAAGGTTTGCAAATCTTGTGATGAAGTGAATAAATTTATAGAGCAGTGGGATAAAAAGCGAGAAAAACTTTCTTACAAGACAGACGGGATTGTAATAAAAGTAAACGATTTAGCGTTGCGAGAAAAGCTTGGAGAAACGGCTAAATCGCCACGGTGGGCAATAGCCTATAAGTTTCCGGCCGAACAAAAAGAAACAATTATAAAAGATATTACTGTACAGGTGGGGAGAACGGGTGTACTTACACCGGTGGCAGAGTTAGGGGCGGTTCAGTTAGCGGGGACTACCGTAAAGAGAGCAACGCTGCATAATGCTGATGAGATAAAGCGCAAAGATGTGCGAATAGGCGACACGGTGATTGTGCAAAAGGCGGGCGATATTATTCCGGAGATTGTTAAGGTAATTAAACATAAATCTAATTCAAAACCTTGGCAAATGCCCCAAAAGTGTCCTATTTGTGGAGGTAAGGTTGTAAAAGTAGAAGGCGAGGCAGCGCATAGATGTGCAAATAAAAATTGTAATACTGTTAAGCTTAGAAGCTTATCGCATTTTGTGTCTCGGGACGCTTTTGATATTGAGGGATTGGGGGAGAGGCAGGTAAAACAGCTTTTGGATGCCGGGTTTATAAAAGATGCAGCAGATTTATTTAGCATTACCAAAGAGCAGGTTAAATCTCTGGATAGACAGGCTGATAAATCGGCAGAAAATGTAGTGAAAAGCATTGGGAGTAGAAAGGGAATTTCTCTTGATCGTTTTATTTTTGCACTCGGCATACGGAATATCGGGAAGCAAACGGCCATAGATTTGGCCAACCATTTTGGGTCTTTGAGTAAAGTAAAAAATGCTTCGATCGAAGAACTATCTCAAGTAGAAGGTATTGCCGATGTGGTAGCAAACTCTATTCATGATTATCTTAGGTCTGACGAGGGTGAAGATTTGCTCAAAAAATTTAAATCGATTGGTATAAAAGTTGGGAAAACTAAGAAAGCAGGGGGTAAGCTTAGTGGCAAAATATTTGTATTAACGGGAACTTTAGAAAAATTTACTAGAGATGAAGCAGGAGCTAAAATTCGAGCCTTAGGTGGTAGGGTGAGTAGTTCGGTATCTAAGGAAACTAGTTTTGCGGTAGCTGGGAAAAGTCCTGGTAGTAAAGCCAGTATGGCAAATAAACTTGGAGTGCAAATTTTAAGCGAAGACGAACTTTTGAAAATGATATAATATCTCTGTTAAAAAAGGAGCCAAAATGAATCCGGAAAATATTAAGAATTATTTAAACATTACACTAATAGTTGCGATTGTGGTTTTTATGGTTACATCGATAAGTTTTGTGTATTCGTTTACTAGAACAAATCAGCCATCTTCGGCATTTACCGTTTCTGCCGAGGGCAAGGTAGTGGCCGTGCCAGATACGGCTAAGTTTTCGTTTAGTGTTCGAACCGAAGGCGATGATGATTCGCCAATAGGTCTTCAACAAGATAATGCCAAAACCACCAAAGCTATCACTGACTATTTGAAGGGCGAAGGAGTGGACGAGAAGGATATAAAAACTGAAAATTATTACATAAATCCGCAGTATCGATATATTTCGTGTAGGAGTAGGGAATGTTCTCCACCAGAAATAAGTGGTTATGTAATTGAGAACAGAATATCGGTTAAAACTAAGGATTTCGAAAAAGCGAGTATACTTCTTGCCGGAGTGGTAGATTTGGGCGCCAATGTAGTTGGCGGAGTGCAATTAACCGTTGACGATAGAGATGCTCTGGAGAATGAAGCTCGAGCCAAGGCCATGAAAACTGCTGTAGAAAAGGCTAAGAATGTAGCTAAGTCTGGAAGTTTTCGTTTGGGTAGACTATTGTCTGTAGATGAAAACAACCAGGGCTACCCGTATCCACTGTATGAAAGCCGAGGAATCGGTGGAGGAGGGGATATGGTTTTGTCTATGCCGATGCCGGTAGAAGAACAAGAACCAGCGGTGGACATAGAACCAGGATCACAAGAAATTATTGTAAACGTAACTCTCCGCTACGAGATTCGGTAGATATTTTTAGGAAAAATAAAGGGATACACGGTACGTACCGTGTATCCCTTTTAAAATGAACAGGAAGGTGCAGGAAGGTGCAGGAAGGTGGTGGTAATTTAAACGGCTCATGAATGAGCCGTTTGGTTTAAATGGCTCTGGAAGCGTAATATTGACATTCTATAGGTGTCGTATTATCATAGTTCTATCCCGTTAAGGAGGAGAAAAATGAACATTGATATTTATAAAGTTTCGCGCGATATGGTTGAATCCATGGGGGGGTTGGAAGCACCGTCTGTTGTGATTTGGTCACAGCTTATTGATGAAGAAGGAATATTGGTTCCTCGTATCGATATACAAGTAGTCGGTGGTTCTGAAAGACCTCCTGACGAATCATTATCTGATGAGTTATTTTTGGCGAAGCTACAGATGAGTATTGTTCAGATCGCATACGTAACAATACTTATTGAAAAAATTATTTCTATGATGGAGAAAGGAGAATCTTTGTCGATTCAAAAAACTGGTGCTACGGGGACAGTTCCCCTTATTCAGGATTTCTCTGATAAAAATATGATTCCCAAGGAATACTTGGGAATTATTGCTGTCCAGCTTGGTAAAATTTGTGCGGATGACGGTTGTTACACCAGTACCGATCATCCAATGTTTTTTTCTTCTGTTCCGGAAGAAGAAACGCTGCTGAACTTGAAGACAATTTGTGCTTTTGTCTCACCTCGTATATTTGTTACTTATGAAAGAGATGGACGGAAGGTCAGCCAGATAAATTTCAACTTTTTCGATGAATTGGAAAAGTCAACATTTAGTCCAAGATATGTACCTTATACCCCACCAGAACTTGGTGAGCGACACTGCTTTTAGCAGAAAAAATATGATAAGCGCTCTGTTTGAGCGCTTTTTCTTTATCTAAATGGGGTTTCGGGTATAATAAGCGTATGGAATTTAATGAGAAAGAAATCGCTTGGGTGGCGGATTTATCTAAATTAGAACTATCAGAAAGCGAGATTTCTGAGCTTACGCCCCAGCTTGAGAAGATTTTGGGTTATGTAGGTGAATTACAAGGGATAGATATAAGCAATGTCGATCCTGTTGGGCAGATTACTGGCCTGGAAAATCGTCTTGCTAAAGACGAAGTTTGTGATTGCAAAATATCTAGAGAAGAACTACTTAACAATGCTCCGGCTCAGGAAAACGGATATGTGAAAGTAAAAAGTGTATTTGATCGCGACTAATGAATATTAAAGAAGCAAAACAAGTAGATCTTACTAAGTGGCTTGAAGATGTAGTGCATGCTCAAGAGAAGTTAAATATTGTTGTAAATCTTGAAGATAAGACTGGGAAGCTAGGCGTAGGTGATTTAGAAGTACCATGTTTAATAAAAGACAATATTGTAACCAAGGAACTTCCGACAACATGTTCTTCAAAAATATTAGAGAATTTTATATCGCCATATGAAGCTACAGTTGTTAAAAAGCTTAAAGATGCAGGAGTTTGGATAGCTGGCAAGAACAATATGGATGAATTCGCATTTGGTACCTCTACCGAAAATTCGGCCTTTAAACCTACTTTAAATCCAGTTGATATTAATAGAGTCCCAGGTGGAAGCAGTGGTGGATCGGCTGCGGCAGTTGCAGCAGGGATTACGCCATTTTCTTTAGGGAGTGATACTGGTGGATCTATCCGCCAGCCGGCTGCTTTTTGTGGAGTGGTGGGGATGAAACCAACCTATGGTCGTGTAAGTAGGTATGGTTTGGTAGCTATGGCTAGTTCGTTAGATCAGATAGGACCACTGACTACTACCGTAGAAGATGCGGCTAAAATTATGGAAGTAATTTCTGGAGAAGATAAGAACGATTCGACATCTCTTTCAGAACCAGTACCAAAATTTACCGAAGAAATTAAAAAAGACATTAAAGGGCTCAAACTTGGTGTACCAAAAGAATATTTTGGTGAAGGAGTTGATCCAAAGGTTTCTCAAAAAGTACAAGAAGCAATAGAGGAATATAAAAAACTTGGTGCCGAGATTGTTGAAGTGAGTTTGCCTAATTCGAAGCATGCTTTGGCTACTTATTATATTATTCAGCCAGCTGAAGTTTCGGCTAATTTGGCTCGATACGATGGAGTGAAATATGGTTTTTCAACTGGGACTGACGAAAAGATCGAAAACCTAATTGAGATGTATAAAACCACCAGAAGCCGAGGATTTGGCTCGGAAGCCAAGCGCAGAATTATGCTTGGTGCCTATGTAACTTCGGCAGGGTTTAGGGATGCCTATTACGATAGGGCTCGCAAAGTGGTGATGATTATAAAAGAGGAATTTGACCAAGTATTTGAAGAAGTGGATGCACTTATAACTCCGACTACACCAACAATTGCCTTTAAAATTGGCGAAAAAATAAATGATCCGCTAAGTATGTATCTATCAGATTTATTAACGGCTCCAGCTAATATGGTAGGGCTCCCTGCGATTTCAGTGCCGTGTGGTTTGGCAGATGGTTTACCGGTAGGTTTACAGGTAATGGCACCTCAGCTTAAGGACGATTTAGTGCTTAGATTGGCCTATCATTTGGAGCAAGCAACATTAAATGCTTCTTGGCGCGAGGAATTAAAAAATAAACAACAGTCATGGAAGTAATTTGGTTTGTAGTTATTGTAATTGTTTTTGGTCTGGCACTTTTGTGGCTTATCTTCAAACTTTCTAAAAAGAAAAAGTGGTTTACAGAAGCTGACAGAGAGGAAATTAGATTAAAATTTAAAGAAATAGATAAACTTTTAGAGGCCGGACATAATTCTCAAGCAGTAATGCATGCAGATAAATTAACCGACCATGTTCTTCAAAAAATGAATTTTAAGGGTAATACCATGGCAGATAGAATGCGCGACGCCGAAAGTATCGTTGGAGGTTATTATCAGGACTTTTGGTGGGCTCATAAATTACGAAATCAAATTGTTCATGAAATTAATATAGAAATCGACGAAAGTACTGCCAGAAAAGCTATTAGGGTGTTTCGTCAGGTAGTAAATAAATTAAAAGCAGTTTAATGGCAAAGTTAGTTCCAACAATTGGATTAGAGATTCATGTGCAGCTAAAAACGGCTAGCAAGATGTTTTGTCGTTGTAATAACGATGCCGAAGGGAAAGACCCAAATACCACAGTTTGTCCGGTGTGTATGGGTTTTCCAGGAACGCTTCCAGTAACAAATGAACAAGCAATAAAGTGGGGAGCTTTGGTTGGGTTAATGCTCGAATGTAAGATAAACAATTTCCAAAGATTTGATAGAAAGAATTATTTTTATCCAGATCTACCAAAGGGTTATCAGGTTTCGCAATTTTTCTACCCAGTAGGGGAGAATGGTAAAATTACTATCGATTATCAAGAAGACACTGGCAAAGAACCTAAGGAATTCACGGTTCGGATTATGCGTGTTCATCTAGAAGAAGACGCCGGTAAGTTAATGCATGCAAAAGATGGAACATTAGTTGATTTCAATCGTTGCGGAACTCCGCTTTTAGAAATTGTAACAGAACCAGATATTCATAGCTCCCGTGAGGCCAAAGCCTTTTTGCAAGAATTGCAGCGAGTTGTTCGCTCTCTTGGTGTTTCGGATGCAGATATGGAGAAAGGCCAAATGCGTTGTGACGCCAATATATCTATGGCCGAGGAGGGGAGCAGCGAACTTGGGACATTGGTAGAGCTTAAGAATATGAACTCGTTTAGATTTATTGAAAAAGCCTTAGAATTTGAGTTAAAGCGCCAAACAGAAGTTATCGAAAGTGGGGGGGAGATAACCAAAGAAACTCGTGGCTTTGATGAAAAAAACGGAACAACACTATCGCAGCGTAGTAAAGAGGAATTTAATGATTATCGGTATTTCCCAGAACCAGATCTTCCACCAATTAATTTGTCGGAAGGGGACATCAACGAATTAAAAAATGGTCTTATCGAATTACCAAGTGTTCTTCGCAAAAAGGCTATAGAAACAGATCTTGTGTATAGTCGTATTATAGAGCTGCAAGAAACTGATAAGCTTCTTAGGTTTGTTAATGTGTTTAAGGAAGCGAATGTCGATGCAAGTTTAGTGGCTAACTGGGTTGGTAAAAAATGGGAAAGTGATACAAGCCTAGCAGGATTTTTACAAACTATTTCTAAGGAAAAATTAAGTTCTACTGAAGCAAATCAGCTATACAAATTAGCGGGGGAGTCGGATCAAAATTGGGGAGATTTAGTGAGTAAGATTGAAAGATTAGATATAAAAGATATCGAAAAGATAATAGATGAAGTCATAGCCGATAACGAAAAAGCCGCATCAGAATATAAGGCTGGTGAGCAAAAAGCTATTGGCTTTCTAATGGGGCAGATAATGAAAAAGCTTGGTGCTAAAGGAGATCCGTCAGTTATAAAACCCCTTCTAGAGGAGAAAATATCCTAGGTTGACAAATATGAATAAATATGTTGTGATCTTAAAATGCTCAAAACAAAGGGGGAGAGCCATATTTGCATATCTTTAGGAATTCCCTTATTATTTAAGCGGGTATAACAACAGATATAAAAAATAAAAATTTGTAAAAAATGAATCAAAATAAACAATTAGAAAAAATTCGTGGACTTATCGAAAATGCTTCAGCTAATATTGCAGCTGCAAAGCAGATTTTAGCCGATATGACAGGTGTACCAACAACGGATCTCGATTATCAGTCCAAAGCTACTGGCCTTGCTATCGATGGCAAGGTCATTGAAGGTGTTTTTGATGGTCAATATATGATCGATTCTGAGGGTAAAAAATATCCGGTTCCAGCTAATTATGCGAGCAAATCCAAACTAGTTACCGGTGATGTATTGAAGCTTACTATTATGAATGATGGCTCTTTTGTATATAAGCAAATTGGGCCAGTAGAGCGGAAAAAAGTGATTGGATCGTTAGTTCAAGAAGGTGATGATTTTAAGGTTGTGGCTGGTGGAAAGGCCTACAAAGTTCTTTTGGCGTCAGTTACCTACTTTAAATTAAAAACTGGTGATGAGATTACTATATTGGTTCCCGAAAAGGAAGATACGGAATGGGCGGCCATTGAGAGTGCCGTTATAGAGCCAGGTGCTGTTTTGAACACCGAAGACACTGAATAGGTCAACGAGAAGGCTATGTACGAGCCATTTAGAGCATTTTTGTATGTTTGATTCCACATATTTGTGGACTAGTATTCAAATATGCGCCATGTCGCACAAGATACATTGTGCGACGATAGTATTTAAAACCTAATACTTCTCTATTCTCTAAGCATTTCCTGAGCATAGTCGAAGGATTTATGTAATTTAGTATTTATCTTCCCTATCTAAGCTTTATGCTACAATAAAATATAAAAATGTCCTTTTACAAGGAGGCCGAATATGCTCCGTAAGGCCTATCGTCAGTGTCCAGATGTGCTCTTGAGTATATTGGAAGAAGAATTAGGCCTAATTCCTACCTATCGCTATCTGGAAAAATCCTATGTGTCTAGTAGGGTAATCGTTAAGAAATTAACTTTGACTCAAATATTTCACTTTTTCTCACTTGTCCTAAAATCGAAAAAGCGGGATACAAAGATGGTTTATTCTGGCAGAGACACCAGGCACCTCTCCTTAAGAATCCGTCGAGAAACCGCCAGGCGATTCTATTGGGAAATCCTTATTTATGCTCAAAAGCATAAGAAATATTGGCACCTTTGTTTTAATTTGAATGTAGAATTATAAAACCCCTCGTTTGTAAGGGGTTTTTAGATATAAAGATCAATAGTAAAGCCAAGCAAAGATCCGACTTGCTTTCCCATATCTTGCGATTTTTTTGGCATTGGGTACGGAAGTAGCTGCTTAAGGTGAGCAGGTCTGACGGGTTCAATTGGATGACTAATATCTTTGTTGGTCATCTCACAGTTCCTTTTAGGAAACCAGATTCGGTTAAGCACAGTTGTTGGTGGTAGAGATGAAGTTTGTTGAATAGCCATTTAGCGGACCTCTTTTCTATCAGATTTTCTATCAGAATTGTTTTGGTTCTCTTCTTCTCTTGTGTCGATCGAATATTCCTCCATTTCCCACCAACAACCTAAAGAGATTAGCCAAATAATGATTGCCAGTATCACTATTAACATAATGATGTTAACGACGGGCATTTTTATTCCTCCTTGTTAAGGTGTGTTTATTAGGTTTATTTTACCAAGAAAAGCTTAGCTGCTCACTTGGTTCCTGATTTTTAGTATAGAAATTGTTGGCATCGATGTCGGGGATTATTACATTCCCCCATTCGGTATCAAAAAGTGGAACGGGATTAATTGCGATGCGCTCAAACTTTGTAATTTGGTCTAGTTGGAAGTGTAGATGTGGGTTAACTGTACCGGTATTTCCGAGGTGTCCTATAAGGTCTCCAGTTTGTATCCACTCCCCTTTTTTTACAGAAATATATTGGAGGTGACCGTAAGTAATATAATGTCCCCCGCCAATATTTATAATTACAGTTTTGCCAATTTTCCATCCGGCAAAAATAACTTTTCCTGGAGCAGCGGCGGTTACCTCTAACCCAGTTTTGCCAGAAAAATCGACTCCGTTGTGGCGATTCCCCCACTCTGGATATTTTACATTGTAGGGTTTTGTAATAGCTTCTAGCGCGCCAAACCAACCGTAAATAAACCAAGTATCATCTTCTGATCCCGGCCTAAATTTACCATCCTTTAGGCCGAATCTAATTTGCTCTTTTTGATTTGTTTCGAGGGTAATGCCAAAATCTCTTGGGCTAACGCTTGTCCACTTAGATTCTACTGAAAATGGGAGAGATAGTTTGGGCAGGGATGGTTTGGCAACAGCTGTAATAGCTGGTGTACTAAAAAAGCTAAAACCAACCAGAGTTAGTCCGATAATTACCCCCAACAGCCTGGTAGCTGCTGATCTATTCATTGTGGTTGAATTATACCAAGAATACGCTCTCAGTCAAGCTTTTCTAGATATGGCCCCGAAGAGGACCCTGACCAAAGGCCTCTCGTTGGGATTGGGTTAGAGGAAGAAAAAACCGAATTTTTGGAACGGCTCATCCAATGAGCCGTTTGGGTTATTTGATGATTTTTATGAATTTTTTCAGATTAGTGAGCCATTTTTCACTAAAAGACTTCATCGGGATTTTGATATTATTTTCGTGAATTTTACCAGATAGTTTTTCGATGGCAGTGAGAATATTTTTGTCGGTGATGGCAGTATTGATTTGAATGTTTAAGATCTGTTTTGGTTTCTGGCGAATTTCGGATTCGTTTCTAGCCATAATTGAAAGCACTTTTTGTGTTTCTAGGGCAATTAGCTTAAGATCTACCAATTTGAATAGATTTTCTACTTCAAGCGGAAGTTTTCCAAATTTGTTTTCTAATTCAGCTCTAGCATCTTTAAGTTCGGCTTCAGTTTCGATCAAGGCTAAGTTTTGGTAGGTTTTGATACGCTGGGCTTCGTTGTCGATGTAGGTTGTGGGGAGATATGCCGATAGTGGAAGATCTACCGTAATGCTATCGATGCGTGGTTTAAAGCCAGTTTTAAGTTCTTCTATGGCGCGGTTAAGAAGCTTGGTATACATAGTAAGTCCAACGGCACTAATATGGCCGTGTTGTTTTTTGGATAGTACTCCTCCGGCTCCACGAATTTGAAGGTCTCGAAGAGCAATCTGGTATCCACTGCCCAATTCGGTGTGTCCGGCAATGGTTTTGAGGCGCTCCAGAGCCTTTCCGGCAAGTTTTCCAGGGTTGTAGTAGAAGTAAGCGTAAGCCTGCACCTTGCCGCGTCCTATGCGTCCACGAAGCTGATGAAGTTGAGACAAGCCAAAGTGACTAGAGTTATCAACGATAAGAGTATTCACATTCGGGTTATCAAGTCCGTTTTCAATAATGGTACTAGCTACCAATACATCGTATTTACCACTTCTAAAGTCTTCCATAATTTTAGCCAAGAGTCGTTCTGGCATTTGGCCATGGGCATAAACAAAACGAACTTCAGGTAAAACTCCTTCTAATTTTCCGGTAATACTAGCAATGGTTGCAACGCGGTTATGGACAAAATACACCTGACCACCGCGCTTAATCTCTTGCAAAATAGTGTCTTTAACGCCGTTCATGTCGAATGGCGCAACAGTAGTTTGAATTGGCAGGCGGTTAATTGGTGGAGTTTCGATGGTGCTAATATCGCGGATGCCAGACAAGGCAAGGTTTAGCGTTCGAGGAATTGGTGTAGCTGTCATGCTAAGTACATCTACTTCGGCGCGGATTAGTTTGAGTTTTTCTTTGTGGCGAACACCAAAACGTTGTTCTTCGTCGATAATAATTAGGCCCAGGTTGGCAAAGCGAACATCCTCAGAGAGTAAGCGATGGGTACCAATTACCACATCTACTTCGCGGGTTTTTAGCCCGGCGATCACCTTTTTTTGTTCAGCGGCGGATCGGAAACGGCTAAGGGCTGCAACTTGGGTGCCAAAGGGTGCCAGGCGCTCTGTGAATGTTTTTAAATGCTGTTCAACCAAAATGGTGGTTGGAGCAAGCACGGCTACTTGATAACCCGATGTAACGGCTTTAAAGGTAGCGCGGATAGCAACTTCGGTTTTACCAAACCCAACATCAGCCACAAGCAAACGATCCATTGGTTTGGATTGTTCCATGTCGTCCAAGATGTCTTGAATAACTTCTTCTTGGTCTGGAGTTTCTTTGTGTACAAACGAATCCGCTAAAGCCTTTTCCCAAAAATCTGGGCTCCCCATTGCGATACCGTCTTTTAAGGCGCGTTTGGCATACAAATTGAGTAGTTCTTTGGCAAATTCCTGAGACTCTTTACGGATTTGGTTTACCAAGCGTTTCCAGCTTTGGGAATTTAGTTTGGACAAAGTAGGCTTCTCCCCTGCTGGGGAAATATATTTTGAAACTTTGTCGATCTGATCGACTGGCACATAAATTTTGTCGGCGCCAGCGTATTTAATAATCAAATATTCCCGAGATACATCGTTTACCGTCATGGTGGTAATTTCTAGAAGCTTCCCTATTCCGTAATCGGTGTGTACTACATAGTCGCCCACTTGAATTTGAGCCAAGAAGGCAAGCTGACGCTTTTTAGGGGTAAGTTTACCGCCCTGGGTTTTTTGGACAATTGGAGCAAAAATTTGCGGATCGGTTAAAAGTAGCAGCTTCATTTCTGGGCTAATGACTCCCTCTAAATTCATTGCCGACACAATGTGGACTGGAGCTTTAGTGTCCTCATGGCTATATGGGACTTTATTGTCATCAAGTACGGGAATAATTTGTTTTTGCTTGTTAGTTGCAATAATGATTTTCCATTTTTTGTCGATGTATTTTTTAAGATCTGTGGCCAGACGCGATAGATCGTTGGCAAACATTGGGGCATCGACAAGGTCAAACTGAATCGTTTTAGATTTATCGGCAGCGATTTCAACTATTTGCCAGGAGGCAAGTTTATCGAGCTGTTTACTAATAGTGGTGAGTAAACTGTTGTCGAAGTTGTTGTTTCCCTGGTAAAGCTCGTAGAGCATTTGCATTATCTCGTCGGCCTGATTGAAAATGAGCTGATACTTTTTAGGACTTTCCGAAACAAGATCTAATAAATATTGGTTAATTTTGCCGTGGTGTAGGGCGTTGATATCAATTTTTTTATGGGTTTTTACGGCTTTTCCGTCTACGGGGTTAAACTCGATAATTTTTTCAATAATTTCGCCATCGAACTCTATGCGTATCGGCGAATTAAAATTAACTGGGTAAATATCTACTACTCCGCCCCGCATCGATATTTCACCAACTTGAAAGACTTTTTGTTGGCGTTCATAGCCTACGGAAATTAATTGAGCTAAAAATTTTTCGGGGTTGTGTTTATCACCCTCTTTTATTGTTTGGGCAGAGACACTTATAGTTAGTGGTTCGATAAGTGATCCAGCCGAGAACATAAAAATTCCGTTCGAGCTGGAATCGTTTAGTGCATTTATGGTTTTGGATCTGGTTTGGAAATTGTCTATATATTGCTGTCTGTTTATCTGTTCGGATTTTAGTTCTGGGTAGGTGTAAATATTTTCAGCTCCTAGTTCTTTTAATCCCTGGGAGATAGTTATTTGATCACCTTCATTTTTAGTAATGTAGATTATTTTTTGGTCGGTATCCTCGGATATCTGGCGTACCAAAAGTAGTTTTCCAAGATTATTAAGCCCTGATATTTGCAGTGCTTTGTTCTTTTGCGAAATTAGTTTTTTGTAAGTGTCGAGCTTACTGAATCTGTCTAAAACTTCCGTACGGGGATCCATGTTGTATGTTGACTAATTGTATTTATTATGTCTTAAACTTTTTTTGTTGAACCCGAAATAGGGCGTGTGATACAATACTATATCTGAGATTATTTTCTTGAAAGTGCGGAATATTCTGCTTGCGATTATCTCATCCTACCCTCCTTGGATGGATGCATCGTAAGCAGTATCTTCCTCGCTTTTTAGTGTGCGAGAAATTCTTTTATAAGAGTGAGTGCTTCCGGAGTTGATTTGTTAATTTCGGCTTTTTGTTCTGGGTTAAAACTTTGAGTTACATAATCGTCCGGTTCTATTCCGGGAAGTCTTCCGATGCCAATTTTAATTCTGTATATTTTTTCGGTTTGTAATTCATTCATTATTGATTGAAGTCCCTTGTGACCACCGCTACTCCCCTCGGATCTTGTGCGGATTTTGCCAACTTCCATATCTAGATCATCCATGACAACCAAAATATCCTCTGGTTTTATATTGTGTTTTTTGACTATCTCTTTTATTGCAACACCAGATTTATTCATAAAAGTAGTTGGTTTTACAATCTCTACTTCTTTTCCTAAGTCGGTTTCGTACCTAATATAGTTTGCATCCACAGATTTGCTTGGTTTAAATTTTATATTTAATTCACGAGCCATTTCGTCGACTATCATAAAACCCACATTGTGGCGTGTGTTTTTGTACTTTGGACCTGGATTACCTAATCCGACTATCAGTTTCACTTCAGAGATTGCTATTTTTTGATCTCAATATTACAACAACAAGTAGTTGCAACATTTGTCACAATTAAGAATATATTAATTTTCGCAAAGTAGGTTAATTACGATAAACTTCCGAACCTTCTTTAATAGGTTCTTCTGTCTTGACCCCAACTATAGTACCTTTCTCGGCTTTGTCAACTGAAGCCTTTTCTATCTGGATAGAATCGACGGATTGCTCCTTTTCGTCCTCTCCTTTTGCAAAGGTAACTTTATCACCTACTTTTAAGGTGTCGGTTAGCTCAATAATAGCTACTCCGATCTTATCGTAGTAGTGAGTAACCTTGCCAATAAGCTGGCCATCCATATTTATCCTCCCGTTTAGGTTATGATAAATCTTGTTTATTATAACACATCTTTTGTGGAGCTTTTAGTAAGTTTCCAATCGATAGGAGCGCCTGGAAGCGGATATTTTGCTCTTATTTTTTTATCTAAATATCTGATGTAGCTAGAATGGATTTCTTCGGGGAAATTAATCTTTAATTCAATGGTTGGCGGATTGGTGTTTATTTGGTGAGAGAAATATATTTTAGGAGGTTTTCTGCGTCCTCTTGGTGGCAACGAGGCTACGGCATCGATAATTAAGTTATTCAAATCTTTAGCTGGGATTTTTGTGTGCAGGGATTCCCAAACATTTTTTATTTCTTCAATTACATTTGTAGCTCGTCGGCCGCTGAGTGCAGAAATGTATACCTTTGGTGCCCATGGCATGAAAATAAATTTTTGGCCAAGGTATTTTTCGAACTCGTGAGTAATAGTTTGGCTTTTTTCAACGGCGTCCCATTTATTTACTACCAAGATTATACCTACTTTAGATTCTAGCGCGATTTGAGCGATGTGTAGATCTTGTGAGGTAACACCATCGGGACCATCAAGAAGCTGAAGAACGATATCGGCATCGGACACAGATTTTACTACTAGTAGCGAGCTAAATTTTTCGATTCCTTTTTCTATTTTACCGCTTCTACGGAGCCCGGCAGTGTCTGTAAGTCTGATAATGCGATTGTCACCAATGGATATGTCTGTAGTAACTATGTCGCGGGTGGTGCCTGGGATGTTACTAACAATTGCTGCTTTTTTGCCGCTAAGTTTGTTAATTAGGGTAGATTTGCCAACATTCGGCTTACCGATGATGGCAACTTTGATGATTTCTTTATCGAAATCGTCTTCTGTTATTTTTGTAGTTTTTTGAGGGAGTTTTAGGAGTTTATCTACAACTGTGTCTAATAAGTCTCCAATTCCGCGTCCAGATATGGCAGATGTAAGCATTGGTTCGCCAAGGCCAAGGTTGTGAAACTCGTGTTCGGTATGATCGTACTTCTTGCCTTCTGCTTTGTTGATAGCTAAGATTACCGGTTTATTGAGTTTGCGAATCATTTCTGCAGCGCGCAAATCTTCTTTTTGGTTTCCAGTATGGGCATCGACTACAAAAATAA
>JAYEGB010000018.1:0-4486 GCA_034658875.1 Patescibacteria group bacterium | reverse complement strand
GGTAAATTAGATGTATTTAAAAACTTGAAAGAGCATCCCGATCCAAATGATCCTCAACATTTCTGTAATAGTGAAACTTCTTGCACATTTAACGAGCAATGGATACGAAATAATATTTACTTTGCTGGCGATGATCCACCTTGGGATCCGCCAGACGAAGATGATCCGCCTAATGATACAAATGAGTGGAAATGGCGGGTTATATCTGAATATAGGGGAGAGCATGAGAGTAACTGGCGCACAATAGGTGGTGCTATTGAAGAAATATCTATCGACCTAATTTCTCCGGAAGACGAAGAGGACTTAGAAGTTGAGAATGACCAAGTTGTGATTCAATTTGAATGGACACCAACACCAGAAACAAATCTGATTGATCATTACAAGGTATATTATTACAAACCTAACGATCCTGATTTTAATTGGTGGTCAGAAGAAATATATACAACTAATATAGAGCACATAATACCAATAGAAGATGCTGATGATTTTGATTTTTGGGATGATGGACCAATTATTATAAGTTGGAAAGTTATTGGGTATATTGATAATCTTGGTTTTGAAGAAGAAATCGAAAGTGAATGGCGCAATATAAACATTAGGAATGATGATAGGTAGTCATATCATTTTTTAGGATAAAACGAACGACTCATGTGAGTCGTTCTTAAATAATTTTTACTGATAGATGTTTTTTAAAGGCTTTTTCAAAACCACTCAGATGCCTTGTGTGGCGACTTGCAAAGAAGCATTGCTAATCTTGGCGAGCTGGCGATCGACGAAGATGAAATTACGGTGGAGCTAGTTCCTGATCGCATTGGTGATCGTATGCTAGTTTTTGTCGATAATTTTACCAGAATATTTATCCACTCTGGATATAGATTAGATTATGGCGAACTTCGCAGGCATTTCGCCGTTAACCCATTGTCATCCCCGACCCTGATCGGGGATCTATTTCCTTAATCTTATACATGTTCTTTTTTTTCTAGATCCCGGATCCTGATTTATTCTATTCTAGAATAATCCGGTCCGGGATGACAGGGAGAATGTGAGAATTACCCATCCGTTGTCTTTCTGATCTTCCGCCATTGCAAATACTATGACGGACAAGATAGAGAGCTGGCGTAAAGTCGGGTTTTTTTATTTACCTTTTTGATACGATATAACTGTTATGAAAATAAAATTTCTAAAAAATCCCAATATTTTAATTGTTTTGGCGGCAATAGCTTTATTGGCTGTAATTTGGGCAGTATTTAATACTGTAAAAACAGAAGTAATAGACATAAATTCCAATATGTTAGAAGAATCCGAATTAACCGAAGAGCTGGATGAAGAAACTACTAAAGTTTCAAAACCACCTTCATATACACCACCAAGTAAGCCTAATTCCACATCAACACCACCACCGCCAGATAAAACCCCTTGGGAGCAAGGCCCGAGCGATAATACCGAGCCAAATGTTTCTCCCGACCCACCACCTCCAGACGAAACCCCTTGGGGGACTGGTCCCAGTCAGTAGAATGTATAAACCTCAGAGAAATAGACTATAATGAATTGTAGTATTAAGTTACATAAATAATGGGAGAGTTATGAAAAATTTATGGTGGATTTTATTAATAGTTGTAATTGCTTTGGGCTGGTGGTGGTTCGCCTCTACTGGTAGCACTACAGATACGGTGATGGATGAAAACATAGCAGAAGTGTCTGACATTTCCTACATAGATATATCACCGGTCGATGTAAAAGACCTTATTGATACCACTGACGATTTAGTGATTTTAGATATGTCTAATGCTTACGCTGCAGGTCACATTCCAGGGGCTATTAATTATTATGTAGGAGATGGGTTGGTAGACGCCGCCATTAAAAATGGTGATTTAGATTCCAGTAAACCATACTTGGTTTACTGTCATACTGATAGTGCTTCCATCTCTGGAGCTAAAAAACTGATTGAGGCTGAGTTTAGTCCGGTATATCGCCTGGAGGGTAACTATAGTGCCTGGTCCGATGCCGGTTATGATATAGAAAAATAATAAATTGTAAGGGGTATATATGAAAGGATATGTAGATAATATAGAAAAGCTAACAGTAGACAACGACAATTTTAGAAAGGTTTTGTATACCGGTAAAAATAGTCAGTTGGTTTTGATGACAATCCAATCGGGTGATGAAATTGGCGCCGAGGTACACGAAGAACACGATCAGTTTTTTCGTATAGATGAAGGCTCTGGAAAGGTGGTAATCGACGATAACGAATACGAGGTGTCAGATGGTTTTGCTATAGTTGTTCCAGCTGGTAGTAATCACAATGTAATAAATACCGGGGAAGGTAAATTAAAGCTTTATACAATCTATTCACCACCAGAGCATCGTGATGGCACACTTCATGCAACTCGTGACGAGGCCATTGCCGACGATGAACATTTCGATGGGATAACCACAGAATAATATGGAATATTTAAATTTATTACAAGAGTTCGATTATATTGGCTGGCTTTCTACTACCGGTTTTAAGATATTAATTATCATTGCAGTTGGTTTTATAGCTCAGGCGTTTATTTCAAGAGTTTTATATCGGTTGCTTGAATCGGCTGCTTTAAAAGGAGTAGCCAAACAAAGGTCTACTGCTGGTCGCCAAAAAAGAATTAGTACTTTACACGAAGTACTTAGCAAAACTGTAGCGGTGGTAATTTTTGTAAGCATTTTGCTTATCTTATTTACCGAATTTGGAATAAATATTACTCCAATCTTAGCTGGCGCCGGAGTTGTTGGTTTGGCCGTTGGGTTTGGTGCCCAGGATCTAATTAAAAACTTGCTTCACGGTATATTTATTTTGGCAGAAGACCAGTATTCTGAAGGAGATATTATCTCAGTTGCTGGGGTAGGTGGCGTGGTGGAGGATTTCGATTTGCGTAGAACCGTACTTCGCGATTTGGATGGTACACAACACCACATTCCTAATGGCGAAATTATAGTAGCAAGCAACAAAAGCAAAGGCTGGGCCAGGCTTAATATAAATATAGGTGTAAATTATAATACCGATCTTAAAAAGCTTCGTGAAGTCATAAATAAAATTGGTGTCACGATGAATGAAGACAGAGAAGATATTCTCGAAGCCCCAGAAATGGCTGGAGTAGAAAAGTTTTCCGATTCTTCTATTGATGTAAAGATTTTGGGTAAGGTAGAACCGGGTCAGCAATGGGAAGTAGCCCGAGATTTTCGTGAACGTCTAAAAGAAACATTTGAAAAAGAAGGAATAGATATTCCATTCCCACATCAGGTGATAATTCAATCCAAGGAAAGATAAAAATACCAAAATAAACAAACGGCTCATTGGATGAGCCGTTTAAAGATTCTTATTGTTCGAGTACTATCGAGAACTACTTTACCTTTATTATCCGTCTGCCCGTTCGTAGCTTTAGCGTAGGAAGGCCCAGAATCTTATGAATTAATCTATAAGATCCTTCGACAAGCTCAGGATGACAATGGTGGGGCTCAGGATGACAATCTGTTATTTACCTACTCATTTATTTAATTATAAGATCCTTCGACAAGCTCAGGATGACAATGGTGGAACTCAGGATGACAGAGAAAAATCGTCATGCTGAATTTATTTCAGCATCTAGATTCTGAAACCCTCCTTCGTCCCGACATGTCGGGACTACGGACGGGCAGACAAGCTCAGGATGACAGCATTGATTTATTGGATAATAACGATGCTTTTCTCGGGTTCCACCTAATAGTAAACCAATGTTAGGTCATCGAGTCTATTTTTTGAACGATACAAATTTCTTGATTTAATCGAAGATTAACAAAAAAATCAGTAATGCCCCCACTGATAGAAAGTAATGGTTTGTTTTTATTGCGATTACGATATATCTTTTCGAATGGAGTAATAATTTTGCTTTGAAATGCATTGCGATTATTGGCATAAATCGATTTAGGCAACTCATCATTTTTGATATTTTTATCAACTCGAGATAGAAGAAACTCTAAAATTTCTAAAGTAGCTGAGGTGGATTTTAATTCTTTAGAAGTTAATTTTTTACCACATATATAAATTCGTTTTTCAGATTTATCCAATAAGATTGGTGCATTATTTTTTAATTGATTATATTCTTTTTCTGAAATTAATTTATTGTGTATTTTTCCTTTTTTATCTAATCTAGATAATTTATAGGTAATTGTTGTAATCCAAGATGAATACAATTGTTGACTAAAATTTTGTTCAAGATATACACCTTTTGGTTCAAACCCGTCTTGCCAAGATATATAATCAACAGTCACGGATTTATTGAGATCGAGTTGCTTTAATTTTTCTATTAAGTTTGGTAATTTATCTCTTAAGTCGTTGCAGGAAGTCATTATTAACAAATCACCGCCCTGTCCGCCACCAGTTAACTTCACGCCTGCTTTCATGTTACAAAAACTTTGTGTATATTTACGAATAGCAATACTTAATTCTTGAATACGTGGTGTTGTTAAAGTAAGC
>JAYEGB010000017.1:0-4490 GCA_034658875.1 Patescibacteria group bacterium | reverse complement strand
TTCCTTTCATACCAGCCATCTGATTGAGCTGTTCTACGCTACCACGAGCCTTGGGATCCATCATCAAGTTTACTGAACGGAATGGATCAGACTTGTCGTAAACAGTTTTTTCAATATTTGATTTGGTCTCGCCCCATATTTCGAGAGATAAACGTCTGCGCTCATCGGCAGTGATTAAACCCTCTTTATATTGCATACGAATTTCGTTAATCTTAACTTCAGCAGCTTCCATAATCCCGACCTTTTCCTGTGGAATAACTAAATCTTCTACAGCAAAGGTTGCACCTGAAGCTGTGGCGAATAAAAAGCCAAGGTTTTTAAGATCGTCTGCAAAACGAGCAGTTACTTCGTTACCATGTATTTCGTAGATTGCTCGCAACACTTGTTTTAAACTTTTGCTAGTAACTGGTTCATTTATATAAGCAATGCCTTCTGGTAAAATTCTGTTAAGCATTGTTCTGCCTAGAGTTGTTTCGATCCATTCGTCGTTCCAACGAATTTTTATAATATCGTGGTAACCAACATATCCGTTTCCGTAGGAGATCATTAATTCATCAACGTCTTTGAAAATTGGAACTTTGTCTTTGTTTGGATTTTCTAAGGTTGCATAGTAACAACCCAAAACTACATCTTGACTTGGTACAATCACGGGGTCACCGGTTGCAGGCTTTAATAGGTTCTGAACTGAAAGCATAATTTCTTCGGCTTCTTTCTGAGCTTCTTTGGAAAGCGGAAGATGAACAGCCATTTGGTCACCATCAAAGTCTGCATTGAAAGCAGTACAAGTAAGCGGATGAAGTTGGATTGCATTACCCTCAACAAGAACTGGTTTAAAGGCCTGAATACCAAGACGGTGAAGTGTCGGAGCACGATTTAAGAGAACATGATAGTGTTTAATAACTTCATCTAATGCATCCCAAACCTCTGGAACTTGCTTTTCCACCATCTTGCTAGCTGTCTTTACATTGTGAACAATTTCCTTATGCATGAGATTAGCAATAACAAATGGTTTGAAAATTTCTAACGCAATACCTTTTGGCAAACCACATTGCCCAAGGTTCAAAGTTGGGCCAACCACAATTACACTTCGAGCAGAGTAGTCTACACGTTTACCCAAAAGATTTTGACGAAAACGACCCTGTTTACCACGTAAAAGATCTGAAAGTGATTTAAGTTTTCTCTTACTAGAAGTGGCTGTGGAGTTCTCACGGGCTGTTAAATCAAGTAAAGCATCGACAGCTTCTTGGAGCATTCTCTTTTCGTTTCTGGTAATAACTTCTGGAGCACCAAGATCGAGAAGTTTTTTTAAACGGTTATTTCTATTAATTACACGGCGATATAGATCGTTAAGATCGGAAGTTGCAAAACGACCACCATCGAGCTGAACCATCGGACGAAGATCTGGAGGTATAACCGGCAAGCTATGGAGTAGCATCCAGGCTGGTTCTATTCCTGCTCCAAAGAAGTTCTTTAAGACTCGTAACCTTTTTTGGAAACGTTTTCTCTTTTGGCCAGTAGCGGTTTCTAATTCTTTTACTAATTCATCTATATCGGTCTTAAGATCAATACCAGAGACCAATTCATTAATGGCTTCTGCACCAATACCAGCTTTAAAGACCGAACCATACTTTAAGACCAAGTCTCTATATTCAAGTTCAGAAATGATGGTTTTTGGTTTTAGATTATTAATTTCGGTGGTAGCTAAGCTGTAGGCGACTTTAAGTTTATCGAGTTTATCAGCAAGTTCTTTGCTCGTTTTTTCACGACCAGAAAGTTTATCGGCCAGTTCCATTTGTTTCTTATACTCGTTTTTGAGTTGCTTTGTGTGTTGTGCATATTCAGAAGCAAGCTGATTTAGAGACTGCTCTCTTAGCTCTTCATCAACTTCAGTAATTATGTAGGCCGCAAAATAAACAACTTGTTCAAGTTTTCTGGCTGGAACATCTAAGGTAAGCCCAAGTTTGGATGGAGCACCACGTAAATACCAAATGTGAGTAACCGGAACAGCCAAACCAATATGACCCATGCGTTCACGACGAACGAGCGAACGAGTAACTTCAACTCCACACTTGTCACAAACTATACCTTTGTAACGAATTTTTTTGTATTTTCCACAATAACATTCCCAGTCTTTAGTTGGACCAAAAATTCGCTCATCAAATAAGCCGTCTTTCTCTGGTTTAAGTGTACGGTAGTTAATGGTTTCTGGTTTTGTAATTTCACCATGAGACCACGCCATAATTTTTTCTGGGGAGGCCAATGATATTCGCACAGAAGAGAAAGCATAGCTACTATCTCTTACTTCTTCATTATTTTTTGCAACAGATGGATTCATATAAAATATTTAACGAGTTTTTTTTGTTTTGCGAATATTACTATTATCGTTACCTTCGAGCGGCTTATCGTTTTCATCTAAAAGCTCGATGTTAAGACCCAAACCTTGAAGTTCTTTGGCAATAACATTAAATGCTTCTGGGGTTTGTGGTTTTTGAATATCTTCACCTTTAATAATAGATTTATATGTGCTTGAACGACCTAATACATCATCAGATTTAATGGTTAACATTTCCTGGAGTGTATGAGCGGCACCATAACCCTCAAGAGCCCAAACCTCCATCTCTCCAACACGTTGCCCACCAAGCTGAGCTTTACCACCCAAAGGCTGTTGAGTAACTAAAGCGTAGGGACCAATGGATCTTGCGTGAATCTTGTCGTCAACCATGTGATTTAGCTTCAAAATATAATTCATACCAACGGTAGTCTTTTGCCCAAATGGTTCGCCGGTTCGACCGTCAAAAAGTTGAATTTTACCATTGTTTGGAAGTCCGGCAGCATCAAGTTCTTTAATGATTCCATCCATATCAATTCCTTCAAAAACTGGAGTACAAGCATTAAAGCCAAGCTTGGAAGCAGCCCAACCAAGATGGGTTTCTAAGACCTGACCAAGGTTCATACGAGAAATAATACCCATTGGGTTCAAAATGATATCAACTGGAGTACCGTCAGCCATAAATGGCATATCGGCAGCTGGCATAACGCGAGAAATAACACCCTTATTACCGTGACGACCAGAAAGTTTATCACCCACCGAAATCTTTCTCATTTGAGCAATATAAACATGGATGCGCTTTATGACACCAACTTCAAGCTTGTCGCCATTTTGTTTTGAAAATATTTTCACTGAAACAACTTTTCCGTAACCACCATGAGGAAGAGTTAAGGAAGTGTCTTTAACATCTTTTACTTTTTCACCAAAGATTGCACGAAGAAGTCTTTCCTCGGCAGTAAGTTCTGTTTCGCCTTTTGGTGTAATTTTACCAACCAAGATATCACCAGACTTTACCCTGGCGCCTGCTCTAATAACACCTTCTTCATCTAAGTCAGCAACGGCTTCCTCACCAACATTCGGAATGTCACGAGTAGTAATTTCAGGTCCTAATTTAGTTTCGCGAACATCAATTTCTTCACGCTTAATATGAATAGATGTATAAATGTCTTCTTTTACTAAACGATCAGAAATAATAATAGCGTCCTCATAGTTAGCACCGCCCCATGGCATAAAGGCAACTAAAAGATTACTACCAAGCGCAAGTTTTCCATTACGGATAGCTGGACCGTCACAAAGAGGTTGGTCTTTTGTAACTTTGTCACCGGTTTTTACAATTGGAGTTTGATGCAAACTACTTTCAAAGTTTGAACGACGGAATTTAGTAAGATTATAGTTATATTCCTTATTGTCTTTATCGGAAATGAAATCGATTCGACTAGCATCGACATATTTAATTTTGCCATCTGCAGGGGCAGTAATTACCCAGCCAGAGCCAATGGCAGCAGGACCCTCCATACCAGTACCAACAAGTGGAATTTGAGGTTTTACAAGAGGTACAGCCTGGCGTTGCATATTTGCACCCATTAGGGCTCTTCTAGCGTCATCGTGTTCAATAAACGGAATCAGTGAGGCGGCAATACTAAGTATTTGACGAGCCGAGGTATCGACATAATTAAGCTTGCCTACAGAAGTGGTTGTGGGTTCACTCTGGCCACCCTGTCTGGCAACAACATGCTTAACTTCGATATGACCATCTTCATCAGTTTTAATGTTAGGTTGAGCAATTAATTTATCTTCTTCGCCATAGGCGTCTAGATGATCAACTTGTGAAACAATTTTAGAACGAACGGGAATAGTTTTAATGTCAGAATATTTTACAAGTTTAGCCGCCATGTCTTTGGTAATTATTTCTTCTGCTCGAAGCACAATAGTGTTGCTATCTGGCGCAACTACATCTTTATAGGCAATATAACCAACGGCCGATTTGCCATTATTTTCTACTTCGTGAATTATGTGACGATAAGGAGTTTCAATAAATCCAAAACTATTAACCCTAGCAAATGAAGCAAGGTAACCGACAAGACCAATGTTTTGACCTTCTGGAGTCTGAATAGGACAAATCCTACCATAATGAGATGGATGAACATCGCGAACTTCAAAC
>JAYEGB010000016.1:0-17016 GCA_034658875.1 Patescibacteria group bacterium | reverse complement strand
TTATAGCAGCTAATGGTGTCTTGGTTTGGCAAATGTTCTACCAAGGTTACATGAACTCAGTTGCTACTAATATTGTTAAAACTGTATTGAAAACAGCATATTCGGACCAGAAGTTTTTTGCAGGTCGAGGAGAAAGTAACTCCAATGCCCATGAGAAATACCAATATATAAATCGATGGGATGGCGATCTCTATTTTCCCCTTTTTAAAGGTGAGGAGACAGTAATAAATCGTTTAAGCCATAAACCGATTGGATTATGCCGATATATGGGTCAAGCACTAGTGCTATTAAGTGGATGGGTGTCATCTGACAATCCGCTTGCTTAAAGAATCCTTTACAGAAGCGGATAAACATGCTACTTTCTAGATATTGATTTGTTCTTTTGTCATCTTGTCCGACCTTTTTGGGTCGGTTCAATTATGAGCCGTTTAAGTAGTGAACTGCATTGAAGGTGCAGTGTCTAGTCGACAGCCCCCGACTTTAGTCGGGGGTATTTTATAATAAAAGTATCGAATAAAGCACATGAATAAATGCGACCGCATTTATTCATGTGCCATGGTGTTGGGGGATCTGGGTTTGGTATACTAAAGGTATGGATGGAACAACATTTTTCTTAGGGCTATTTTTATTAGCTATTGTGATATCGGTTTTAGCTTGGGTATTAAACAAGCAGCCAATTATAGAAAAAACAGTAGTAATGGACAACGCAGAATACAGGGCTGCAAAGGCTTTGGAATACCTAAAGGTCAATGGAGAGATCACAAACAGCCGATATCAAGAACTAACCGGAATTTCCGAAGCTCAGGCCACCCGCGATCTCGACGACCTCGAAAAACAAGGTAAGGTTGAGCAAATAGGCGAGACCGGCTCTGGTGTAACCTACCGCCTTAAATAAAATTATGAACGAAGAGATTGCTCAGAGTACTCAAAGAAGAGTCTTGGGTTTATTACCTAGTGGTGGAGACAAGACTAGGTTTAGGGATACTTGTAGTGAACTTTCAAGGTTAGTGGCGGATTGGCTCCGCAACGATCACGGTTTGCTTGGTTTTTATATACTAAAAGGCGATAAAGTTTGTTCGACAGAGAAATCTCATGATATTTTGGCCGTAGAGGTAAGCGAGGACGAATTTTATTTATTCGATCCAACGATTTGGCAGTTTTTCGCTAAAGATGAATCTATCTTGCTTGGTGTTGCAGATACTTTGAATGACACTATCAAGCTTGCACAAGAAAAATATGGTGGCAGTTGGGCTATAAGCGAGAAGCTAGGTATTGCCACTGACGAAGAGAAAGAAAAGTGGCGCCAGATCATACAAAAGAACATAGAAACAGCATAAAAACCAAACGGCTTATGGCTTGCCCGCCTTGGGCGTGGATGAGCCGTTTGGTGATTTGGGGTTTGGTATACTCAAAACATGAATAAGGGACTTGAATGTATTGTTCTAGAGGGAGATTTTGGTCTGTATTGCGACAAGATTATGGATTTTTATAAATTAGAATATGGTGATGGGTTTACTGAAGCTACCATGAATAATTCTGCGTTTATTGGCTTGGTTCTAAAAGATGATATTGTGGTTGCTGCAGGTCGAGTAATTTCTGATTTATCTCGCCATGCTCAATTGGTCGATTTAATAGTAGGTGAATCTTATCGAAGAAATGGTATTGGTTCAGGTTTGGTGAAACAGCTCTTGGGTAAGCTGAAAGAACATAAGGTAATTTATGTTGGTGTGGTTAAAGATTCGGACTTTCCGTGGTTGAAGGATTTTTACATTAGGTCGGGTTTTAAGCCACTCCCGGCTGATTCTTATTTCGAAATAATAAACTAGAATTAATTTAATTGTACAGTTATGAAACCAAAAGAAATTGACTTAGGATTTAAGGTCTACGAGTCAGACCTTTATAAACTCGATTTGTCTGCAGAGAGGATGGGTATGAGTGAACTTATGGTTAATGCAGATATTCCTTATCTAGAGCAGGAAGATACAGATGATTGGAATTTGTCTCCTAGCCAATTGATCAAAAATTGGGATAGAGAAATTACGCATTCTGCTAGGGTTGAGGCGGCAGATTTGGATTACCCAATAATGATTTATTTTTTCCGGGGTGAGTGGATTATCTTGGATGGGGTGCATCGTTTTACCAAGGCTTTGATGGAAGGGCGAGAGTTTATTATGGTCAAAAAAGTCTCTGATGGTATTGTTGCCACACTCCGTCAGCTAGAAGAGAGTTAGAACATCATGTTTTCGTGGGGGATGTTGTGTTCTTTTTTGTAGTCTTGCCATAGGCCCAAATAGGCCTTATTAATTTTGTAGCCCGAGTTTAATGATGGCTTCTTCTATTTTGTCTTCGGTTGCTTCAATTTCCAAAAACCAACCCATGGGCGTTTCGTCCAGGAAAAAACAAGTAGTTTTGTTGTTATTCATTGAAAATGCATGGCGTTTTTTCTCCCAGGAGATTTTTTGAGGAAAACCCAAAAAAGGCATCATATTGGAAATCACGCTTGGGTTAGCTACAACAGTTTCTAGCTCCGTTCGTTTAAAATACGGACTATCTTCTTTTGGCTTAACTTTGATGGTGAATGTGGTGTTTCCGTCTTCTTCGTTGCGGATTCTTGGGAAAACATTTTGTTTCGTATAATCTTCAAAAAAGAACTGATGTGTGGTTTGGTGAAATGGATTAATTTTTTTGCAATTAAACTCTTTTTCGATTGCATCGATAATGCTTTTAACTGTAGATTTGTCTAGTGCTAGCTTAATTTCTGTTTCGATTCTCATGATGTTGTTTTTCTGCCCGTTCTTCTTTTTCGTGGTCATAGTAAGTTGGGAACTCTTTAGACATGTCGTACTTATATGGTGTCAGGTCTTCAATACCAGCTTCTTTATACAAACGGCTCATCCACGCCCAAGGCGGGCAAGCCATGAGCCGTTGAAAGAATAGATTATTTTTTGTAGAGAGGAGATGGCTTATAGCGCTTTTTTCATTTTATACATTTCTAATAAAAGGTTTTTTAGCGGGAAATTTATTTTTTCAATCAATTGGTACCCGTTTTTCTTATAAAATTCCAGGGCAGTTATTGTAGAATTTAAGCTAACTGTCTGAGCATTTTTTTCTTTAAGATCATTTTCAATATACTGGAGTATCAGTTGGCCGATACCTTTCCTGATATGGCTAGGAGATATATTTATTTGGTAAATCTCGCTATCTTCTGCTGAATATTGGCCGAAGCCAATTATCTCTTCATTTTGTTTGGCTGCTACCCATATGGTGTTGTTTAGCTGAGAGCGTATGTTGTCTTCTGATATGTTGCTAATCCATTCATTGATGATCTCTGGGGGTAGTCTTTAGAGTTTATTTCAAGGACACAGCTTTTATGTATCTGATTTATAGCTGGTATATTCTTAGGGCTTATTGGGGAAATCTTTATTTTGTTCATAGCTATATTATAAATGATATAAAAATAACCCCAATAAACCCAGAAAAAGAGAAAGGGGGTACACGGTACGTACCGTGTATCCCCTTATAAAATATCTGCAAAGCTAGTGAATAGGAGGTTTTTTTTGTGTAATAAAGGTGAGAAGAACCAAACGGCTCATGAATGAGCCGTTTGCAATATACGCCAAATTTAGGCAAAAATAAAAGCTCTCCTTTGGAGGAGAGCGTTGTGTAATGTTCTGATAACGAATTCAAAATTGCAGGAACAAGGGTGAAAGTGGCTTATCTTCGTGAAGGAAATTGATGCAGTCTGCAATAAAGGGTGCTGCATCGAGTGTAGTGATTTTGGTAGGCCATTCGGCAAAATGTTTGTGAGGGATGGTATTTACCACAATTACCTCATCTGCTTTGGATTTTGCAATTCGTCGTATGGCAGATTCTTTGCCAGGCAATTCAGGTGTGAAATCTGGGTGGACTGCTGCAATGATGATCTTTTTAGCTCCAGCTTTGTGAAGAATTTCAATAGCAGCTTCCAGTGTGCCAAAGGATTGGATCATGTCATCGAATATCCACGCTTCTTTGTTTTTGACATCACCTAGAATTCGAGTTTTGGATAGATCAAGTTTTTTGGTTTTGGGATCGTGGATTTTCCACACGATAGCGATGTCTGTTCTGCCGGTGAGCTGGGCAACGGCGCTAGCTCTTTTGCCAGAACCGATATCTGGGCTAACAATAACGGCATTCTGAGGATTTCTTCGATCAAATTCCTCAATGAGTAATCTCATTAGGTAGACATGGTCGTTGGGGATATCGAAGAAATCGGCAGTTGCTTTGTTGTGCAGATCGAATAATATTACTCGATCAAGACCACAGTTGGAAAGAGTCTTTGCTATTACAAGTAAAGATCGGGTTTCTCTAGGTTTTGTTCTGCGGTCTTGCTTGCTAAAGCAAAGCCATGGGAAGACACCAGTGATTCTGCCAGCCGAGGAGCGGATGCAGTCGATAAGAAGCTGAGTTTCTAAGATAGCATTGCTGCTACTCTGTGTGTGTAAGCTGGATAAGTAGAATACATCTTGCCCACGTACATTTTCGTTTACACAAGCGTAGAGCTCGCCATTAGCGAATTTTTCTATTGTTGTATTCACCAGTTCTATGTCTAAATTTTTGGCTACTCTTTCGGCTAGAACAGGATGTGTGGTACCGGTAAGTAGTTTGATTTTACCGTATCCGTTTATCATTCGTTGGAACCTCCGAATGTTTATTTTTCAAGGAATAGTTAATTATACATAAGATTAGATTTTAATCCAAAAACCAAACGGCTCATGACTTGCCCGCCTTGGGCGTGGATGAGCCGTTTGAGTATAATAGACTCATGGAGAACAATTATAGCCGTAAGATCATAGACAGTGTGAGTGTCTTAAATCTGCTCTTAGGAGAATATGCGGTTGTTTCTGGAGGAGCATTGGCAGCCCGAGGCATTAGAGAAGCACAGGACGTAGATATCCTTGTTAGTGAAAAATTATGGTTTCAGCTGAAGGAGCAGTACGAAGTCGAGAATGTCGATGATATAGAAAAGATAATTCCAGCAAAGAATGTGGAAATATTTTGGGCAGGATCCTTTGCAAATCTAAAATTTGTTAATAGCGAAGCTCCAAGTGTTGACGATCAAATTAGTCGTGCAGAAATTATTAATGGAGTTTCGTTCCAGTCTCTGCAAGATTGCCTCTGGTTCAAAATTCGTTCAGATAGAGAAAAAGACAAAACGGACGTAGCTTTTATCGAAGAATATCTAAATTAAAATCAATATCAATATGACTCAAAGTAATCAATATGAGATAGAGTTTCGTGCTAGGTTTGATAAAGCTGCCCACGACAGAGTCAAAAAACTTTTGGATGATAAAGCGAAAGACTTAGGTGTGGATGACAGGGATAGTTTTATATATGTTTTTCCTGATAAATCTTTAAAGGTCGTGCATGCTATTTCACAAAATAAAGCGAAAGTTGCTCTTAAACTAAACCGACTTGGTCAAGCCAACGAATTTGAAGAAATAGAAACTTCATTCGATCCTAAAGATTTCAATAAAATGGCAACTATTTTTGAAAAGATGGGTTTCACAGATGTTCAACGATCTTTTCAGAAAAGACATAATTACAAATTTAGGGATGTTGAAATTGCACTCAAACATAGTGACACATGGGGATATCATGCTGAGTTAGAAATTATGGTGCCAGACAGAGCTCAACAAGAAAAAGCTGAGGCACAAATTCGTAAAGTAGCTAAAGAGCTGGACATTATGCTTATGACCAATGACGAAATTACAAAATTTTGTGATCAGGCCGATAAAAAATAGATTATTATCTCAGAGCTATAAATATTAAGGTAAGTTATAATTTATGCATGGTAACGAAACTGAAGCAGTTTAGGGATTCACAGTTAGATACTACTGGAGATGTAGTGGGTTTTTACGAAAGAGAATTCTACACATTTTCGAACTTTTCTAGTTTTCAGGTGGAATGGAATGGAAGGCTTTGGCCAACCTCGGAACACGCATACCAGGCAGCTCACTTTTTTGACACGGCACCAGAATTAGTTGAAGAAATTTTTAATGCCGGATCGGCTCATGTTGCTTTTAAAATTGCTAAAGCCAATGTCGATAAAGCGCCGAAGAATTGGCACGATATAAGGGTGGAGATAATGGAAGATATTTGTTGGCACAAGCTAAATCAGCACGAGTATGTACAGAAAAAACTATTACAAACCGAGGATATATATATGGTGGAGGATTCACCAAAGGATCCATTTTGGGGATGGGGCGAAGATAAGCAGGGCAGAAACGAACTCGGTAAGGTTTGGATGAAGCTCCGGGATAAATTTAGGCAAAAATAACAAACGGCTCATTCATGAGCCGTTTATAATAAAAGTATGAAAATATTGCATTTAACACTAAAAAAGAAGTGGTTTGATCAGATAGCAGAAGGCAAAAAGATTGTTGAATATAGAGAAGTTAAACCGTATTGGAATAAACGGCTAAAAGGTAAGAAATTTGATGAGATTTATTTTAGAAATGGTTATTCTTCTTCTGCTCCGTTTATGAAGGTTGAATGTAAGGGGATAAATATCAGAAAAGTACAAATACTTAACGACAAACCCTATTATTGTATTGCTTTGGGTAAGGTTTTGGAGCTAAAACAGTAAATATGGTTTATTAGATATTTGGTTGGATTATAGTTGATAGTTCTAATAATTTATTGATGTATTCTTGACTTGAGCTTTAACTTTCTTCACTATATTTATATAGAGTACACATTGAAATCCAGGAAGGAGATGGAAACATGAATCTGCATGAGGGAACTCTTCAAATTGTTAGATTGACTCCAGAAGATGCTCGAAAGAATACAGATAATTATCGTAATTTTCGCGAGGGTATCATCAATAAAAGTGATATATATCCTGGGGTTAGTGGCTGGTTTGATCGCAAAGTTACTCCTGACATATCTAGCTCTAACAGAATTGGATATATTGGTTGTTCCGAGGGTGGGCTTGTAGGAGCTACAGGTTTGGTAAAGTTGAGTGGTCGACGAGCAAAGATTTGCCATTTGAGTGTTGATAAAGATTGCCAGAGAGGTCGTATGGGGGAAGTACTTTTTCTGTTAATGATTTTGGAAGCATCTAAATTTGCCAAAGATATTCATTTTACTTTGCCAGCAAACTTGTGGGGTAATCTATCTTCATTTTTTAAATCTTTTGGTTTCGATAAAGCTCAAAATTTGGGTTATTTGTATCGGTCATCTGTAGAAGAGTTGATTTGCTCACAAAGTTTTCTTGATGTGCGTCGTGCTCTGCAAACCAAGATCCCCAAGATTATTAATAATCTTGATTCAGACACTACTCTTATGGATCGCTTCTCTGCTTTAAAAATGATACGGAGCCTGATGGAGTAAGTGTAAGAAACCGGTAAGAGTTTTAAATATCCGTACCCCAGACATTGAGTTTGGGGTTTTTCTATGTTTTAGCAATGGTTGCTCTTGGATTTTGGCGGATTTTCTCGAGAGACATGAAGCGCGAAAGTTTTTGGATAACAAGATATCTAAAATAGATAATAGTAAAAAAGACCCGGTTGGGTCTTTTTTTTAATTCAGAATGTGCGATGAAGGTCATTTTTTCGGTGGTCTGATCTTCAAAAGATCATCATGATTACAGTTATCGCATCCGTGGGGATGCGACTGTTGATTATCACATCGACAACAGACATAAATAATCTTGTTAATTACTGATGTTGTAGCCATTGTTTCTCCTCCAAGGAACAATTTAATATCTGCATAGTATCATAAAAGTAGTTCTCAGTCAAGGTTTTTATTGAAAAGACCTGCTAGTAAAGCAGGTCCATTTTTCTTTGAGATGTGTCGTTTACGACGTGGCACCAATTGGTTCTTTTTCTTTGGTTTGTTCTGTTTCTGGGGTAATTGCCAGCAGCTTAAAGCTGTTATTAATTTCACGAGCTTCCGCGCCGAACATAGCGGCGTATAATATAAGCTTTCCTTTTAGGCTGTCTGGTATGGTTTTCTGGTAGTCTTTTAGGATGTTCGGGAATCTTTTTACTCCATTGAAATCTCTGTTGAGACGAGTCGCTATTAGCTCTTGAATAATCTTTCTTATCATCTTTTGGTTTTAACACATGTCTTCTCCTCAAGGTGCGAAAATTACAATTCTTTGACAAGAATGTACTAGTATTGTAATAAAATATGGCTTCCAGTCAAGATAATTCTTACTACCATTTGTCCCGGCATCCGCCAACTGGCGGAGGTAGCCCCAAAGGCAGATCAGGATATGGCAACCGAGGAAGAGGACGAATCCGAGATAGATGTTCCTGCCTTTATCCGTAAAAAGATCAAAAACTAATTTTCTTCGAGGATTACAAGAAGTCAACTTTTTTATTGAGCAGTTCTCACTGTGTTCGAACAATAAGATAACAAAACTAAACGGCTCATGAATGAGCCGTTTGATTATTTGGGGTTTGGTATACTCAAAACATGAATAAGAGGCTTGAATGTATTGTTCTAGAAGAGGATTTTGATTTGTATCATGACAAGATCATGGATTTTTATAAATTAGAATATGGAAGGGCGAGAGTTTGTTATGGTCAAAAAAGTCTCTGATAGTATTGTTACTACATAGTCATTAAAGAAAATAAAGATGTTATCTAATAAAATTTGGACATATATTGTCTGGTCGGTAGGAATAATTGGGTTAATGATTCTGCTGTTTAATTTGCGAAATGCCAATTTTCAGAAGCAGCAAGGCTTGGAGGAAATTGGTGATGTTGGATATGAGTCGGCGGTTGTGGTGGAGGCAGTAGATGGGGAAATTGATTCAGAATTTATTTATTTTGATTATGTTGCTCAGGATGTAAAGGTACAATTGAATTCTGGGGAAGTGGTAGATATTGGAGTGCAAGAATATAGTGCGCCGAATAAAGTGAAGGCCGGGGATAAGGTGATTGTATCTACAGTTTTGCAGGTAGATGGCGGAAAGCTTTATGGACTTGTGGATCGTAACAGAACAAGTAGTTTGCTTATTATTTTTGGTATTTTTGTTTTGGCGTTACTGGTGCTTGTTGGATTAAAAGGTTTTACTTCTCTGGCGGGGTTAATTTTTAGTATTGGAGTGGTCGCTGGGTTTGTGGTTCCACAGATTTTAGGTGGCAGTAATGCTTTACTGATTAGTGTATTGGGTGCGTTAGTTATTGCATTAGTTTCTATATATATGTCTCACGGTGTTAATAAAAGAAGTAATATTGCTCTAGTTGGTACGGTTATTACTATTTTTATTGCTATTGGTTTGGCCTATTTCTTTGTGGAATTAGCCGGACTTACTGGCACTGGGACAGAAGAGTCTATTTATGCAGGTTTTTTGGGTGGTACCGAGGGTCTTAATTTGAAGGGGCTTTTATTGGGCGGAATAATAATAGGAACCTTGGGTATTTTGGATGATATTACGGTAACCCAGACCTCGGTAGTAGAGCAGTTAAGTGATGCTAATAAAACTTTGGGTTTTTCTGAATTGTATAGAAAGAGTTTTGTGGTAGGGAAAGATCATATTGTTTCCATGGTGAATACTTTGGCGCTTGCTTATGTGGGAGCAGGTTTACCATTGCTTTTGTTATTTGTTACGGGTGCAAAGCCGTTTTGGGTGGTTATGAATAGTCAATTGGTTTCAGAAGAGGTAATTAGAACATTGGTTGGAAGTGTAGCTTTGATATTAGCTGTACCAATTACTACCTATATTGCTGCAAAGTACTTTAGTAAAGAATCTTGATTGGGAGCGGAATATAATTAACCCCGTAGTGGTTGAGGTTTTCGAAGCGACTACATCCTCGTTAGCATAAAGAAATACCCGGCGAATGCCGGATATTAAAACATGAAAATTACTGTAACTCTTCGACTACGCTCAGAGAGTACTTGTTAGATTCTGAAACCCTTCTTTGTCTCGACATGTCGGGACTACGGACGGGCGGCAAATTCAGAATGACACGGGTTATTTGCGTTTTCGGGCTTTGGTTTTTGCTTTAGATTTAGCTTTGGCAACTAGTGGCCATTCTTCCAAAATTACATAAACAACCGAAGCGATTGGTACGGCCAAAAGTATTCCGATAATACCCATTAGTTTGGCACCAATTAAAATGATGATAATTATAGTAACTGGGTTTAGGCCAACGGAATGTTTCATTACTTGTGGGACGAGTAGTTTGTTTTCTAGCTCCTGAACCAAAATATAGAAAATTGTTACCATAAACGCTGTTGCTGGGGATACGGTAAAGGCCAGCATAATGGCGGGAACGGCCGAAACGATAGGACCAATAATTGGTACGATCTCAAGTAGGCCCGCTAGCATTGCCAAGGTTAGGGCATATGGGATGTTCATTAGTGATAGACCAATGTAGACTATCAGGCCGACGGCAATAGCTAAAATTATTTGCCCACGGAGCCAGCCACCAAGTTTGTGGCCAACTTTGTTGGTAATTTTTACGATTCTAGTTTTTTGCTTGATTGGAATAAGAGATATCAAAAACTTTTTAATACCATCCTCATCTAGAATGAAGTAAAGAGTTAAAATAAATATCATTGTCAAGGCTGCGGCACCGTTAAAGAACCCAACGGTGGTTGAGAATACATTATTTACAAAACTTCCTAAGAAATTAGAAATGGAGGTAAGGGTGTCTTGTGAAGCATTCAACCAACCCTGAGTTGATAAATCTCGAATGCTAGCCACAATACCATTGATAGCCTTAAAGTATTGCGGTAGGGCTTCGGCAAGCTGGCGCAGCTGACTGATCATTGGAGGAACAATAAAGTAAACTATTCCGCCAATTATTCCAAGGACAAATAGATACATTAAAATAACCGACAGTACGCGCGGAATTTTGGCTTTTGCCATTTTGTCGACTGTAGGGGAAAGTGCAGCAGCAATTATTATTGAAACAAAAATAATTGCAATGATGTCTCGTACAAAATACAAAAACCAAATAGCTAAAAGTACGAAAAATACTTTTAGAATTGAGCTAGTTGAAATGTCGAGAGTGTTTTTTTTATCCAAGGATGCCCCCAATAATTTGCCTAATTAAATTTGGCAAAAATAAATACACGTATCGCTCACATTATACAAGAATATTAGACCAACATTAAATACAAAGCTACTATTATTATGTGGAGATAATAAAAATAACGTTTGATGATCCGCGATACCCAAAACTTTTGAAGGAAATTCCGGATTTTCCGAAAGAGCTTTATGTGTGGGGGAATGTAGATGTGTTAGGTCATGAACTTTTAGCTATGGTTGGTACGAGAAAGCCAACCGATTATGGTATAAAGGCGGCAACACACTTGGCATCGAGTTTAGGGATGGGAATTGGGATAGTGTCGGGCTTAGCTTATGGGATAGATACCATCGCACTATCGGAAAGTTATAAAAATATGCCGGCAGTTGGGGTGATTGGGTCTGGGTTAGATAAAGAAAGTTTTTACCCCAAGCAAAATTGGAATTTAGCAGAAAAAATTGTAGAAGCTGGCGGGGTAGTTATATCCGAGTACCCAGTTGGCATGAAACCTTTGAAGCATCATTTTCCGGCAAGAAACAGAATAATAGCTGGGCTTGCCAAAGCCTTGGTGGTAATAGAAGCGGGAAAGAAGAGCGGAGCGTTAATAACTTCGCAGCTTGCTTTGGAATATAATCGCGATGTATTTGCCTTGGCTGGGAGTATTTTTGACGAAAAATCGAAAGGAACTAATAAATTGATAAATCAGGGGGCACAAATTATTATTTCGGTAGAGAATATATTTGAAGAGCTAGATATTTCAAGACAAATTTCTATGGGGGATTCTGTGAGTAATTTAGGTGAAAATCAGGTGGAGGACGATACGGAAAGATTGATGTTAAATATTTTATCCAGCGCAGATTACGGGCTAGAATTAGATGAGTTGGCAAAACTTGCTGAGCTTGACACTGCAAAAGTCTCTAGTACACTGACTGTAATGGAAATCAAAGGATTGGTTAAAAAATCCGATTCTGGCAAATATATAAGTACTGTATCTAAAGTAAAGTAAGGATATGGCAGCAAAAAATTCTAAACTTGTTATTGTAGAGTCACCCACAAAGGCTAAAACCGTTAGTCAGTTTTTGGGTAAAGACTACACCGTAGAAGCTTCCATGGGGCATCTTAGAGATTTACCAAAAGCTAAGCTTGGTGTGGATGTAGAAAATAATTTTGAGCCGCAATATGTTATTCCAACAGCCAGCAGAAAAACAGTAACCAAATTAAAGAAACTGCACAAAGATCATCCGGAGGTTATATTGGCAACTGACGAAGACCGTGAAGGAGAGGCAATTGGTTGGCATATTGCTCAGGTGTTAGATTTGGATCCCGCCACAACGCCACGTATTATTTTTCACGAGATTACAAAGGATGCCATTTTAGAGTCTATTGAAAATCCGCGAACAATCAACAAAAATTTGGTTAATGCACAGCAGGCTCGTCGTGTGTTGGACAGGTTAGTGGGTTACAAACTTTCTCCGCTTTTGTGGAAAAAGATTTTCCGTGGACTTTCGGCAGGTCGTGTGCAATCTGTTGCAGTAAAGATAATTGTTGAACGTGAACGCGAGATAGAAAAGTTTAAGCCAGAAGAATACTGGAAGATAAAAGTAGACTACAAAGGCAAGGAAGGAAATATTTTAGCCGATTTGGTTCAGGTTGATGGTAAGGACACAAGTGTAAATAACGAAGGTCAGGCAAAAGAAGTAGTTACTGACTTAGAAAAAAATAAGGGAAAGGTTTCTGAGATAAAAGAAACTAAACGCAATCGTAGACCAATGGCACCATTTACAACATCGACTCTGCAGCAGCAAGCCGGAACGTTGCTTGGTTTTTCTATTAAAAAGACAATGCTCTTAGCCCAGCAATTATATGAAGGTGTAAAAATTGGTAAAGGTGGCCAGGTTGGTTTGATTACTTATATGCGTACCGATTCGGTTTCGGTGTCTACTCGGGCTGTTTCTGAAATGCGAAAGTTTGTTGAAGACGAACATGGCGCAAAGTATTTGCCGGAGAAACCAAACTTTTATAAGAGCAAAAATAAGTCTTCGCAAGAAGCTCACGAGGCTGTTCGTCCAACTTCGATTATTCGAACTCCTGGTGAGATGAATGCGCATTTAAATTCTGATCAATCAAGGCTTTATAAGCTTATTTGGGAAAGAACTTTGGCTTCGCAAATAGCAGATGCACAAATTGCTCAAACAGACATTATTGTAAATGTGGTAGATAAATACACATTGAAATCTCAGGGAATCAAAATAGAATTTCCTGGTTTTATGAAGGTAATGAGCAAAAAGAGTATTTCAGAAAGTGTGTTACCAAACATATCGGAAAAAGAAGAACTTGATCCAAAGGAAGTTAATTCTGAGCAAAAGTTTACCGAACCACCAGACAGATATACCGAGCCAACTTTGGTTCGTACCCTTGAAAAGCTTGGGATTGGGCGTCCATCTACCTATGCTCCAACTATTTCCACACTAACAACTCGCGGGTATGTAAAGAAAGAAAAACGTCATCTTGTGCCGCAGGATGTTGGTGTATTGGTTAACGACTTTTTGGTAAAGCATTTTTCAAATATTATTGATGTAGATTTTACCGCCAACATGGAAAACGAGTTAGACGACGTGGCCGAAGGCAAAACCAAATGGCAAGAAATTATTAAAACTTTTTATGGTCCGTTCGAAAAAACATTAAAAGAAAAGGAGGAAAAATTGGGCAAGCAAATTGAAGATGAAAAAACTGGCGAGAAGTGTCCAAAATGTCAAAAGGAGTTGGTTATTAAACAAGGGAAGTTTGGCAAGTTTATGGCTTGTAGTGGTTTCCCGGATTGTAAACACACACAGCCCATTGACGGCAACAATAAACCAGTAGCGCCAGAAATAGTTAAAGACGAAAAATGTCCAGAATGTGGAAAAGAACTTGTAAAGCGTAGAAGTAGATTCGGCGAATTTTTAGGATGTAGTGGATATCCAGAATGTAAATACATTAAGTCTACGGAAAACGAAAAAAGCCCAATAGGTGATATTAAGTGTCCAAAGTGTGATAAAGGCAAGATAGTAGAACGCAGAACCAAGCGTGGTCGAGTTTTTTATGGTTGCAGTAAGTATCCAGATTGCGATTTTGCTAGTTGGGAGCAACCAGTGAAGGATCCTTGCCCAACTTGTGGCGGCTTAATGGCAATTAATACCAAGAAAAAAGTACCAGTTTGTCAAAAATGCGGATTTGAAGATAAGGAGATCAAGGAATAGTCATTGAAAAATTCCTTAACTTTAGATATAATCCCAAGTATGAGCAAGATTAAAGTGTCTCCAAAAACCCTAAAAAAGATAGTTAAGGTTTCGAAGTATGTTTTTTATGGTTTGGTGATTTTAACGATCATCTTTATGTTGATTGATAATAATGTCTCGTTTGCTTCCACTTCTGATGTCGGTGATAGTGTTTATAACTGGGTTTCGGATAGTTGGTTTAATACAATGAATAGCATTGTTTTAACTCTTGCCGTGTTTTTGATAATAATTGCTGGTATTGTTTATCTTTTTGACCTTGGTGGTGGCAAACAAATAGGACTAGCCAAAGAAATGATTGTGGCTGTTATTAGTGGGTTGTTGCTATACTTTTTGGCAGCTGGGCTTTTACGTGAGCTAAGTGACATATTTCACATAGATCCACCTGTAGTTGAAAATGGTGGGGACACTGGCGGAGGAGGTATGGATACTGGTGGAGGCACAGGAGACGGAGGCACTGAATCACCATCACCGGCACCACCATCACCACCACCATCACCATTTCCACCATCACCACCATCATCACCATCACCACCAACCCCACCAGTAATTTAAGAATAGACAATGTCGGATTATATAGATATCAAGGGGGCCTGTGAGCATAACCTCAAGGGCGTTGATGTTAAGATCCCCAAGAATAAATTTGTAGTAATTACTGGGCTTTCTGGATCTGGGAAGTCGTCTTTAGCTTTTGATACCATTTATGCCGAAGGACAAAGGCGCTATGTAGAGTCTCTTTCTGCTTATGCTAGGCAGTTTTTGGGTTTAATGGAAAAGCCAAATGTTGAATATATTGGTGGGCTCTCTCCGGCAATTTCTATTGATCAGAAGTCTTCGTCTTCTAATCCTCGTTCTACCGTAGGTACAATCACAGAAATTTACGATTACCTAAGGCTTTTGTACGCACGCATTGGTATAGCACATTGTCCAGAGTGTGGTGATGAGGTTTCTAAGCAAACTGTGGATCAAATTGTGGATCAAGTGAAGAAACTAAAGCTAAAAAAATTTGCTGTGCTTGCCTCAATGATTGTAAATAAAAAAGGTGAGTCCAAAGACGTACTGCAAAGCATAAAGCGAGCTGGTTTTGTGCGGGCTCGTATTGATGGTTTGATGACTGATTTGGAAAGTAAAATTAATCTTTCCAAGACCCAAAAACACACCATTGAGGCAGTTATAGACAGATTAACAAGTGAGCAAACAAAGCCTGATGCCAATAAGCTTAGATTAAGTCAGTCTGTTGAAGCAGCACTTCGTTTAAGTGATGGCACGGTGGTAATTTGGGATTTAGACAAAGACAAGGATTATTTTTATTCCGAAAGTTTGGCTTGTCCAAAATGCAATGTTTCTATTCCGGCTTTGGAACCGCGTAGTTTTTCGTTTAATAGTCCGCATGGTGCATGTCCAAAATGTACGGGACTTGGGGTAATGAAAGAAGTAGATCCACTTTTACTTATTCCCAACGAAGGCTTGTCTATAAATGAAGGGGCAATTAGAGCCGGCGGATTTTCTATGAGTAGTTCCACTGGATGGGTAAAGCGTTTGCTTGAATCTGTTGGTAAAAAATTTGGGTTTACTATGAATCAACCGATTAAAGATTTCTCGGCAAAGGCCAAAAAAGTACTTTTGTTTGGAACCAACGGAGAAGAAGTGGTTGTAGAGCACACCAATGCTCGTGGTCGAGTAAATGAATATGTTCTCAAGTACGAAGGAGTAATTCCAAATTTGATGCGCAGATATCAAGATACCGATTCGGAGTTTATGCGGGCTGAAATAGAAAAAACTATGGTCGAAAAAAAGTGTACAGAATGTAATGGTGGAAGGCTTAGAAGAGAATCGGTGGCTGTGTCTGTGGGTGATAAATCGATTATAGAGGTTACTTCCATGTCGGTGGTAGACACTCAAAAATTTTTGAAAAAGCTGAAGCTTTCTAAACAGGCCGAGTTTATTGCTGCACCAATCATGAAAGAATTAAAAGAGCGCGTTAGTTTTTTACAGCGTGTTGGATTGAATTACCTTACATTAAATAGATCGGCTACCACATTATCGGGTGGAGAAGCACAGCGCATTCGTTTAGCTACGCAAATTGGCTCTGGCTTGTCTGGCGTAATTTATATATTAGACGAACCGTCGATTGGCTTACACCAGCACGACAACCATAAATTAATCGAGTCGTTAAAAGGTTTACAATCACTTGGTAATACCGTAATCGTAGTAGAACACGATGCCGAAACAATCATGGCTGCCGATTATGTAATAGATATGGGTCCTGGGGCGGGTGCTTATGGTGGCGAGGTTGTGGCAGAAGGAACGGCAGAAGAAATTTCTAAAAATAGTAAGTCGTTAACAGGTAGGTATCTTTCTGGTGTCGAGGAAATTCCAGTACCCAAAAAGAGACGCGAAGGAAATGGTAAGAAATTAAAAATAGTTGGTGCTAACGAATTTAATTTACAAAATATTTCAGCGGAAATCCCGCTTGGGTTGTTTGTTGGAGTTACTGGCTTATCTGGTTCGGGTAAATCTACATTGATTAACAATATTTTGGCTAACAAGCTTTCTAATGTACTGCACCAGGCCAGACACAAAGTGGGCGAACACAAAAAAATTGAAGGGATAGATAACTTGGACAAAATTATTAATATCGATCAATCGCCAATCGGTAGGAGTCCCAGAAGTAACCCTGCTACCTACACAGGCATATTTACCGATATTCGTAA
>JAYEGB010000015.1:0-4682 GCA_034658875.1 Patescibacteria group bacterium | reverse complement strand
GGGGCTGTCTTATAGCTCGCAATATAATTGCGAGCTATTTTGTATAATGTGAAAGCATGAAAGGGGTAATTAATACTATAGAGAAATTAATGCCAGATCGGGTGGTGTATTTGCCGGAAGTTGGTTTGGTATACCGAAATAAAAGAGATGTGGATAATTTTCTAGAAGAAATTTTTAACGCACCTCCTAATAAATTTCTACAATACGATAAAAACCAGTTCTGGTTTAAGGAAAAGCCAGAAAAGGTTTTGGTAGACCATGTGATAAATGACTCGGATTACTTGATTGTTCCGGCTTTGGATAGTTTCAGAAAGATATTAAAAATATATGTGTATGCAAATAAAGATGTTTATTCTGAAATAGAGCGCTTGATTTTGAGGATTAATAACCAAACTTTTGAAAAGGTATGTTTGTGTTCACATAACAAAGAAACTATAGGTGGCGGTGATGTTCGCAACATATTTCTAAAAGAGTTTTCTGAAGAAAATTTTAAGAATAAAAAAGTCGTGAATGTTGGTGAACTTAGCGCTGATCAAAAGAAAGAATATATGCGGTTCAGTATAGAACCTGAGCTAACCAAGCAAATATTTGATAAAAAAGGCATTGGTTGGGTTGAAGATGGCAAAGTTGCTGGTATTTTAGGACCTATCAATTATCTGATTGATCCATGGGGAGAGAAATACTTAGTTGCTCCATACACTGAAGTGTTAGATGAATATCGAGGGAAGGGGATTGCTCGTAATCTTTGGAATAGTTTGTCTAAACTAGCTTTTGACAATGATGCGAAGTATGTTATTTTACAGACTCTGACCGATTCTAGTGCTGATAAATTCTATTCAAAAAACGGTTTTTGGAAAATTGGTGAGCTATTTTTCAACGGCTCATTCACGCCCAAGGCGGGCAAGCCATGAGCCGTTTGGCAAAAAATAAACTTTGGGCTCGCAAGGCTCATTTTTGCAATATTTGTTTATAACCACAATATATTGTGGTAATTTTTTAAGTGCATAACAAAATAATGTTTTAAAAAGATGCAATGTCCTGCTTGTAAGTATAAAGACACGGCTGTTGTTGACTCTCGCGAAAGCGATGATGGCATGAGCATTAGAAGGCGCAGAGAATGCATTAAATGTCAGCATCGCTACACAACTTACGAGCGAATGGAGACACGAAACCTATTGGTTTTAAAGAAAAATGGCACGCGTGAACTCTTTGATGTGGGCAAATTAGAACGCGGCATGTACAAGGCCTTTGAAAAACGCAATGTAGATGAAGAAAAGATAAAAAAGGCAATCCAAAATGTTGTCCATGAAGTTTTGGAGAAGTATGATGCTGAAGTGCCAAGTAAAAAAATTGGGGATTTGGCACTAAAACAAATCAAAAAGTTAGACAAGGTTGCTTATATACGGTTCGCATCGGTTTATCGGGAATTTGTCGATGTCGAATCCTTCCAATTAGAGATTAAAAAGTTAATTAAAAAATAAAACAGGAGGTGTGATGGCAATTGTACAGACGGGTATTAAGTTAGTGTCCAAATATTTTACTAAGGAAAATGAGCAAGTTTTGGATGCTGTTGAGTGGGGTAAGCGAAGAGCGTATCTTTTTGACAGTAAAGAAAATAAAGCACTCATCGATTTAGAGGTAGAAGCACCACTTGACTGGTCGGATACTGCTGTAAATATTGCTGCTTATAAGTATCTTCGTAAAAGAGGATTATCTACTCCCGAAGGACGCGAAACTAGTGTTCGTCAAATGATAGATAGGGTATCGATGGCGATAACCAAAGCAGGTGAGGATTTGGGGTATTTTGAAAATCTAGAAGAGTCTAAAGTTTTTTATAATGAATTAACACATCTTTTGATACATCAAAAAGCTGCTTTTAATTCTCCCGTGTGGTTTAACGTTGGTTTATATGAAAAATATGGAATAGACGGTGCGCACGATAGTAATTTTTATTATTACAATCAGGAAGCTGGTAAATTAGAAAATCCTGTTGGTATATATCATCATCCACAGTGTAGCGCCTGTTTTATTCAAAAAGTAGATGATTCTTTGGATGATATTTTTGATTTGGTGAAACGTGAATCACGCTTGTTCAAATATGGTTCTGGTACAGGTAGTAACTTTTCAGTTTTGCGAGGTGCAGGCGAAAAGCTTACTAATGGTGGGACATCTTCTGGTCTGCTTTCTTTTTTGAAGGTGTTTGATGCTGGTGCTGGTGCTACAAAGTCTGGCGGGACTACTAGAAGGGCAGCTAAGATGGTAGTTTTAGATATTGACCATCCAGAAATTGAAGATTTTATTAAATGGAAAGCTAGAGAAGAAGATAAGGCCTTGGCGCTAATTCAGGCTGGGTATGACGCTGATTTTAATGGAGAAGCATACCACACTATTTCTGGTCAGAATGCTAATAACTCTATTCGAGTTACAGATGAATTTATGCAAGCATATTTAGATGATGCCGATTGGCAAACAAAACTTAGGACAACTGGTGAAGTAGGACAGGTTTATAAAGCCAAGGATTTAATGAGAATGATATCCGAATCAGCATGGCGTTGTGCTGAACCAGGTATGCAATATGATACTACAGTAAATCGTTGGCATACTAGCAAAGTCTCTGATCGCATAAATGCTAGTAATCCGTGTAGTGAATTTATGTTTTTAGATAATTCTGCCTGTAATCTTGCGTCTATAAACTTGGTAAAATTTTTAGACAAAAACGGTGTATTTGATGTTGAAGCATTTCGGAGAGCAGTAGATATTTTTATTTTAGCTCAAGAGATAATTGTAGATTATGCTGCTTATCCGACATATGAAATTGCAAAAAACAGTCACAACTTTAGGCCGTTAGGTTTAGGGTATGCGAACCTAGGCGCATATTTAATGCGCCTAGGATTACCATACGATAGTGATAAAGGTAGAGATATGGCAGCTGCTATTACAGCTTTAATGACAGGTCGAGCTTATAGTATGTCGGCTAAGATTGCCAAAAGGATTGGGACATTCCCAGAATATAAATCAAACGAACAAAGCATGCTCAAGGTTATCGCAATGCATAAAGCAGCTGTCGATAGTTTAACAGGAGAAGAAAATTTAATTAATTCTGCTAAGGAAGATTGGGAAATAGCGCTTAATTTAGGAAAAGAGTATGGATATAGAAATGCGCAAACCACTTTACTTGCTCCAACTGGGACAATTGGTCCGATGATGGATGTAGATACTACTGGTGTAGAGCCAGACTTTGCACTTGTAAAGTACAAGAAGCTTGCTGGTGGTGGGGGTTATTCTATTGTTAATCAGTCGGTAGAATCGGCATTAAAACATTTAGGGTATCCGGTAGATCAAATTGAACAAATTAAACAATATATTTTAGAAGAAGGGGCTATTGAGGATGCTCCAAATATGAAAGAAGAGCATTTGCCAATATTTGATTGTGCCAACAAATGTGGAAATGGGGTTCGGTTTATAAAACCAAAAGCTCATATTGATATTATGGCTGCGGTACAACCATTTCTTTCTGGAGCTATTTCAAAAACTGTAAATATGCCAGAGGAAACCACAGTGGAAGAAATAGAAAACATTTATCTAGATGCTTGGAAAAAAGGTCTTAAAGCAATTGCTATTTATCGCAATAATTCCAAATCTTCCCAACCACTTTCTAGTGGAAAAGATACAAAAACTGGTGCTTTTTCGCAGGTTTCGGCTCAAAAAATAGAATTGCCAAGGACTCGAAGTGGACTTACTCATAAAGTTATTATTAATGGTCAGCATAAAATTTTTATTACAGCCAATCAATTTGAAAATGGCGAATTGGGAGAAATATTTATTAATGCTGGTAAAGAAGGTTCGGTTGTATCGGGGCTACTTAGTGCTATTGCAAGATTATGTTCTAAAATGCTTCAAGAAGGCGCTTCGGCAGAAGCGATTGTTAAGTCTTTTCTTAATTTGCGGTTTGATCCTTGGGGCATGACAGACAATCCAGATATTCCAATGGCTAAGTCGATAACTGATTATATTGGTAAATGGATTGGAATGAATTTTTTGCCATTAGATCGTCAAATAGCATTGGGTATTATTAATGGAAGTAATGGGAACGGTGTAAAAACTAATGGTGATTTGGATTTGGTGCCACCTACCACTTCGGTTGAAGGGATGGAAGAATCAGAAAAGAAAGTTGTGAAACCTTCTAAAGATCAACCAGTGCTTTCTTTGGGAGCAGAACCAGACAAAAAAATGGCTGAGTATGATATGAGGTATGCACCGACTTGTCCTACCTGTGGGGCGTTTATGATTCGGTCGGGGACATGTTTTGCGTGTCCAGAATGCGCCACCACCACTGGATGTAGCTAATTACATCCAGTCGCATCATTTGATAATACTCTTCGAGCAAAGCGAGAAGTTCTTTATTTCCTGAACTTGTTTCAGAATCTACACTTCGAACGAAGCGAGAAGTTCTTTATTTCCCGAGCAAAACCTACTATTTCCTGAGCAAAACCTGCTATTTCCCGAGCAAAACCTGCTATTTCCCGAGCAAAACCTGCTATTTTCCGAGCAAAACCTGCTATTTCCCGAGCGTAGTCGAGGGATTACCTTCTTGTCACCCTGAGCCCCACCCTTGTCATCCTGAGCCTGTCGAAGGATCTTCTTTTTAGATGCTGAATTTATTTCAGCATCTAAAAAGAAGA
>JAYEGB010000014.1:0-4826 GCA_034658875.1 Patescibacteria group bacterium | reverse complement strand
TGCTCTTGAAGTTTTGGTGATAGGCACTCTTAAAATTATTGTTGCGTGTCTATGTTTGACCTCCAATTTTTTATAAGATCCTTTCGCGTCATGCTGAATTTATTTCAGGATCTAAAAAGAAGATCCTGAGCCTCACCATTGTCATCCTGAGCCCCATCCCTGTCATCCCGAACCTCACCATTGTCATCCTGAGCCTCACCATTGTCATCCTGAGCTTGTCGAAGGATCTTATAGATTAATTCATAAGATTCTGGGCCTTCCTACGCTAAAGCTACGGAACGGGCAGGCGGATAGTAAAGATAAAGTAGTTCTCGATAGTACTCGAACAATAAGAATCTTTAAACGGCTCATTGCTTGCCCGCCTTGGGCGTGGATGAGCCGTTTAGTTTTTTTAGTTGTAATCCTTCGACTCCGCTCAGGAAATATTAGAATTTGGGTAAATAGGCGCTGGCAGCTTTAACGTGTCCACCACCACCAAAGAGTTTTGCCAAGCGGCTTACATCAACATTGGGCTGTTCGGTTCTAAAGCTGATTTTATATTTACCTTCTTCTCGCTCCGACACCAAAGCTACAGCAGAGGCCTCCGGCACCATTCGTAAAAAGTCTATCAAACCTTCTAAATCAGCTGGAGCGGTACGAAATGCCTCGAAATCGTGACTATCTACCATTCCAACTACTATATCCCACTCTTCGTTATACTCGAGCCCAGCCAAAATCTTTCCCCAAAACCGAAGCCGATTTAATGCCTTGTCAGCAAATACATATTTGGTAATTTTATTTAAATTGGCGCCGTACCCCATTAAGTCTCCAGCAATATTTAAAACCTCAGAAGTAGTGTTGGTGTGCTGAAAACTGCCGGTATCGGTAATAAGACCAGTAAGTAAGCATGTTGCAATCTCGTAATTTAGCTCAATCCCCCATTCTTTAATAATTCGATAAACAAGCTCCGAAGCCGAAGATGCCTTATCATCAATAATATGTAGTCCTGAAGTAAGTTTTTGGATGTGGTGATGATCTATTACTGCTAGTTCATTGGGCCAATCAATGTTTAGCTCTGTGTCCTCGAAAAAACCAGTTCTCGTCCAATCTCCACAATCGATGAGTATTACCATATCAAAATCCTGAGGCTTGAAATCTGCCTTGATGTTATAAAACTGTGGCAAAAAACTGAACTGATCGGGAGCAGCATCCAAACAAACTACCTCAACCTGACAGCCCAATTTATTTAGCACTAATTTTAATCCCAATGCCGAACCTAACGCATCGCCATCAGGCTTGATGTGAGGAGCTATCAAAATCCTCTGAGCCTTCTGGACCATCGGTTTCAGAGCCTGAATGTTCTGAATCTGATTTGATATCATCTAGCAATGCTTCTATTCTATTTTGCCCACCGGGCCCATCACCCTTTATCCACTTTATATTTGGAACCCGCCTAAGCGGCATATGCTTATAGATATAAGACTGAATGGCACGAGAGCTCTTTTTTAATCTTTGAAAAGTTTTGTCTGGATTGGCATTAGACAAAAAACTTACCCATACCTTAGCCGTACCTAAATCCCGACTTATCACTATATCATCTATAGAGACAAAATTTATATCAAAATCTTTGCCGTATTTAACAAAATACTCGCCCAGTAGGCGCTGTAATTGCTTTTGAACCATTTCTATTCGCTTGCTCATACTAGTTTTACCGGAATGTATTCTACCTTCACAAACTCTATCCTGTCTCCGGCTTTAGCCTTTACTTCTAGATCTACCATAAACCCAAACTCGCCTTTGCTGGCCTCAGAAACCTCTTCGGCAACTAATTTTATATTAGTAATCTTACCCTCGCCAACTTTGTCGTCACCACGATAAATTCGCATTAAATCCCCTACATTGGTTTTTCCTTTACCTACTTTTACACCAATAATCTTCTTTTTGGCAGTAGACATAAAGATCTTTAAAATTTCGCCGTCGGCAACAATTTCTTCTTTTCTGTCAGCATCGCCTATTTCAGTAAGTAATTTACCTAGATCTTCGGTTAGTTTATAAATAATGTCGTAGGTGATAATTTTTACATCATCTTTGTCGGCAATTTTTTGAACTCCTGGAAGAACCGGAACTTTAAACCCAACCACAACGGCATTTTCCCCCTGAGAATTTAAAACATCTGATTCACTAATAGCACCAATTCCTGAATTAATAACCTTAATCTGGCCACCTTTATTGGTTTTTAGAGCCTCGAGCTGGCTTAAAATCGCCTGTAGAGAACCCTGAACATCGGCTTTTAGCATAACTTTAAGATCCTCTCCTTGTTGAGATTTAATCTTGTCGATCAGGGAACCTAGGTCACTGGCTTTTACATTACTTCCACGAGAACCAATAGTAACTCTTCGACTTGCTGCAGTTTGTCTGGCAGTTTTTTCATCTTTTACAGTAACTAACTGGTCACCAACCTGTGGTGAGCCAACAAAACCCACCACCCTCACTGGCATCGCGGGAAATGCTTCGGTAATGCGTTTTCCAAAATGATCTTGCATAGAACGAATCTTACCGTAAGCTCCACCGGCCACAAAAATATTACCTACTTTTAGAGTTCCTTTTTGAATAATAACAGTTGCGACCTGCCCTATCTTAGAATCTTGCTCAGATTCTAAGATAATTCCGGAGACACTACCAACCTTGGGAGCTTTTAGCTCGGCAACCTCGGCCGTTAGAGCAATTAGTTCCAAAAGTTCGTCTACACCTTCACCAGTTTTGGCTGAAACGCCAACAAATGGGATTTTACCTCCCCACTTTTCTGTAAGGATTCCCTTGCCAGCTAGTTCTTGCTTAACTTTATCTAAATTAGCTTCTGGCCTATCTATCTTAGTAGCTGCGGCAATGATTGGCACACCTGCTGCCTTGGCGAGCTCGATAGCCTCAATAGTTTGTGGCTTTACTCCATCATCAGCCGCCACTACTAGCACAACAATATCTGTAACCTTTGTGCCTTGGGCACGGATCGAACCAAAAGCTTCGTGACCTGGAGTATCGATAAAGGTAATCTTTTTTTCTTTGTAATCGACCTGGTAAGAACCCATATGCTGGGTAATTCCACCAGATTCTGTTGAAGCAACCTTTGTTTCACGAATATAATCCAACAAACTTGTCTTACCATGATCTACATGACCCATAATGGTTACAACCGGCGCTCTTTCTATTAGATCATCCTTCTCGTCGGTATCTGAGATTTCTTCTGCCAATGAATCCTTTTGGTTTGCTTCTGCTTTTAATTTTAATTCAAAACCAAAGTCGTCGGCAACAATAGCTGCCGTATCAAAATCGATATTGTCATTTATCGTAACTAGGACGCCATTTTTTAAAAGATAACGCATCACCTCGGTAACTGGCTGACTCAAAACCTCGGCGAAATCACTTACCTTAAGAACGGCTGGTATTTCTACCACTTTTTTAGGAGCCTCATCAGGCGTTTGATTGTTATTGATTTCGTCTGTCATAAAAAATTATTAATAAAGCTGCCTTTCGGGCAGCTACAAAAGCTAACTTACAAAATTTGATTTAATCGATTTTTACATATTTTGACTAAACATTTTGCAAAGCTTCTGCTATTTTAGCCGCCGACTTTTCACCAATACCACTAATGGCCTGAATATCCTCTAGTGACATTTTCTTTAGGGCGACAATATCATTTATATCTGCCGCCTTTATTTTACGAACTAAAGCATCGCTTAGGCCAAGCTTGGATAGATCGGAAGAACTAGATATCTTAGCTGCAGATGATGTTTCTGCAGCTGTCTCTGGAGTTTTAGTTGCTTTAAGTGACAATCCAAATCTATGACTTTCTGGCTCAATATCTATTACCTTTAATTCTAGCTTATCACCTTCTTTAACAATATCACCAGGATCTACCACGTGCTCGAACGAAAGCTCGGAAATATGGATGAGGCCATCGATTTTGTCTTCTACCTTTACAAACACACCAAAAGGCATGATTTGAGTAACTATTCCTGTAACCACCTGACCAATTTTATAACCTTTGGTGAGCTCTAACCACTTATCTTCTATAAGGCGCTTGATAGAAAGAGAGATTTTATCGCCCTCGATACCAATAACCTGTACCTGGATTTTATCACCAACTGTAGCATGATTACGAGGGTCGGCTACCTTATCCCAGCTAATTTCTGAGATATGAACCAAACCTTCTAATTCACCGAAGTTCACAAAGACACCAAAGTCAACTACACCCGATACCTTACCGGTGAGAACTTCACCAACCTGTATGTTGGATGTAAGCGCATCAAATTCTTCTTGTTTAGCAGCTTTTTCAGAGAAAATAAGTTTATTTATTTCTTTATCAAGACTAATAACTTTCACATCGAAGTTTGTACCTTCAAATTTTGATAATTTATTTAAGATTTCGTCTTTATCGTTACCAACTCTTGGATAATTAGCCGGAGTAAGTTGAGATACGGGTAAGAAACCACGGATACCAAAGGCTTCCATGATAAGCCCACCTCTGTTTGCCTCGATCACCTTAGCAGAAATAAGCTTACCCTCTGTATGGTATTCATCAAGTTCTGCCCAACCCTGATTACGGAGAGCTTCACGGATACTTAGAATAACAAAACCTTCGTCGTTTTCTTGTTCTACAACTGAAGCCTTTATCTTATCCCCTACCTTAAAATCTGGCATAGCAATACCAGCTTCATCCAACTCTTTACCCGAAACTATACCTGTAAATTTACCATCTTCAATTTCCACCCAAACCCGAGCACTGGTTACAGCGACTACTTCACCTTCTATAATAGCCCCCATTTTAATAACGCTAACACCCTTCTCAT
>JAYEGB010000013.1:0-4966 GCA_034658875.1 Patescibacteria group bacterium | reverse complement strand
ACACAATTGTGTTTAATTTGTTACTGTTACACTGCTATTTTTTTTATTTTTTTCTGACCAGTGTAACTGTCACAAAACTTTCAAGATCCCTATATATAAAGGGATTTTACTAGATGCAGTCCCCTTTGAGCTCTGTAACAAGGCTCTATATATATCTAATATTACTACAGAAAAAAAGTGACAAAGCTTTTTACCTTTGTCACATACCGAAAATGCAACTAACTGTTTAATATTATTAGATAAGTAATATGAAATAGGTAACAGGGACAGCATGGTAAGGGTAATATACATCTTAAATATGGGAAAAAAATTATTCACAATTTTTTCTTTCAATTTCCCATGTCCGTATCTGAGTTTTATTAAATCTTTTACATGGTTTAGTGGTAGACGCTTTTAAACTTTTAAGGAAATCGCATAGTTGAGTTCTGTTAATTTTTAAACCTTTAAACCTGAGGTCCTCTTCCATGTGTGCTAATGTAAAAAATACTTTCTCGTTTTCTATTACGCAACTATTTTTTAACATGGTAACTAGCATTTGAGGTTTAAGGTCTTCAACGTCAGAACCTTTATCCCATTGAGATATCCATTCACGTAAAACCTCTTTAATAACTCCAAGATCAGTTTCCTCAGCCGAGACTTTTTCTTTATCGGCACTATTAAGCCAGGCTCTTACCAGGTCAAGCCACGGGGTTTGTTTTTGTGGATTAAAAACAAGTTCAGTAGCTTCAGTTATACAAGAAACCGTACGTCTTGAAGACCTCAGATCATCAACACTTAACGTTACTGATATTTTACCAGAGAAATCTAGGCGATAACGACTAGTGTTATCTGGATATTTTACAATAGTAACTCTTTTTACTGCCTTAATGATTTCGTTAAATTCTTCGCTTGGAAAATTTGTTTTGTTTTGGATTTTTTCTACAAAACTTATTTCCTTGCTTGCCATGCATAAAAGATTTTTAGCTGTATTTCCATCAGCCAACCAGTCAGACACGTCTCCCTTGTTAGGTAGATTGGGTAAGTTTAATATTTTAACTGATTTTGCTATACCATCCAAAAAATTAAAGATTTTATTAACATGTTCTCTACCAGGACTGTCATTGTCCGGCAAGAGAATACATGTTTTATCTTTAAAGTGTGGAGTATATTCTGGTAGCCATTTGGATGCTCCACCTGCATTTGTGGTAGCAGCTAGGCCTCTCGTAACGAGAGCGTTTGCATCCTTTTCGCCCTCACAAATAAAAATAGTATCAGACGACTTAATTCTTGGCAGGTTATATGGTACTCGTTTGATATTTTCAAGATTCCATACCCATTTACCGTTATCATCAAGTCTTCGCTGCCGAAATGTTTTTGGTTCAAACCTAACAACTTGATATAGTAAATTTTCGTTTACATCTGTATAGTCGTAAGATTCAACAAATTTCTTGGCCGGTTTCTTGGCCGGTTTCTTAGCCGGTTTCTTATCATTTATATGTGTAGTAGTATTATTCCACAGTCCCCTATTTCTGAGTTCATCAATTACTTTTTCTTGCGAACATCCTGCATGACAATAAAGCAATGTCTTGCCGTCAACAAGACTTACGGTTAAACTTGATTCGTTGTCATCATGGACAGGACAATGACATTGCCAGGAATTTTCTTTAAGTTGTTTTCCATTGAGAGCGGTAACAATATTTGTAATGTTATCCATTTTTCACCTTTTCAAGTATTTTTTTAACATCTTCTACCGATCGAACAATTGCACTATATCCACCAGCTAGCACGTTGTTATTGAGAAATTTTATTTGAAGTGGAGTTGGTTTCCCTGTTTTAGTTTTAGCTTCCATTGCTATACTGCGTCCACAATAACAGCCACATATATCTGATATACCGCCCTTGCTCCACGGTCCTTGTGCAACTTTAAAAAAATTAGAATTGGGGACTGTTTTAAGGTAAGTCATTATCTTAGATTGTATCATCTTTTCCGGTTTTCCGCTATCATTAAGCCGGAAATCCATTACCTGTGGTAATAATTTTATTTTATTTTTTGTCATATATGTGTCTCCTTATCCTTGACAATTATTCCATTGAAGATATTCAACTGGTTTATTGAGATTACGGGCACTTCTGATTTCAGCAATTATCCCACGAGATTTTTCCCATCCAGGCATAGTATAAATCCATACTTCGTCTGCCCATTCTATAAAGGATATATCATACTGCTTCCAAAACTCCCAATCTGTAGGCAAGTTGCAAACCACCGCAATCGGATGAGTGTGTGCAATAGGGGAATACACAATGTATCCATGGTTCATTAATTCACCGGCCTTTTTGCATACGCTTAAATTTCTCGCCTCTCGCACAGCCGGATCTGGATGTGAGTAAGGTGATGCAAGATAAATTTTTTTCATGTTTCGTCTCCTTTGATTTATTTATCAATAATATACAGTATAAAAAAATAAAGTCAAGGGAGGGTTGACAATAATACGGGATCATGTATAATGGCTTACATCAGGGAGGATATTAATGCAATATTCAGAATTTATAAAAACAAAACAGTGTGCTAGCATTAAATCTGGATTCGATGTTGACGCAAACAATCTCAACCATGCCCTTTTTGATTGGCAAAAAGCTATAGTTCGCTGGAGTTTAGCGCAGGGCAGAGCTGCATTGTTTGCGGCATGTGGCATGGGCAAGAGTGCCATGCAATTGGAATGGGCAAGCCAGGTACATCGACACACAAGTGGTGATGTGCTTATATTGGCTCCACTTGCTGTCTCAAGTCAAACGGTGCGAGAGGGTAAGAAATTTGGTATTCATATAAATCTTTGTCGCTCCGTTAATGACTGGAAGCCTGGAATTAATATTACAAATTATGAAAAACTTGACAAGTTTAATGTCTCTGACCTGGCGGGAGTTGTATTAGACGAATGTTTTCCTCCCGACACACCAATAGACGTTTTAACAACAAACGGCGAAACAGTTAAGTATATTAAAGACATTCAAAGGAACGATACAATTCTAAATGCATCGGGAGTCGATCATGTTACGAGTATCTGTAAGAGACAAATTGACAGGGCAATTCAGATCAGTGTTGGTGGACAAAGAATTACCAGTAGCGAAAATCACCCATACTTTACCATGTCTGGATGGAAACCCGCACAAGATCTACAAACCGGTGATCACATCATGGCAACAAAAGCGGCAATGCGCTTGGTGCGGAACAATATTCACCCCGAAGTATGTAGGACTGAAGATGCAGAGATTTTGCGGAAAATCCTGCTCGGCGAAATGGAGAATGAACGATCCGGAACGATGCGCAAAAATCCACACAAAAGACGTGCGGCAGAAAAGGGGAAAAGCAAAAGCCGCGTGGTTCAAAAAAAGATCTCCAGTTGCATTAAAAGAACTGGAACGTATCAAGAATTTAAATCCAATGAACAATCCAGAGACTCGACGAAAGGTATCCGAGATCCTGCAAGCTATGGGGCACAAACCGAGTGTGCAGGGCGGGAACGGAAGACCCTTGCCAGTACCACAACAAATGTTACTGGATGCGTTGGGGGTAGGTTGGTATCCAGAATATGTAGTGGGCATGGGGAGCCGGATGGAGGGATACCCAACACATTACAAGATAGACATAGCGAACCCGTGCATGATGATAGCGATAGAAGTGGACGGAGCATCGCACTACAGCCGGAAGGAGATAGACTCGAAAAAGGATATGAAACTGACTTCGTTAGGGTGGACGGTGTTGAGGTTCTGGAACAAGGACATCCTGTATTGGAAAAATACAGGGATGAATCCGGACTCGTGTATTTCTACGATATTGAAGCATCACGGCATCCGTCTTTCAGTATAAATGGATTACTGGTGCACAATTCAGGAATCCTGAAGAATTATTCAGGCAAAATACGCAACAATATAATTGATAAGTTTGTTAACACTCCCTATAAGCTTGCGTGTTCAGCTACACCTGCGCCAAATGATCACATGGAGCTAGGTAATCACGCAGAGTTTTTAAACGTAATGACCAGGACTGAAATGCTGGCTACTTACTTTATCCATGACAGTAGCGATACATCTAAGTGGCGTCTCAAAGGTCATGTCAAGGAAAAGCTTTTCTGGAAGTGGATGTGTTCTTGGGCGATTATGTTAGAAAAGCCAAGTGATATAGGTTTTTCCGATAGTGGATATGAATTACCAATTCTCAAGATGCATGAACATTTTGTTAAGTCACCGTTACGCAGTGGTGAAATGTTTGTTACTGAAGCCACTGACTTAATTAGTCGCCGGAAGGCAAGAAATGAATCTATTGACTTAAGGGTAAACAAGGCTAAGGAAATCATAGCTGAATCTGGCGAGTCTCCCTGGCTGTGCTGGTGTAACCTTAACGATGAAAGTACTAAGCTCAAGAAAGCCATTGACGGATCGATAGAGGTGGCAGGTGCTCACAGCAATGAATACAAAGAAAACGCACTGATGAATTTCGCAATAGGTAATACTGACTGCATGGTAAGTAAACCTAAAATTGCTGGTCATGGAATGAATTTTCAGTGTTGTAGTAATGCAATATTTGTTGGTCTGTCGGATAGCTTTGAAGCCATGTATCAGGCCATCCGACGTTGCTGGAGGTTTGGTCAAAAGAATCCAGTGGATATCCATATCGTATTATCTGAGCGAGAAGGAAGTGTTTTAAATAACATTAAACAAAAAGAGGCAAAACATCAAAAAATGATTAACGGAATGGTGAAAAACATGTCACTTATGATACAGGAAAATCTTTCTCAATCCACAAAAAGTACAGACGAAGATATTGTTAAACACGAAGGAAGAAACTGGACGCTATATAATGGAGATTGTGTGTCCGTTGTCAGGAATCAACCGGAAAATAGCATTGACTATACAATTTTTTCTCCACCGTTTGCATCGCTTTATACCTATTCCGATTCTCCGATGGACATGGGAAACAGTAAAACAAACG
>JAYEGB010000012.1:0-5359 GCA_034658875.1 Patescibacteria group bacterium | reverse complement strand
TGCGATTTCCCCTACCCAATCCGGATGTAACCTATGGTTACGCAGTTGTTGCAAGTTGGCTGGATGTAGACATACATCCAGCCAACACTCCCGAGGTAGTAGCGACAAACATTAGCACTACTGCTTCAAACATCAACTTTAATACCAGCGATTACTGCGGCAATTTGGTTGCAGACATCTCGTTGGCAGGATTTGGGAAACAACCTTCTACCATTTTTATAGATGCTGAAGATTTGTTTTCTACTTCGCAATCTTTTGACCCATCGGTAATTGTAGTTGGTGGTGGAGATAATTATTCCACTTACCATATCGACATTCCTGTCGATAATGTTACATCGGCTGGAGAAAAAGATTTTTGGGTAATTGCGGAGTACAACGACGAGGACTACAGCAACGAATACGGAGTACCTAATAACGCTAACGGGCCTTTGGCCGCCTACTTTGTAGGTAGCGTTGTAATTGGAACCGAATCTTGTAACGAAGATCCCATTTGCGACGTGCAAGTCATTACATCTATGCCAATCGATGGCTGGGATGCTGGTGTTCCGGTGGAATTTGATGCCAGTGGTTCATACGATCCCAATGATGATCCCCTGTCTTTTGAATGGGACTTCGACAACGATGGAGTTTTTGGCGATTCATACGATTCTGGTACCGATGATAACCCCACCAAAATCTTCACCACATCGACACAGGAACAAGTTTGCGTAAAAGTTGCTGATGGGAAAGGTGGCGAAAACTCTTGCTGCGTAGATGTGGATATTTCTGTTTATCAAAGCAAAAATATCCCTCTCCGAAGCGGAGTGGAAGCCCGCGACATAACAGTTGTTGGAAGTACCGGCGACTTGTTAATTCTCTACTCCGATGGTCAAGTTTGGGAATACCCCGAACCATACACTTTCGGATCGACATTTAGCGGAACAATGTTTTACGACACAGGATTAACTTATCTGCAGTATATAGAAGCCAGTTCTAACGGTGATTCGTTGGTAAACAGCGGAACATCTGGTCCACCATTTGCATCTAGGTCCTACTACAACAATGGGGCAAACTATTCTAACCACACATCGTCTTCTAACTACACTTGGAATTCTGATGGCTGGTGTCCAACTTATGTTGAAGAAAACCCAACATGGGATAACCGTCATTGCACATGGTACAACTATTCCCCTCCTCCACTTACACGTGCTATTTGCCACGGTTGGGACCCGGACCCCCCTTATCAATACCTTGGTGGAGATGGCTATTTCCCACCTGGGGTTGAGGGTTTGGGTCCAGATTATATCCGGCACGAATATCTCGTGGGGACAGAAGTTGATTCAAACGGATATGTATACTGTTTAGAAAATGGCCCAGGCACAGATCGGTCTGTAGAACGCAGAACTTACAGGCTTGGATCCCAGAATGGTCCATACTGGGGAGGATGGGGTGACGATTCGGGGTTTGGTGATACCTCACCAAAATTCAATGACCCCAAAGACATTACGCGTGATGACGATTCTACCAACACTATCTATGTACTGGACGAGCTTTCGACTGGCGATCCTGCCATCAAGAAGTTTACTTGGGAAGGCACGCCAGAAGGAACTTTTGGAGATACTACCACCATTTCCAGTACTCCCCTGCGCATTGAGGGCAGCCAGCGAACTTTTCCGGAAACAAACGAGAATTTAATGTTTGTTTTGCACGGCAATGCTACCGATGGATATTTCATCAGTATCTTTACCCCCACAGAACTTACCACCTGAACCTTTATGCCCCGAGCTTGTCGAGGGGCCTTTATGTCCCGAGCTTGTCGAGGGGCCTTTATGTCCCGAGCTTGTCGAGGGGCTACCTTAATTACTAACTACCGAACCTTACGCCCCGACTTATGTCGGGGTTGTTTTTTATTTTAATGGTTATCTAATTCATCGTTTAGAAGCGCATCGGCTACAGAATTTTCTTCGCGAGGAATGTGTTTAAAAATTACTCGGCTAAATTTACCAGCCAATTCCTCTGCTTTCACAAACAAAGGTTTAAGATCTTTGTTTTTTATTTTATATTCGCCATTTAACTGCCGAACAATAAGCTCGCTATCCAAAAATGCTTCTACTACGGCTTCTGAAACACTGTTTTCTTTATCGGCAATATCAAATACGCGACCAAGACCCATCACCAGCGCCTGATATTCGGCCTGATTATTAGTAGTTTCGCCCAAATAAGCTGCAAAGCTATCTAATTCGTTTTTGTCTTCGTCGTAAATAACCATGCCGGCTGCTGCTGAACCTGGATTGCCCCTGGCTCCCCCGTCTGTATATAAAATGTATTTTTTCATGTTTTTATATTAACATCCTTCGCGTCATATCGAATTATCACTCTGTCATTCTGAACTCAAAACCTCGTCATCCTGAATTTATTTCAGGATCTAGATTCTGAAACAAGTTCAGAATGACCCAGCGACATTTAGGATCTAATTAAATCTCTCCATTCTGGATTAATAGTTTCAATTTGACTTATCTTCCACTCTCTATGCCAGTTTTTCATCTGCTTTTCTCTGGCGATAGCGTCTTTGATCGAATTACATTCTTCGAAATAAACCAATTTCTTTAACTTGTATTTCTTGGTGAAAGACTTTTCCTCTGTACTATCGTGTTGGGCTAATCTTTCGTCTAGATTCGATGTGACACCAATATATAATGTGCCTCTTGGTTTATTTGTCAGAATATACACATAACCTTTCATGTTTATATTATAAGATCCTTCGACAAGCTCAGGATGACAAAGGTGAAGCTCAGGATGACAATGGTGGAACTCAGGATGACAAAGGTGGGGTTCGAGGTGACAAGGATGGGCTCAGGATGACACCATAGTTGATCATCGGGTGTTTTTCTTATACCATAACTGGTGTAGGCAAGTATAAATTTAATTGAACTAGCCTGACAAAACTTACATACATAATAAGCAGCAATGCAAGATTTACCCAAAGCATATGATCCGTCCGTAGCCGAAGAGCAAATGAACGCCAAATGGAAAAAGGCGGATGTTTTTAACCCCGATAATCAAAAAGAAGGCAAACCATTTTGCATGGTATTTCCGCCAGCCAATGTAACTGGAATCTTGCACTTGGGACATGCTTTGTCGGTGTCTATTGAAGATATTTTGGCTCGCTACAAAAGAATGCAGGGCTTCAAAACACTTTTTCTGCCTGGCACAGACCATGCAGCCATTGCTACCCAGGCCAAAGTAGAAGCCGAGCTTTACAAAAAAGATAAAAAAACTCACCGTGATTTCTCGCGTGAAGAGTTTTTGGAAATGGTAAAAGATTATGCTAAAAATTCGCAATCTACCATATTGGATCAGTTGAACAAACTAGGAGCTAGTGTAGATTGGAGCAGACTCGCCTACACTATGGACAAAAAACGAACCTTAGCTGTGAAAACTGCTTTCAAGCGATTGTATGAAAAAGGTTTAATTTACCAGGGCAAAAGATTGGTTAACTGGGATCCCAAACTTCAGACAAATGTATCGGACGACGAAATAAAATGGGAAGAAGAAACTACAAAATTTTATTACTTTAAATACGGACCATTTACCATTGGAACAACTCGCCCAGAAACAAAGTTTGGCGACAAATATGTAGTAATGCACCCCGATGACGATAGATATAGCAAATACGAACATGGCCAAAAAATAGAACTAGAGTGGATAAATAGCCAAATCGAGGCCACCATTATAAAAGATGATTCCATAGATATGGAGCTTGGTACTGGGGTCATGACTATTACTCCAGCTCACGATACTACCGATTACGATATCGCCCAAAAGCACGATTTGGATATAGAACCTATCATAGACCTTCAGGGGCATATGTTACCCATTGCTGGTGAATTTGAGGGGCAATATATTGCCAAAGCGCGTAAGGGCGTGGTGGAAAAGCTAGAACAAAAAGGATTGCTTGAAAAAATTGATGAAAAATATGTTCACCGCATCGCGACCAACAGTCGCGGAGGTGGAATTATTGAACCACAAATTAGAAAACAGTGGTTTATGGCAGTAGATAAACCATTTACCTTAGAGCATTCCGAGATTGATGGCATTAAATCTGGTTCCGAAACTACTTTAAAGCAGCTAATGCGCCATGTAGTTGAATCTGGACAGATAAATATTATCCCTAACCATTTTGATAAAACATATTTTCACTGGATCGATAATTTGCGCGACTGGAATATTTCTAGACAAATTGTTTTTGGGCACCAGATTCCTGTTTGGTACAAAAATGACAAGGTTTATTGCGATACTAAAGCACCTTCGGGAGATGACTGGAAGCAAGATCCCGATACACTGGATACTTGGTTCTCCTCGGGCTTATGGAGCTTTTCTACCCTAGGGTGGCCAGAAGAAACCAATGACCTAAAAACCTTCCACCCAAATTCTATTTTAGAAACCGGCTATGACATTCTATTTTTCTGGGTAGCCAGAATGGTTTTAATGTCTGGAAGCCTGCTTGGGCAAGTACCCTTTAATACAGTTTATTTACATGGTCTTATCCGTGATTCGGAAAGACAAAAAATGAGCAAAAGCAAAGGTAATGCCATAGACCCATTAGACATTATGCAAAAATACGGAACCGATGCCCTAAGGTTTTCGCTTGTGTATGCCAATGCCGGTGGTACAGACACTGCATTTATGGAAGATCGCGTAAAAGGCATGAAGCATTTTGCCAATAAACTTTGGAATATTTTTAGATTCATCAGTTCTAACTTGAGCCTAGATATAGAAAAGCTAGATTCTCCCCCATCTGCCAATACCGATGCCGACAAACAAATTTTAGATTCTTTGGAGCTAATAATTAAAGATAGTACAAAACACATAGAAGCCTACCGCTTTAACGAAGCCGCTCAAGCGATATACCAATTTGTTTGGCATGAACTAGCCGACAAATACATAGAAGCTAGCAAGGAGCAGCTGCAAGATGATGCAAATAGCGAAAATACCCAGCGTATCTTAGTTTTGTGTCTTGAGACATCACTAAAGCTTCTGCACCCATTTATGCCATTTATTACCGAATATATTTGGGGGCTATTAGGACACAAAACCATTCTTGCTACCGAAGAATGGCCAAAATCCTAAACGGCTCATGTGATGAGCCGTTCCCTAGAATCATCAGATTCTGCCATCGCGAAAGAAACCGAATTCTGCTGGACGGCAGAACGTAGACGGGTCCAGAATCGTATAAATTGATCTATGAGATCCTGAAACAAGTTCAGGATGACAAAGGTGGAACTCAGGATGACAAAGGTGGAACTCAGGATGACAAAGGTGGAACTCAGGATGACAAAGGTGGAACTCAGAATGACAAAGAAAAATCGTCATGCTGAAC
>JAYEGB010000011.1:0-20099 GCA_034658875.1 Patescibacteria group bacterium | reverse complement strand
TGGGCACCGGAACGCTGGGCTATTGTTGCTCAGTAAGGTAAGTTGTTAAGCGCAACCTCTAAAGCATCGTGCTTATAGAGGAAGAATCTAACTTCTGAACGGCCCTGCATTTGCAGGGCCACGCTTTTAGGTTCTTGATTAATAGAGGGAAATTTTGGTAAGATCTTGGGGTAAGTTTAGGCCGAGGTAGCTCAGTGGTAGAGCAACTCCATGGTAAGGAGTAGGTCGTCGGTTCAAATCCGATCCTCGGCTCCACATTGTTGTAACGGACTCCACTAATTTAATTAATCAGCTCTGCTAATTAAGTTCTCCGTTCCGTCGTTACTCCGGATCAAACAAGAAACACCCGCCCTGGGCGGGTTCGGTTTCTTTCGCGAGTGCAATCTTTGGATTTTTATTCGAGAGGATTTTTGTTTGAGGGTAAAATATGGTGATTTGGGGAACGGCTCATGAATGAGCCGTTTGAAAAATGGGGTTTTGTATAATGATGTGGGTAGAGGTTATGAATAAGGTAATAAATACAACACAAGCACCGTTGGCAGAAAGAATGCGTCCGAAAAATCTTTCGGAGTTTTTTGGTCAGCAAGAGATAATTGGCCAAAAATCATTTTTGAAAGATGCTATTTCTGCAGATAATGTACCCTCGATGATATTTTGGGGGCCACCAGGTAGTGGCAAAACTACATTAGCGTATATAATTTCTCAGAAAACCAATGCCGAGTTTGTGCAGCTAAGTGCGGTATCTTCTGGAAAAGCCGATTTAACCAAGGTTTTGGGGAAAGCTAAGGATTTGCAGCTGTTTAGTAAGCGGACAATTTTGTTTGTAGATGAAATCCATCGTTGGAACAAAGCTCAGCAAGACTATCTTTTGCCTTTTGTGGAAAAAGGTTTGATTACGCTTATTGGTGCCACCACCGAAAACCCTAGTTTTGAAATAAATTCTGCTTTGCTTTCCAGAACTCGCGTAATTGTTTTAAAGCAATTAATCCCAGAAGCTATAGAAAAAATTGTCGAGCGTGCGATAAAGGATGAAGGCAATGGCTTAGGCAGCCAAAAAATTAAACTTGAAGACGGAGTGATGAAATTACTTACTAATTTAGCCAATGGTGATGCTAGAGTTGCTTTAAATACTTTAGAGGTTTGTGCTAAAGCAAATAACAAAATTTCAGCAAAATTAGTTCGTGAAATAATGCAAAAACAAAACTTGCTTTATGATCGTGACGGAGAAGAACACTATAATATTATTTCGGCGCTACATAAATCGATGCGTGGGGGAGATCCACATGCCAGCGTGTATTGGCTAGCTCGAATGCTAGAGGGCGGTGAAGATCCAAAGTATATTGCCAGAAGGTTGGTTCGGTTTGCTTCAGAAGATGTTGGGTTGGCAGATAACTTTGCTGTAGTACTAGCCAACAGCGTGTTTGATGCTTGTCACAAATTAGGTATGCCAGAATGTAATGTTCATTTAACCCAACTAGTGATTTATTTGGCGAAGGCTCCTAAAAATATTGTGGCTTATCAGGCATATGGGGCAGCTAAAAAAGATGTAGCCCAGCATGGGAATTTGGGGGTACCAATGCACATACGAAATGCCCCTACCAAGCTTATGAAAAACTTAGGTTATGGCAAAGATTACAAATATATTCCAGTAGAAGGAGAAACAGATCAAAGCTATTTTCCAGAAAAGCTAAAAAACAGAAAATATTTTAAGTGAAAGTAGTATAATATCGATATTGTGAAGAAACGGTTACCAGGAGCGATTATTGGTGAGGTAGTGGTACTTGTTGCTATGGCTTTTTGTTCGGTATGCGCTGCCGTGGTTGCAGTTGGTGTGGGAAACAGGGAAGAAGCTCACGATATTTTTGAAAAGGCCTATTCCATGTATTTGCTATTTTGGGGTTTTAATATAGGGGCTATTACTACCGATGGTGGAAAAAAGATAGATGAAGATGCAATAGGCAAGAAAGACACCGAAAAGAAGGGTTTTGTGGGTAAGCTTGGGGCATTAATCAAAAAACCTCTCGATTGCTGTCTCGAATAATTAATTTACTCTAATGATAATTGGGATTACGGGTACAAATGGATCGGGGAAAGATACTGTGGCTCAGTTGATGGTTGAAAAGTTGGGTTGGATGCATCTATCTCTATCAAACGAAGTGCGCGAGGTGGCACAAGAAAGAGGTGTTAGTTCGACTCGTTCTAATTTGATTAGTTTGGCTAATGATTTAAGGAAAGAATTTGGTTCTGGTTATTTTGCTAAAAGGGTATTGGGTAAAGTTAAGAATAGTTTTATTGCCACTAGTATTCGTAATCCAGAAGAGGTTAAAGTCTTTCATGAATTTGGTCAGTTCAAATTAATCAGCGTGGATGCACCCATTAAGATCCGTTTTGGTCGGATAAAAAATTCTGAAACTAGGGCTGGAGCTAAAGTAGGAGAACAATGGATGACTTTTGAAGAATTTCGAGCTAATGAAGCAAAGGAGATGAAAGGCGGGTTGTATAGTCAACAATTAGCGAAATTGATAGACACGGCAGATATAAAATTAGAAAATAATGGCACAATAGAAGAGTTGGAAAAGAAAGTAGCTGAGTTATTAATATCATTAAATTTATCAAATACATGAATGCAGAGGTAGGGATAAAATCAAAGCAATTTACACCTAAAGAGCTAGGTGGTAAAAAACCAGATTATCTATCTTGGGATGAATATTTTATGGGAATAACTCTGCTTTCTAGATTAAGAAGCAAAGACCCGGCTACCCAAACAGGGGCATGCGTTGTAGATAAAAACAATAAAATAATAAGCATTGGATACAATGGAGCACCAATAGGATTGTCAGACGAAGATATGCCATGGAAAGTTAGGGAGGGTGTTAAAGAAGAAACAAAATATCCATATATATGTCATGGTGAGCTAAATGCCATAATATCAGCAAGTCCTAAAGACCTACATGGAGCCAAAATGTATTCTACGGTATATCCATGCAATGAATGTGCAAAATTAATAATCCAGTCTGGCATAAAAGAGGTACTTTATCTATCGAATAAGCACACCAATGACAATGTGCATATAAACAAAGCATCTGAATATATGTTTAGAAAGACAGGAGTTAAATGTACTAAACTATATTTAGGTAATAAAAAAATTGTTTTAGATTTTTCAGAAGACAAAATATAGTTTTGCTATAATGTGGATCCAATATCCACTTAGGAAGGTGAACATATGAGTGGTTTGTTCTTTGTTTTTGAGGGTGGAGATGGTTCTGGTCAAGACACTCAGGCCGAGCTTTTAAAAAAGGGTCTCGAAGAGATTGGTTATAAGGTTTGGCTTACGCGTGAACCTACCGATGGTTTGATTGGTCAAGAAATTCGTAAAATTCTTCGCAAAGAGAAGAGTGTTGGTCAGCAAAAGATCCAAGAGCTTATGGTTAAAGACCGGGCAGAACATGTACGAGAAATCGAAGACAAGATTGCTAAAGGTTATATTGTTATCTCGGTTCGGTATTTTTACTCAACCTTGGCCTACGGTGTTGCCGATGGGTTGGACTACGACTATCTTTGGGGTTTAAATTCAGATTTTCCTCGGCCAGACCAAGTTTTTTATTTAGATCTCGAGCCAAGGATAGCTCTTGAACGGATAGAGGGTCGCGGAAAACCAATCGAACATTTCGAAAGAGAGGAATTTTTACAGAAAGTCCGTCAAAACTTTCTATCTTTTCTAAGTAATTTTCCTGAGTTTCATATTGTTGATGCCTTGCCATCGATCGAAGAAGTTCACGAGAAGATTGTTGAGATTGCCAGTAAACATCTCAATTAACAATACAAATAAACCCCGGTTTAAACCGGGGTTGTCTTTAGTGTGAGCAATGTGCTGTTAATTCTCGTTATCTCTTTCGTACCCATGGAGCTTAGGGAATGTCCATTCGTCGATGCCGTTAACTTCTTCGGAAATCCCACCATGAAGCATCAAGGGATATTTTTCTTCGATGATTTTTGCCATTTCTGAAAAGACTATACGAATTTCTTCCTCAGCGTGTCGTGAAGTGCGCATGCCTATGATGTGTCTGAGAGATCGCGTATTGAGCGAGATTCCAATTTCGTTCGCAGATCCTGTTGGGGCGATACGTCGGATGGCCGATGTGAGAATTTTCTTTTCAGTGAAATTTTCTGCATCGATACCAAATATTTTGTAGAGTTTCTGTATATAAGGAGTGTTAACATCTACGGCTTCCTTATATATGGTCAGCGCTTCAGGGTTTTCCCGAATACATGTTGGTATAAACATTCCGGATCCCTCTTTTGGTATGCGGCAATATCTTCCAGATTCTTGGGAAAATGCAACACCGATCCGGTGTCTTACAAGTTCATGTGTTAAAACTCGTGACACATCAGATAATACAAAGTTGAATTGGCAATGTTCAAATACCGATCCATGTCCGGATTCCATCGTATTGGTAATATTGCTTCGTATTGATCGTGTGCGTGTGATATTCGCATTTAGTCCCACGCTTAATGCAAGGTAGCACAGTTTTGCAAAGAAGCTTGTGAGAATATCCACGTCTGTAAGATTGTGTTTTTCTTGAGCTTCGCGGATATCGTTAAGGAAATCCAGATTATCGGTATCCTTGAGATATTCTTCCAGCGAGTCATAAAACACGTGAGTGGCTCCTAATAAATATACTTTTGGAGTTACTTCTATCAAGTTGATCACCTCGTTTTCAAAGATCTGATTATGTATTGTACCAAATGGTTCAAAATGGTCTATTGGTTGACATATTGGAATAAAAAGAGTAAATATAGTCGTATGGCAAAGAAAGTTTTAACTAAAGTAAAATTACAGTGTCAGGCGGGGAAAGCAAATCCTGCCCCACCTGTTGGTACAGCTTTGGGTCCTCACGGGATTCAGGTTATGGATTTCTGTAATCAGTTCAACGAAAAAACCAAAGAAATGATGGGCTCAGTTATTCCAGCGATTATTACTATCTACGAAGATCGTAGTTTTGATTTTATCGTTAAACAGCCTCCAGCTTCTGATTTTATTAAAAAAGCAGCTGGTATCGCTAAGGGCTCAGGTGTCCCAAATAAAGACAAGGTAGCAACTCTTACCAAAGCTCAGGTAAAAGAAATTGCCGAAAAGAAAATGCCCGATCTCAATGCAATTGATATTGAGGGAGCAATGAAAATTATCGAAGGGACTGCCCGTCAGATGGGCGTAGAAATTAAGTAATATTCTTAAGAGGCGGGAGCTGAGAAGGCGTTTGCACCGCGCATTAGGAGGTAAAAATGGCAGAAGAAAAGAAAGCTTTTAAGAAAGCGATAAAGACTAGCACCAAAAAAGGTGCTACTTCAAAAAAAGATAAAAAGAAAGCTTCTATAAAAAAAGAAGGTAGGGGTAAAAAATATATCGAAGCTTCTAAGCAAGTAGATAAAGAAAAGTTGTATCCGTTGGCAGAAGCGGTTGATTTAGCTATAAAAACTGCCACTACAAAGTTTGATGCTACGGTAGAGTTACATATACAAACTGGGCTTGATCCAAAAACTGCCGATCAAAACATTCGTGGCACGGTTTCGATGCCTGCCGGAATTGGTAAAGAAATTACTATTTTGGTTTTTGCTGAAGGCGAAGATGCTAAGGCAGCAAAGGCTGCTGGGGCAGATTTTGTTGGCGACGAAGATATGATCGAAAAAGTAAAAACCGGATGGCTTGGCTTTGATCTAGCAATGTCTACTCCAAAGATGATGGCAAAGGTAGGACAGCTTGGTAAAACCTTGGGCACAAAAGGGCTTATGCCAAACCCAAAGAGTGGTACCGTTACGCCCGATCCAGGTAAGGCAGTAAAAGAATTTAAACTAGGTAAGATAGAGTACAAACTAGATAAGGACGCAATTATTCACTTAGGTATCGGAAAGGTGTCTTTGGGAGTAGAGAAACTTATGCAAAATATTAATGAGTTGTTTAAAGCTTTAAAGAGCGCTAAACCAGCAGGAGCTAAAGGAATTTATTTAAAGAAAGCTTCTATCACAACCAGTATGGGGCCAGCAATCAGAATAGATTTGTCCAATCTGTAAAATACTCTCTGAGCGTAGTCGAAGAGTCACGGTAATGTAATCCTTCGATTCCACTCAGGAAATTAAAATAAACAAACGGCTCATTCAATGAGCCGTTTGATGAGATTGCTTGATTTTGTTAATCTTAGATATAATCTTGTATTTTATCGAAAGGAGACACGAGCCCATGCAAGTAAAAATAAAGAGGATAGATAAAGCTTTGCCTTTGCCGGTTTATAAAACCGAAGGTGCGGTAGCATTCGATCTAATTTTAAGAGAAGATGCGACTATTCAACCAGGAGAGATTAAAAAAATGCCGTGCAATGTGGTAGTAGATATTCCAGAAGGGTATATGCTAATGTTGGCACCGCGCAGCAGTATGCCTTATAAAAAACCTGGGTTAATACAAGCTAATTCTATTGGTATCATAGACCAAGATTATTGTGGCCCAGAAGACGAGCTAAAGTTTTCGGCATACAATACAGGCAAAGAATCAATAAAGCTTTTACGGGGAGAAACATTAACTCAGGCAATCTTTGTTAAAATTGAAAAGTTTGAGTTAGTGGAAGTAGATGAAATGAGTTCACCAAACCGTGGTGGTTTTGGAAGTACGGATAATAAATAATCAAACTAAATTACGTTCATTATTGAGTGTAATTGTTTTACAATAGAGATAAGATTTTGAAACTAGTTCAGAATGACAAACTATGGAGGGAAATTTAAATCCAAAACCAGCGAGCAAGAGAGACTTGCCAAAAGATATGTGGGGAGAAGATGATTCCCCGGTTTCTGAAACTCCAAAACCTGCACCTCCACCTCCGCCGCCAAAACCAATTCAAAAACCACCAGAATCACCATCAACGCCAACGCCACCAAAGCAGAAGGCAGAGCCTTTGGGTATTGGTGTTGAAGTGCCAGATCATCATATTGGTAAAAAGCCCAAGAAAGGTTCTTGGGTGCCTGGGTTTTTGTTGTGGATAGCGTTTTTGGGGATAATCGGATACAGTGGTTGGTATTTTTGGCCGAATATTCTAGGTTGGGTAGATGGATTATTCACTCAGGTGTTAGAAATTGATGATCCAGAAAATCAGGAGATTACAACAACAATAGATAATCAGGTTGCCTGGCAAACTAGAGAGCAAATAGAAGGCCTTGGTTTAATGATAGTTGGGAGTGAAACTACTGTGCCAGGAGCTATGCCGGTAGGTGGGCTTAGCCCAAGAGCCGAGTACTTTAAGGTGGGTAAGTTTAGAGATGGTTCATTTCAAAATAGCGATATTGTAATTGCTTATGTGCATAGCCAAACTGATTTGGGCCTTAGCCGCAATAAATTTTATAGGTTTGCTGTAAAGGGTGCGAATGTAGTTCTTTTGGCTAACCATTCACCACGACTTTTTGATGGTGATCCACTCGACAATGAAAAATTTATAGTCGATAACGAATATGTGATCGAATCGTTAATGTATCCAGATGAGCTAACTGATTCGCAGTTTGAGGATCAGTATCTAAGAAATATTGGTTCGATGCCAAGTGTGCCGGTAAGATTAACCGACAAGTGGTTTGATAAAGAGCGTATTACTAAAAATTGGGATCCGGTTTATAGTCACCCTAAGTTGGGCGCAGCTTATACCGACCCACTACCGCAAACTATTGCAAGTTTAGGATCTGGCGGGGGGCCTGAAAATGGTTTTTATTTTAAAGCTCCTGACGGCTCTATAAAAACTTATGTAATTGCAGTCGAATCGGTATTGGGAAGCGATTATACTAGTAGACTTAAAGGCGCTCCAAAAATTGATTGGCGCATAGGCGGGACAAACAGAGATGAGTACAGAATGGATGATGTTGGTAGTTGTTCTTCTCTAAACTTTACTTCTGTGATGCCAAGCTCATTGATGGACGATTTAATACCAGCTACCAAAGATGGTTCCGGTCCGGTAGTCTATGAACTTCGCAACGATGATCATCAAATGCTCCAAGAACTTCATGGTTATGCCATCAGCTATGAAGAAAACAAAGATCTATCTTTTAATAAATTTGTAGATTCTCATCCACTTTTCTTCTGGGAGGATGTGTTTGGCAGGCTTATTCGTTTCCAGGGCACTCAATATAGCTATCAGCTTGATTGTTGATATAATTTTCGATACTTTTTCAAAAAAGTATCACAAAAACCTCTCACAGTCGTTCTTGTCCCAACGGGGCCCTTTCGGGGCTATTTATATACATTCAAACTCCAATGTGAGGGATTAATCTATGCAAAAAACAAACGGCTCATCGAATGAGCCGTTTAACATTTGGACTAAGGAATACCAATATTTAGCTACCCAACTTCTGGGCGGTTTTATTTTAAGGTGTTGACGGGAATTTTATAGTGTTGTAACATTTATTTATCACCTTTTAAGACAGTAGGTAACCATAAATCCTACCGAGAAGGAAACAAATGACACCTGGCATAACCAGGAGAAATGTTTCGTCTCGGCTAGGAGACGAATTTTATTTTAAATAAGTTATTATGCCAAAAACAAGAGTCCAAAAAGAGCAAGAATTAGAGGCGTTAACCAACACATTTAAGGATAATAAAGCTATTATTTTAACTGAGTTTACTGGGCTACTTATGGATGAGCTCGAAGAATTTCGTAATAAGGCACGTGAATTTGGTGTTCGCTTTAGAATTGTCAAAAATACACTTTTAACCAAAGCGGCTAAGGATTCTGGAATAGATTTGGACATTAGTAAAGTTGGTAAGCAAATTGCTATTGCAAACAGCGAAGACGACGAAGTAGCCGTTTCTAAAGTAATTCATGAATTTACCAAGAGCAGCGACGATAGAGTAAAGATTTTTTCTGGTATTATCGAAAACGAAATTGTTCCTGTAGATACCATCGTGATGCTTGCTAGTTTGCCAAGCCGTGAAGAACTACTTGCAAGATTTGTCGGTAGTATAAATGCACCGGTTAGCGGATTTGCAAGGGTGCTTAATGGTCCACTCCAAGGATTTTATAATGTTATTAATGCTTTAAAAGAAACTAAACAATAGAAAGGAGCCAATATGGCAGAAGAAGAAAAGAAAGAAGAAAATACTGCGGAAGCTCCAGCACAAGAGCCAAAGGAAGAAAAGACCGAGGCTCCAGCTGAGGAAAAGGCAGAAGAAACAAAAGAAGTAGATACTAGCAAGCTTTCCAAGGATGCCTTGAAGGTAGTTGAGATGGTCGAAAAAATGTCCGTCTTAGAACTTGCAGAATTAGTAAAGGTTTTGGAAGACAAGTTTGGTGTTAGTGCTGCTGCTCCAGCTATGATGATGGCTGGCGGTGCTAATGCCGGCGGTGATGCTGGTGGAGTAGAAGAAAAAGATGCATATGATATTAATATTACCGCTTCTGGCGACAATAAGATCGGAGTTATTAAGGCAGTACGCGAAGTAACTACTTTGGGTCTTAAGGAAGCCAAGGATCTTGTAGATGCCCTTCCAAAGGTTGTTAAAGAAGCTGTTAAAAAGGAAGAGGCTGAAGAGATTAAGAAGAAACTTGAAGAAGCTGGTGCCACTGTAGAGCTTAAGTAAAACTTTTTAAAAAGTTTTAACAAAAATAGTTTTTGCTACCATTTGTTTCGGCAAATGGTAGCGCAAAAGCCGGTCGTAGTCACCTTGTTTTGGTATTTAAATAAAATTATCTTACCGTTCTTGCTGAACTTATTCTCTATTTTTTTATTAGTCATTCTGGCCTAGTCCAGAATCTTATAATAATTAATAAAAAATAGAAAATTTCAGACAACAGCTTCACGACGGTAATTTTATGAATACCTGTCAGCAAAGCTCCAATGTGAAAATAATATTGATTTGTATGATTTGTTCAAAAGGGGATAATTCAAATATCTAATATTCGAATTTTAAGGGTAATCTTTAAGTTTCGGTGTGAAGGGATTAATATATACTCAAATAGTCATGGCGATAAGTTTTAAGATAAAACACAAACAAGGTAAAGCCAGGGTTGGGGAACTTAAAACCGATCATGGAGTTGTGCAAACCCCCACGGTCACAACTAATTTTACTCCAGCCCTTTTAAGATCTGGCCTAAAAGCTTCGGATTTAAAACCTTTGGGTGCGCAAATGGTTTTGATGAATGTTTTGCATAATCTAATTGCGGATGTAAAGGATGCCCATGAATATTTAGGTTGGAATGGCCCAATATTTTGCGATTCCGGGGGGTTCCAGATGGTTAGTTTAAGTAGTAAAACCAAAATCACCCACGAAGGTGTGGAATTCGAGTTGGACGGCAAAAAATATAACTTAAATCCCAAAAAGGTAGGGGAGTTACAAAAAAATATGGGAATGGATATTATTATGCCGCTCGATCGAGTGATTACAGTTTTTAGCAAAAATCCATTTGCTTATCTTTCTTCGGTTTTTACAACAATTCGTTGGTTTAAAAAAGCGCGCGAAGCAGCGCCGGATAATACGTATTACATAACCCAAGGCGGACTAAATTATTTTGCAAGATGGATAAGTCTTTGGGATGCCAAAAAACAACTTGAGAGCGGAGTGCCTGGGGTAGCTATTGGTGGGATTGCTTTGGGAGAGTCGATGGAAAAGATGTATTCAATGACAAAGTTTTGTACTGATAGGCTGCCAGAAAATAAGCCACGACACTTGCTTGGCGTAGGTACTCCAATAGAACTTTTAGAATCGATAGACTTAGGTATAGATACATTTGATTGTGTAGCTGCCACACGTGAGGCACGCCATGGCAGGCTTTGGACAGAAGATGGTTATATTCGGTTGGGGTATGAAAAACACAAAAAGGATGCAGGTGTAATTGAAGAAGGGTGTGATTGCCCAGCCTGTAAGCAGGGGGTTACACGATCCGATATTGTAAAAGCAATAAGCAATAACCCAGAAGATAAGGCAAGAAGAAACGAAGCTTTAAAGCATTGTATGCTCCATAATATTCGATTTATTATGCGACTCATGGAAAGATCTCAAAAAGCCATACAGAAGAATCGTTATCAGGAATTTAAGAAAAACTTTATTGCTCGATATAAATAACCATTGTGTTTTTTTATAGAAAAGTGTATTTTATAAATGCGCTCTCAGAGCGCAAAAAAGAACCTTAAAAAAAAGGAGAGACTAAGATGCAAAAGTATCTTTTAGTTCTGATAGCGCTTTTAGCGCTACTATTTAGCGTGTCGTGCGCTGGTGTAGATGCAATTTCGGAAGTGGATCTTCCCCCAGAGTCTTATGTTGAAGGAGGTCTCAAGGTGCCTGGACATTCGGATTGGATCAGTGCACCTATGGAGCCATTTATGGCTTCAAGAGTTTCTCAATACTCTAGTTCAGTCATAGTCGATCTGACGTTGTCGGATTTTAATCAGGATGCCATGGTTGTAAGTGGCATGTCTGATGGAAATGTGTTGATTTTAGCAGAAAGATTAACTAATCTGGAAATTAATTCTGGAGAAGACCCTTCAATTTTATTAGATATGTGGCTCTTCCCAGTTGAGCCCGATGAAGGTGATCGCCTCAAGGCAGTTCTCACACAAGGCGTTCGACCAGTGGATAGATCGAGTGTAGAAGATGGGTATATCATGCTTGAGTATGATATAACCTCTCTCCAAAAATCTTCGATTAACTGTTACACTCTAGTAATCGGAGAGCTATTTAGTCGTCCGGGTCGCGATGCTGTGCCCATGTACTTAATTAAAGAACCGTTCTAAATAGCTTTACTGATCATTTAAGCTAATAAAAAACTCCTATCATTGTGATACGGAGTTTTTTTGATAGAAGATTACGTTATGAATTTAAATTGAAGAAATTCTACTTCAAGGTTTGGGTTGGCAGCTTTTATAGCTTCTAGTTCTGGGACTGTATTGTATTTACCACGGCTTATTTCTTCGAAGGTTAGGCCTTCTAGTGCTTTTTCAGACCAAAGTGTATGTGCTAAGAAAAGTTGTCTTAAATTGTTTAACTTTGTAAGTGGAGTTAAGTTTGAAATGTCGGTTTTATCTAAACTCAACACTTCTAGCTGCGGAATTTGGGATAATGGGCTAATGTTTTTTAGTAATTTATTGTTATTTAACGATAACCAATTAAGGGAACGCATGCTGGTTAGTGGGGCTAGGTTGGTGATACTAGAATCACTTATCATTAACTCTTCTAGTTTCTGGAGGTTACTTAACGGGGAAAGGTCTGTAATCTTCCAACTGTCTATTGCCAGGTATCTGAGGTTAGTTAATTTGCTTATTGGGGCTATATCGCTAAGTTCTGTTTGGCCATCGTTAGGGATTAAAAGATAGGTTAAGCAATCCAGTCCTTTTATTTGGTTTAACACTTTATCACCGACTAATTCTTTTTGTTCAAAGAATCTTATCAAGCCATTCTTGTCTAAAACTATATCGTCTCCCCAATATTTTGTTGTGTATCCATTGTAAGAACACAAGCCATTGGGTAGTGGGTCTGGGTCAGTTATGATTGGTGGAATTTCAGAATCTTTGTTTGGCTCGCTAGGTTCTTCGGCAGGTTCTTCTATTTGAACATTGCCTTGTAGGGTCTCATCTGTAATAATTTCTTTTGGTGCGCAAGATTGTGCTAGCAAAAGCAGGAGTAAAACAAACACTAAAACTACCCAGGACAAAATTTTATCCAAAGGCATTTTTGATGGTGTGTTCGGCATCACTTCATCCGAAACATCTTGTTTCGGGATATTTGTTTGCTCTTTTTCTTCCATTAGTTAAATAGATTAAACAGCCAGCCAGTGAAACCGGTTTTAACTTTCCAAACATCCTTGGCTTCTTTTATTTCAACTGCAGCTACTTCTATTGGCTCTTTTGGGGTTAAATCTACCAGCGGAGAATCTACAATTGATTGCACGGTAAGAACGGCAGTGTTTGAGATTTCGGTGCCAGTAATTGTTGCGGTAATGGTAACAACACCAGCTTTGTTAACGGTGACAAGTCCAGTAGAAGCTACTGAAGCAATGCTGCTATCGCTAGATTCCCAATTTATAAGGCCCGAAGTATTTGGAATTTGTTTGCCGGTTGTGTCGGTAACAATTGCAACGGGTTTAAAAATGGTTGGAGTATGTTTTTGTAAATTGATAGTACTCATACTAGGAAATATCGAAATTTTTTGTGGGGTTTGAGTAAGTTCTGGCAAAACTGGGATATCACCTTCGGGGGCAAGGGTTGAAATGGAATAAATTTTTGTATCTTGTTCAAATGAAATAGACAAAGTGCCATCGGGGATATTGATAGTTCGTTTTATCGTGTTAATTGTCCAAATGTTTACACCAATTTCATTAATAGTCATACGGCCAACACCTTCTATCCAGAGATCGAATTGTCCATTGTGTAAATTGGATAGCGTAACTTCATTATCCTCTAACATTTCTAAGTGAGTTCCGTGGTTTTTAATTCCATCAACAGTAAGCCAGCTTTCAATACCACTTCTGTTTAATCCTTTAATTTCTGAACCAAACAAAATGGTTGATTTCCCACCTCGTAGGGGAGTGCCTAGGGTTGATGTATGAAGCTCGCCGGCGATTTCTTCTTTCTCACTATTTGGCAAAAATTCGGTGACATAATCCCACCACCTGGTGACAACACCAGTTTGTGGAGTAGAGATGCTAGCAACTTGTCTGGCTTCTGGTGCACTGGCATCAGTTTGGGTGCTGTTATACCAGACAACCAAAACCAAACAAAAAACCGCAACAGCTATAACTGCGAAGATCTCTTGCTTTAAGAGGTCTAGAGTTTGTTTGCGAATACGGTGTATATGTTTATGTATTTTTCTCATCTGTTGGTTTTGATTTTTGCTAGCACCTGACCCAAGCGAACGATTTAAGTTTATTATATCATAAAAATATATCTTTGTCAATTTTATTTACAATAAAAATACTTTGGGGTAAATTTTAAGATATGACTGTTTTAATATCTTGTACTAATAAGTGAGGTAGCTACTTCTCGTGCGGCTCAGAGTTGAGCCCCTGATGCTTATGAGCTGTCTTGTTAACTTCTTTTTTTACGGTAATTTAGAAACGCGCTGTGGTGGTGCGTATTAAGAGGGATTAATCTGGGGCAATGACCAAATAGCATTTGGTCTTGTTTGGACTGGCGAAAAGGGTTGCTCATTTAAGAGATGAGTGACTGAACGCTTCTGTCCTAATGTTCCAAATAACGAGATGTTCACCCGGGCTACGCGAGCCCGGGTTTTTTGTATTTAGAAAAACTTCTTTATAATATGCTTACTAATGAAACAAAATGGATAATTTATATGCAGTAATTTTTGCTGGGGGGGTTGGAAGTAGGCTTTGGCCGGTCAGCAGAACAAGCCAGCCAAAACAACTAAAACCTTTTTTAGGCGATGATGACACTTTGCTTAAAAGAACATGGAAACGCATAAGTAAGTTACTACCACCAGAAAGAATTTATGTAAGTACGGTTGTGGGGCTTGGTGATGAAATTAGTGGGCAACTACCAGAATTGGTTGCAGATAATTTAATATTAGAACCCGAGCTCCGTAATACCACTGCCGCAATTGGGTTGGCAACAACTGTGATTAATCAAAAAGACTCCAAGGCAATGATCATTAACCTTTGGGCTGATCATCATTATCGCGATGAAGTGGGTTTTATTGCAGCTGTTAAAAAATGCTACAAGTTTTTAAAGGTGCAGCCACCAATAATTATTGGTGTGGGGATGCCGATAGAGTTCCCGTATTCTGGGTATGGCTATTTAGAGGTAGATCCACAAGAAGTAACTAAGGATATTTATCGAGTTTGTAGTTTTAAAGAAAAGCCAAGCTTAGAGCAAGCTAGAAATTATATGGATGCCGGGAATTACTACTGGAATGCAGCTTTATTTATGTGGCCAGCCAAACACATGTTGGAACTTTACAAAGAATTGGTTCCGGAAATGTATAGGGGTTTGCAAGAAATAGAGTTAGCTTGGCCAACCAAGAAAAGAAAACAGATTTTGGACAGGGTTTATCCAGAATTTACTAAAATTGCTGTTGATTATGCCATTATGGAGAAAAGTCCCGAAATGTATTTGGTAGATGCCGGTGATTTAGGTTGGAAGGATGTCGGTAGTTGGCAATCCATCCACGATATATTGAAAAAAGATACTAATGGCAGTATTTCGGTAAAAGGTAAGGGGGTAGTCACAAATTCTAAAGATATTCTTATATTTAACGAAGACGAAGATAAGCTGGTTACAGTTGTGGGGCTCGAGGATGTGGCTGTGGTGAACACAAAAGATGCCATTTTAGTGGTTAAAAAGAGTCGTGACCAAGAGGTGAAAGACTTGGTTTTAGAGCTTGAAAAATCGCACTTTACGGGGTATTTGTGATAGTATAGGTTGTAAGCAAATAAAATAAACGTAAATATTATAGCTTTATGGCTAAACGCACTGGTTGGTTATTAGGTTTAATTGTCGTAATTCTCCTGGGGGCTTTAATTGTCGATATTCCAGCATTCGCTAAGTTTGTTGGTTTTAAAGATGGTCTTTATATACATAAAGGGTTGGATTTACAAGGTGGTACTCACCTGGTTTATCAAACAGATTTAACTAAAGTAGCAGCTGGTGGTGCTGAGGAAGCGGCTATTGGTGTAGTGGATGTAATCCGTAGAAGAATAGATGCACTAGGTGTGTCCGAGCCAATTATTCAAAAAACTCGTGATAATTCACGAATTATTGTAGAACTACCTGGTATTACCGATGTAAATGAAGCCATAGCTTTAATTGGCGAAACAGCTCAGCTAGAGTTTCGCGAAGGAGTAGTAGAAAAGAGCATAGATGAGAATAATCAGATTATATCGGCAGAATATGCAGATTGGGGGGACATAGGTTTAACTGGAGCTCACTTTGTGCGAGCCGAAGTACAAATTGATCAGAGCTCTACATCTATTGTTCGTCGTCCATTAATTGCTATCGAGTTTGATAACGAAGGTAAAGATGTTTTTGCAGGAGCCACAAAGCGTAATCTGCAAAAGCCACTTGCTATATTTTTAGATAAGATTTTGCTCTCGGCTCCAGTAGTTCAGGACGAAATTACCGATGGACATGCCGTAATTAATGGTGACTTTTCCATAGAATCGGCCAAGAGTTTGGCAATTCAGCTAAATGCTGGTGCTCTGCCAGTACCAATTAGTTTAATTTCTCAAAACAATATTGGTGCAACTCTTGGACAAGAAGCCGTTAACAAAAGCGTAATTGCAGGCTTTTTGGGACTTCTTCTGGTTTTGATATTTATGATAGCTTACTATCGTTTGCCAGGTGTATTGGCAGCGCTAGCCCTCCTTATTTATACAATCATTGCTTTGGCCGTGTTTATTGCGATTCCGGTTACACTTACCTTGGCTGGTATTGCTGGTTTCATAATTTCGGTGGGTATGGCTATAGATGCCAATATTCTTATATTTGAAAGAATGCGTGAAGAAATACGCGAGGGGCGAACAGTAATTGCTGCTATTGATGCTGGTTTTTACCGTGCCTGGAGCTCTATTCGTGATTCAAATATTGCCACACTTATTACTTGTATTATTCTTTATTACTTTGGTTCTGGTCTTATTCGTGGGTTTGCCGTAACACTAGGTATTGGTGTCATTATTAGCATGTTTACTGCAATCACTGTTACCCATACTTTTCTTAGGTTAACTGCATCTACAAGTTTGGCTAAAAAATATCAATTATGGGGTGCTAAACAGCTATGAATCCCGTTAGAGTTAACTAACGGTTGTTAAATTTCAATGAAAAATTAATATCTTAAAATGTTTGTAAGTTGTATAAATAAAAATCACTCTACGGTTACCTGTGGTAACCTAACTCTAACGGGATGAACATAACAAAAACTTTTAAAATTTGGTTTGGGCTCTCGGCAGTTTTAATAATTGTTAGCTTATTTGCTATTTTTGGTTATGGTTACAATACTGGAATAGATTTTGCTGGTGGGACAATTCTTGAAATAGAGACAATTGGTTTACAAGATAGTGACATTACTCCCGCAGCGACTATCACCGAGGCTTATAAAACTCAGGTCGATATGGATGTAGCTGTTCAAGCAGAAGGCGGGGATCGTTACTTTATTAGAAGTGCTCAAATAAATAACGATCAAAAAAATGCTATTTTGGCCGAGCTTAAAACAATGTTTGATTCGGCAGAGGAGCTAAGGTTTGAAACGGTGGACCCAACTATTGGTGCCGATGTAGTGCGTAAAGCAATTTTGGCGGTTATTGCAGCCGTTATCGGTATTTTGCTTTATGTCGCCTATGCTTTTCGTAAGATCCCTGGCGAGGTTAATGCTTGGAAGTTTAGTGTAGCTGCTATTGTTGCTCTTGTTCACGATACAGTAATACTCCTTGGTATGTATGCGATAATTGGTAAGTTTATGGGTGCTGAAATAGATAGTTTGTTTATTACGGCTCTACTTACCCTTCTTGGATTCTCGGTGCATGATACTATTGTTACCTTTGATCGTGTTCGCGAAAACTTACGTCGTCGTGGTGGAGAGGCTTTGCCAACCATCATCAATGATAGTGTGATCGAAACTGTAATACGCTCACTTAACACTTCGTTTACTTTGTTTGTAATTTTGATCGCAATGTTCTTCTTTGGCGGACAAACTCTTAAATTCTTTACTCTTGCAATGATTATAGGTGTAGTTATTGGAACATATTCTTCTATCTTTATTGCCGCACCACTTTTATTATTAGGCCATAAAAAATCTTAAATTATGCCAGAAAAAAATATTCAAGCAGCTCGTGGGGTGAAAGATATATTGCCAGAAGAGCAAAAATATTGGTTTTGGGTAGAAAGAACATGGCAAGAAGTGGTACATGCTTCTGGTTTCGAACGCATTATCTTGCCAACTTTTGAACCAACCGAACTATTTAAGCGTAGTGTTGGTGAATTTACCGATATTGTTAGCAAACAAATGTATACCTTTAAGGATTTGGGTAATAACAGCATCACATTGCGTCCAGAAGGTACTGCAGGAACGGTGCGAGCCTATCTGGAGCACGGTATGCGTACACTTCCACAACCAGTAAAACTTTATTATTGGGGTCCAATGTATAGATATGAACGTCCACAGGCTGGTAGATTTCGTGAATTTTACCAAGTTGGTCTCGAGATGTTTGGTGACGATACTCCTATGGCCGATGTTTCGATGATTCAAAGCATCTTGCGTTTCTATAAAAAACTTGGCTTGTCCGACATTGTGGTAAAGGTAAATACACTAGGTACAGTTCGTTCTAGAACTAAAGCTATGGCCACTCTTTCCAAAATGTTGGGTAAAAATAAGAAGAACCTGTGTGAAGACTGTAAGATAAGAGCTAAAAAGAACCCACTTCGCGTACTAGATTGTAAAACCATAAAATGCCAAGAGATTATAGCAGAAGCTGGCAACATTTTGATGGACAGTTTGGACAAAGAATCCAAACGCAGATTTACAAAAGTGTTGGAGCACATGGATGAACTAAAGCTTGAATACGAGCTTGATCCTGGTTTGGTAAGGGGCTTAGATTATTACACTCACACTGTATTTGAAATTGTTATCCGTGGAAACGAAGAAACTGTTCTAGGCGGTGGCGGCCGTTATGATGATTTGGTAAAAACTTTGGGTGGCCCTTCTACTCCGGCCATTGGTTTTGCCGTGGGGGTAGAACGAGTTATCAATACTATGAAAGCTCAGTCTGTAACCATTCCAGAAATTCCAAAGGCCGATGTGTTTATCGTTCAACTTGGTAATAGAGCCAAAGACAAAGCTCAAAATGTAATGACAAAGCTTGAAGAAGAGGATTTGAAGGTGGCAAGTTTGATTGGCAAAAAGGGGTCGATCCAAGGTCAGTTAAAGCTTGCTAGTCAACTACATGTTCCATTAGCGATTATTATAGGCGATCAAGAGATTCATGACAAAAATATAATCTTGCGCGATATGCAGGATCGTTCTCAGGAGACGGTTATCGATCGCAAAATTGTGGCAATGGTAAAACAAAAGTTAGAAGAGAAGAAGATTGAAGTCTAACCCCGTTAGAACCAAATTAATTTTTTTAGATCATAAGAGAACTCAACCGATGATATTAAATGTAGCAAAGAATATAGAATTAAACCTACGGATACTTTTGGTATCCTGGTTCTAACGGGGCGAGGCCATGAATAAAGAACGTTGGGGGGTCACTTTAGATAAAGTTTTGTCCCAGTTTGATGTAGAAAACCACACCAAAAATCCGGACGAGGACGGTTTGGGTGAGATCGAAACTGTAATATTTGATTCTCCACTTGGCAAAGTGAAGCTAGTTTACACAACTCGCCCCGTTGTTTTAGACAAAAAGGTTATTGGGGCACATCGTCGTGGTAAAAGTGCTGCTCAGTACGAATATGTTTATTCTGATACCGAAACTTCGGGCAGGCTAGAAGCGCTAAAAGAAGAAGACGGAGATTGGGTGCGTATCGATTCACAAGCATTCGAATAATTTGCTGAGCGAATCCGCCTCCGGCCAGTTGGCGGATGGCGGAGAAGCGTTACATTAGTGTAATCCTTCGACCTTGCTCAGGAAATAATAATTTTTTATGGCTAAAGATATCAAAAAAAATTGCGTATTTTGTAAAGTTGCCAATGGTGGCGCTATTACTCCAATTCGTTTTGAGGACAAAGATATTATTGCAGTAGACAATACCAACCCCGAGGCGCCAGTTCATGTTGTGGTAATGACCAAAAAACATATATCTAGTTTGGCCGAGGCAAAAGATAAGAACAAAGAGCTTTTGGGTAAAGTGCTACTTGTTTGCAGGGATGTGGCCAAAAAGATGAATATAGACGAAATGGGTTACCGAGTAGTAACTAATATTGGTAAATGGGGCGGTCAATCTATTCCACACCTGCATTTCCATGTTTTGGGAGGTGTTCCGTTATCTGAAAAGGTAGGCCTGTCTATAGAAGAAGAAATCCCAGAACCACGCACCAAAATAGCTAAAAAGTAATCCTTTTGCTACCATTTGTCCCGGCAAACGGTAGCACCAAAACCGGTCGCAGTCGTTTTCGTTATTCATATCAAAAAATCACC
>JAYEGB010000010.1:0-5782 GCA_034658875.1 Patescibacteria group bacterium | reverse complement strand
TGCGCTTATGCAGACTTCTCCTCAAGTTGTTTGTCTCTAGTTGGATTAATTAAGTTAACTAACATTGAAATTAATGATTCAAAACTTCCTTTTACCTGAGTATCTTATATAACTTTCGGATCATCCGTAAACAGCAAACCGTCTTTTACAAGGCCTAATCTACTCTAATTTAGCTCTTAAGTCAAAAGTATTTTTAAAAGAATAGTTTGGGTGGGTAACTGGTAGCTGTTGAGGTGCCACACGAGCGTGTTGTACCATGTTAACACCTCATACTTTTTCTGCTCTAGTAGCAAACTTTGCACTTAACATGCCGTGTTAACCCACTTCACATACCACCCCACTACTCACATACAAATGTTACTAATTTTTTTATAAATTCTTCCTCACACGAACACGGTACGTACCGTGTTCGTGTGATATGTTTGAAACATGAAATCAGTTCGAGTTAAAAAAAGAAAAGCACGCAATAAATCCCAAATGCTAACTATGGGAGGTATGGGTGATTACTATATTGAAAAATCGGAAATCAATGATATTGCTAAGGTCTTATCCACTGCAAATAGATCAGACTTACCCCATCTTATTGACTCGCTTTTTACCAAAAAAGAATTGGTCGATATATCTCGGAGACTTATCATTGCAAAAATGCTATTAAATGGAACGACTTACGAAGACATTAATAAAGCTACAAAAGCTTCAAAGAGTACTATTCGGTTAGTTAGGCAAAGTATGCACGAAAATGATGGGGTCTTAGAAGATGTACTTGCGAACACAAATATTAATTCCAAATTTTTGAAACATAACGGCGACTCTGTTTATAAGTATGCTAAAAACCGAATAAAAAAAGGTAAATAACTAATTCACAAGGGGATACACGGTACGTACCGTGTATCCCCTTCAAGAAATGATTTACAACTTAATTATTACTATTGGGGGATGGATATTAAATTTTTGTTAATTAATATACTTGCGATTAGCTGTATTTGCTTGATTGCAATTAGTAACTTTAATGTTAAAGCAAGTAGTCAAAGTGTAGTTATTAATGAGTTGGCGTGGGCGGGGAGTACGGCCAGCAGTTCAGACGAATGGATCGAACTTAAAAACACAACTAGTGAAGATACCGACCTAACTGGCTGGACCATCACAAAACAAACTTCCTCTGGGGAAGTTTTTATGTTGGAAATTTTAGAAAATATTGACGAACCAACCGCTAACACAATTTTAGCTAATGATTATTTTTTAATAGCAAACAATTCTCAAGATCACGAATTTAGTGGTAATGAATCAGTTCTAAATATTGAACCCGATTACATTAAATCAGCTGTTTCACTATCGAACAGTACACTACACATTAGATTGTACGATTCATCAGACGAACTGATTGACGAAGCTGGAAATGGAGATTCGCCTTTTACTGGCGATAATACCCTGAAAGCTTCGATGGAAAGAAAGGATCCTTGGGGAAACGGAGCCAATGAAAGTTATTGGTATACCGCCACAACATCTGTAAATTTTGATAGCGATGTAATAGATCTTGGTACTCCAAAAGCCGATAATTCTCCTGAGCCACTTAACCCACCAGAAATTATGTCAATCACACCAGACGAAGGTCAAATTGAAACTATCTGGATAGCTGAAGAAATGAACGGTAATAATTTTTCGTTAGATGGAACAACCCAGATAAAGCTAGAAAAAGGCGACATAAGCATTTGGGCTAGCGATTTTGACATAGAAAGCACATCAAAAATAAGTGAAATCCGTTTTAATTTGTTTGGTGCCGAGGTTGGCACATGGGATTTAACAATAATAAATCCAGATGGGCAAAATTACACCCTAGATAACACCGTAATCTTATGGGAAGAAGAGGAAGAACCAGAAATTGTTTTAGATTTTTCCGACACCGTCGAGTTAACAGAGCTATACCCCAACCCCAAAAGCTCTGAGGAAGAGTTTATCGAGCTTTATAACTCTGGAGACAACGCAGTTAATTTAAATGGCTGGAAATTAGACGATAAATCACCAGGTGGATCATCAGATTATTTAGTTGATAACGATCTTATTATTGGACCAAAACAATATCTGGTATTTACAAAATCTCAAACTAAAATTGCTTTGAACAATACTGGTGATTACGCCCAACTTATCCAGCCAAATGGCATTGTTTTGGAAAATACGCCAAATTATGGCAATTCTAAAGCAGGGGAATCGTATATAAAAATTGATGGCTCGTGGCAATGGACAGAAAATGTAACCAAGGGTTACGAGAATAAACTGACTGAAGCTGAAAACGATGCGAACACTGTTCCTCCAGCCTTTATTTTTGGACCCGAGACCAATATTAAAGACCCATGGATACCAAAAATCGAGTTAGAAGTAACCAAAAATGAGAATGGTGTTCTACTTTTCTGGGAAACTTACCTACCTGGCGCACTTGGTGGTTTAGAAATTTATGTTTCGGAAGATGAAGAAGATCTCGGGAACAGAATATCTACACTATCTCCAAGAAAAAATCAGTACGAGGTAAACAATTTAGATCCAAATACCGATTATTATTTTCAAATTATCAGTTCTTTTAATGGAGAAGATATAAAATCTAACCGAGTTAAGGTCAAGACTTCCAACACCACTACAAAAATTTCTAAAACAATAGGATTACCAGGACAAATTTTGATTACCGAACTATTGCCAAATCCAGAAAGTGGAGAAAACGAGTTTATTGAAATTCACAACCCAACAGATGAACCAGTCAATATCTCTGGTTGGAAAATTGAAGACGCTAGTGGTAAAAGTTATATCCTAAACAGCCTAGACCTATCCATTCAAATACAAAACGAAGCAGACACTGGCTTAATTTTGGAACCAGGACAGTATTTGCTTCTAGATTATAAAACAACAAAGATAAGACTAAATAATACAGGTGGTGATGATGTTATTTTGCTAGATGGTGAAGATAATATTATCGACGAAGTTACATATACAGAAACAACCAAAAGTGGAATCGCCTATGTGCTTGCACCTAACGGCAAGTGGTTCTGGACAGACGAGATAACTCCAGGAATGAAAAACAATATTTCGTTTGCTGGTGTACTTGGAGATTCCGACGAATACTTGGTAAATACCGGATCAAAAACCAATATTTTAATTTATTGGCTTCTAGCTATATTTTTTGGCATAATTGGATATCGAATGATTCATTATGAAAAAAGAATTTAATACAGAAAGTTTTCACGAGACACAAAAAATTGCAGAAGATTTTGCAAAGGATCTGAATCCCCCAGCGATAATTGCATTTGATGCAAACCTTGGTGGGGGAAAGACTACATTTATACAGGGCTTGGCAAAAGGGCTTGGCATAAGCGCAAATGTAATTAGCCCAACATTTGTGTTGGAACGAATTTACGAAGTACCAGAAAAAGAATATTCGCTGCATCATTACGACTTATATCGCATAGAGCCAGACGATATTTTGGTTAGCGAAATACTAGAAAACGCCAGAGACAATATTATAGCCATAGAATGGGCAGAAAAAATAAAAGATTTGCTTCCCCAAAATACTATTTGGGTAAAATTAGAAAATACGGGAGAAAATACGCGTAAAATTACAATAGAAAAAGATAAATAATTCGCTGAGCGGATCCGCCTCCGACCGGTTGGCGGATGGCGGAAAAGTGTGACATTATTGTAATCCTTCGACCCGCCTACCGGCAGGCAGGCTCATGATAACAAGAAGGTAATCCCTCGACTACGCTCGGGAAATAGCAGGTTTTGCTCGGGAAATAGCAGGTTTTGCTCAGGAAATACTTATGAAAGAATATATTTTAGTTATAGACACTACAGAAGAAAACACCGGTATCGCACTAAGGGGTACAGATTTTTACAAAGAAAACATTTGGGTATCAAAAAAGAATCAATCGGAAGAACTACTCCCTAATATAGATAAACTTTTTGAAGAAAATAATAAGAAACCTGCAGAGCTGAAGTGGGTAGCTGTAAATATAGGACCTGGATCTTTTACTGGGCTACGCATTGGTATAAGCATTGCTAATACTTTTGGTTATGCGCTGAAAATTCCGGTAATAGGCGAGGCTAATTTGGCAGGGGCCATTAAGACAAGACTAGAAAAACTCACCAATTTAACCACAAATGAAATAAAGTTTACTCAAATTCTACCGGAATACGGTAGACCGCCCAGAATTACCAAACCAAAACCTAAAAAATAAACGGCTCATTTGATGAGCCGTTCTTAAAATATTAAAAATCACCACCTAATACAGGTGGTGATTCTTGCTTGATCAAAGCTCAGAGAAAAAAAGGTATGTGATGCATATCGTTACAAGATGCATTAACTGATCTTCCCACATTTTAATCGATTTATGTCGCGCCTTGGCCTCATCTATTAAAAAATGAGTAACAAAAAGAGCTAAAATAACCCAAGTATTTAATGGCTCTCCATAGAATATTGCGGCAAGCACCAAAACTGACATGTACACTGCAACATGCAAAAACATAACAAATCGATCTTTTCCCTTGTTGTCTGCTAACCATTGGGTTTGAAGAGCTATGTCGCCTATAAAATGAGCGCATATTAAAACCAATAACAGTTCCATCTGTATCGACCTCCTTTTCAAGAATCATGTAAGGACCTACTATAACAAATATTCCCCTTAGAGCAAATTTAGTCTTAACAATAGAAAAATCACCTTAACCTAATTAACATGTTTAACCCCGACTTGTCGGGGGAATTTGGATTACAAGCAGTGAGGTGATTGTGTTTTTTGTTGTTTTGTCATCCTCGAGTCGGAGGCAAAGCCATCCAACATCGGGGATCCATCCCTTTAATTTTATATATGTTCTTTTTTCTTTCTAGATCCCGGATCCTGATTTATTCTATCCTAGAATAATCCGGTCCGGGATGACAGGGGGAATGTGGGGATGGGCCCTCCTTCGCCAAGACTACGAAACGGGGAGGCAAGCAAAATGGTGACAAAATTATTCTTGGGCAATAAACAGGGGTTTTAGTTTTTCTTTTATCTTTTCTGGTGAAACAGAACCAAAAAAGCTCTCCGGCGAAATATTTCGTGGATCGGAAATGATATTATTTATAACTTCTTCTGGTACGGGCTCACCAGAGGCTACAAGGCCTTTTGAAAGTGGCAAGTTAGTAGTGAATTTATCGATATCGTTGCAAAACACTATAACTAATACCATTAACAAAAGTCCCAAAATAGCAAAAACATACCCGGGAGTGGTAGTAATTTGTGGTATTTTATTTCCCATATTATTTTTTACGGCTGTGGAGCACCAGTCCCAAGATTATTTAGTGAAACAAGTACATCGCCAGCATTTACCACACCGTCATAGAAAATATCGGCTAGATCATATATATCAAACCAGTGTTCGTAAACCAAACCAAGGTCGTGACTTGGTGGAATTCCTACGGTTCCAATCTCGTTATCGTGGAATCCACCAGGAATTGGTGTTTCGCCCGGCTTGGTAATAATGTCTCCAATTAGAAGACCCTTACCACCGTTGCTGGAATCGAAATCTACAACAATATCAGTTTCACTTCCTGGTGCCACTGCGGTGTTCGACACCGCTAAGTGATTTTTACCCTTACCCCAAACTGTGTAGGTGTGTGAATCGTACAGATAGAATGGAATTTCAGTTAAACCAGCTACTAAATCTGGCTCACTGACAGCATCACGAGCATTTTTGCGATAAGTTTCGCTAAAGTCGGTATCACCATTTTGAGACCAACTGTTATCTTTTATGATAATTCGTG
>JAYEGB010000009.1:0-5863 GCA_034658875.1 Patescibacteria group bacterium | reverse complement strand
GCAAAAAATCTGGTCTTTTTTAGCACTCTCTTGACATGAGTGCTAAATTTTATATTATAGATAGGCATGGATGGAAATAGACGCAAACAGGATGTTTTAAAAACCATTGTAGAGACTTTTGTTCACACCGGTCAGCCTGTGGGGTCACTTCAGGTGGTAGAACAGCTTCCTTACGAGGTAAGTTCTGCTACGGTACGAAATGATATGACGGAGCTAACTGGACTAGATTTGCTTAGTCAGCCACACACCTCTGCTGGCCGCATTCCTACAGATAAGGGCTACAGAAATTATGTAAAAGTAATAGCTGAAGAAAGAAAGGAATTGTCTAGAAAGCAGCAGGTAGCACTAGAGAGCCATCTACATAAACTGCGTAATTTACAAGATAAGTTTCGTCAAGCTGCCAGAATGTTGGCAGAAATGTCGGGGAATATTGGGCTGTTGGTAGACGATGCCCAAAATGTGTATGTAGCGGGTCTTGGTAATGTGGTAAAACTACCAGAGTTTAGTAACGAGAAGTTTCGCAACAATCTGATGGAAGTTTTAGATCAACCAGAACTTTTGGCCAAGCAACTTCGTCAGATTTCTGATCACAGGGAAATTAAGGTTTTGATAGGGCAAGATAATCCTAGGTTTGATCAGACAACTGTGGTAGTTTCACAGTTTGGACCAAAGGGCAGAAAAGTTATTAGTATTATTGGGCCAACCAGAATGGATTACAACAAAGCCCTGCCATTAGTTAATCATATGAAAAAAATATTAAATGACTTGCAGTCTTAACTGCGTCATCCTGAATTTATTTCAGGACCTAGATTCTGAAACTAGTTCAGAATGACGAAAAAAGGAGAATACTATGGATAAAAAGAAAAAAAACGAGAAGAATAAAGACAAAAATTCAAGAAAGGAAACTCTCCGAGCCGGAGGCTCTACAGAGCCAAAGGCAAATTGGGAGGATGTAGCCAAGCGTGCCTTAGCCGATTTAGATAATTATAAAAAACAGCAAGAAAAGCAGCGTGACGAACTAACTCAGTTTATGAGTGCTGTGTTACTAACTAAATTTTTAAGTGTGAACGACGACATGGGGAGGCTACTTGATTCTGTGAAGAGTCACGATTTGGATCCAGAAAAGATTCCAGAAGAAGTTATGACTTGCCAGATGGGAGTTATAAAGGGAATGGAAAATATTATAAAAAAAATGGACGAAGTTTTTAAGGCCGAAGGTATGGAGCGGGTATCTGCCAAGCCTGGCGATAAATTTGATCCAAATGTAATGGAAGCAATTTCGCACGAAGAACATGAAGAATATAAAGAAGATACAGTTATCGATCAGTTCGAGTCTGGCCTTTGTTTCAAGGACAAAATTATCAAACCCGTAAAAGTCCGAGTCGGCAAGTGATTACTAAGCGCATCCTGGCTTGTCCAGGATCTAATAATTAAAAATAATGAAAGCAATAATCAGGAGGAAGTATGAATAAAATAATTGGAATTGATTTGGGGACAACAAACAGTGCTGCAGCAGTTATGCGTGGCGGTAAGGCAGAGGTTATTCCAAGCAGCGAGGGCGGAAGAACTATTCCATCTATCGTTGCAGTAAATAAAAATAACGAAAGATTAGTTGGTCAGGTGGCAAAGCGCCAGGCTGTAACCAATCCGGATAACACTATCTTTTCTGTAAAGCGTTTGATCGGGCGAAAGTTTGATGATGCAGCGGTAAAGAAAGATATCGAAACCGTTTCATACAAAATTAAGCAGGCCAATGGCGGCGTAGCCGTAGAAATGGGCGGGAAGGATTACACTCCACAAGAAATTTCTGCATTTATTCTACAAAAGATAAAAGCCGACGCCGAAAAGTTTTTGGGCGAGCCAGTAACTGAAGCAGTTATTACCGTACCGGCATATTTTGACGACTCGCAGCGCCAAGCCACCAAAGATGCTGGCCAAATTGCTGGTTTTACAGTAAAACGAATTATTAATGAACCGACTGCAGCCACACTTGCCTATGGTTTAGATAAAAAGAAGAACGAACAAATAGTTATTTACGATCTTGGTGGTGGAACTTTTGATGTTTCGGTGCTCGAAATTGGAGATAGCGAAGGCGAATCGGTGTTCGAAGTTAAATCTACCAACGGAGATACTCATTTGGGTGGAGACGACTTTGATCAGCGCATTATGGATTGGATAGTAGAGGAATTTAAAAAAGAACAAGGTGTAGATTTGGCGAAAGATCGTTTAGCGCTTCAGCGTTTGAAGGAAGCGAGCGAAAAAGCCAAGCATGAACTGTCTAGTTCTGCTGAAACCGAGATAAATATTCCATTTGTAACGGCCGACGAGTCCGGGCCAAAGCATTTGATTATGAAATTAACTCGTGCCAAGTATGAACAACTTGTTGAAGACCTAATTGTCGGCACACTTGAGCCGGTAAAGAAAGCTTTGGAGGATGCAGGGCTTAAAAAAGAAGATATCGATGAGATTATTTTGGTTGGTGGGATGACTCGCATGCCAAAAGTACAAGAAGTTCTTAAAGATTTCTTTGGTAAAGATCCAAACCACAGTGTAAACCCAGACGAAGCAGTAGCACTTGGTGCCGCCATTCAAGGCGGGGTGCTTCAGGGGGATGTAAAAGACGTTCTTCTTTTAGATGTAACTCCACTTTCACTTGGGCTCGAAACACTAGGTGGTGTTGCAACTAAATTAATTGAAAGGAATACCACTATTCCAACCTCTAAATCGCAAATATTTTCAACTGCGGCCGACAATCAGACCTCGGTTGAGATTCATGTTGTTCAGGGTGAGCGCGAAATGGCGGCTGATAGCAAAACTTTAGGTCGATTTGTGTTGGATGGCATTCCGCCAGCACCTCGCGGTGTTCCACAAGTGGAAGTTAGTTTCGATATCGATGCCAACGGAATTGTAAATGTAGTAGCTAAGGACAAAGCTACTGGCAAAGAACAAAAGATTACTATTACTGCATCTACTGGACTATCTAAAGATGAGGTGGAGAAGATGGCAAACGAAGCCGAGCAACACGCTACCGAAGACAAAGCAAAGCGCGAAAAGGTAGATACCAAAAACCAAGCTGACACTTTGGTATACACAGCCGAAAAAGCCATTAAAGATGCTGGCGATAAATTAGACGCCAGTATCAAAACCGATCTTGAAGGCAAAATTAAAGTTGTAAAAGATAGATTAGAAACTGACAATACAGAAGAATTAAAAAAGTCCGTCGAGGCTTTATCTAGCTCTTTATCAAAAATAGGTGAGTCGATGTATAAAAATACAGAAACTCCACAGGGTGGATCTAAAGATTCTAAGGATCAAACTGATACGCCTAAAAACGATGCCAAGGAAGGCGATTTTAAGAAGGACGACGAGGAAAATCAGGCCTAGTTTGTGTTATATTAAAATAGTTAATTAAAAGAACTATTTTTCGGGGGATGAAACACAAAATAATAGCCTGGATTGGATTAATTCCAGCCTTAGCGATCATCTTAATTGGTGCCGGTTGTGAGCGGCGTACATCGGTCGACAATATTGTCGACGATATTCCCGCAAACAACACGATAGATAATTCTATCGATAATTCCATCAATGAGCCTAAGGTGCCACCAGCCAGTGGTTTGCCTAGTCCGGCAATTGTTTTGCCGGATCTAATTGCAGAAACAAAAGAAGCTACTGATCGCGTTAGGTCTTGGGTGATCCATGGTAAACCACTAGAAGATTTGGAGTTAGCACTGGTTTCTTCTAAGTTTATTGATTCGCTTTCGGATGATGGTTTGGATACTAATTGGTATATTTTCATTTCTGGGTCGTATCCTAATAACTACTATCTGGTAAATATGCCGCGCAAAGGTATAAAACCTAAGCGTATTATGATGCCTAAGACAGATTTTGATTTTGACTTTGCGGTATTACCGATCCCGTTTGATAAATGGAATGTTAGTTATGTCGATGCTCTCATAAAAGCCGAAAGCCTTGGTGGTGATGATTTCCGGGCTCGTCATGACGAATATGAAACATCGGTAATTCTGGCTTATCCAGCTTCTGGTTTGCAGGAACTTAATTGGTCGATAACCTACAAAGCAACCGATCGTACTGGTGAGCAGTTTAGAGTTCAGGTGAATGCCGATACCGGTGAGGGGCTAATCGTTACTTAGATCACCTAAATTGTTACTTGTCATCCTGAACTGGTTTCAGGATCTGGTTTTATTGTGAAAGATTCTGAAATAAATTCAGAATGACACTAAATATTTATGATACAAGAAGATTATTACGAAATTTTAGAGTTGAAGCGCGGAGCTTCACCGGAAGAAATTAAAAAAGCTTATAGAAAGCTTGCTTTAAAATACCATCCCGATAAAACCAAGGGTGATTCTGAGGCAGAAACAAAGTTTAAAAAAATAAACGAAGCCTACAAGGTGTTATCGGATGACAAAAAGCGTGAGCAATACAATACATTTGGATCAAGCGGCTTTGGTAATTACGGTAGCGGAGACTTTTCGGGCTTTAGCGGTAACTTCGATTTCGGTGATATGGGTGGAATGAGCGATATTTTTGAATCTTTCTTTGGCGGCGGTCGCGGCAGAGCGCGTAGCCCCGAGTCTATAAAGCGTGGAAGAGATTTAGAAACCACTATGCAAATCACTTTTGAGGATGCAGTATTTGGTGCCGAAAAGAAGCTAAGTATAAACCACTCAATCCCGTGTGAAAAATGTAATGCAACTGGCAGCGTGGATGCTAAAGTTATAAAATGTGAAAAATGTAATGGCAGCGGCCAAGTACAAAAAACGCAAAGAACGATACTTGGTGCAATGACACAGGTAGGAATTTGCGATGAGTGTAAGGGCACTGGAGAAAAGCCAGAAAAGGTTTGTAGAAGTTGTCGCGGAGAAGGAAGAAAAACTAAGTCCGAAACACTGGATGTAAAAATACCGGCAGGGATTCGATCTGGCCAAGCCATGAAGCTATCTGGAATGGGTGAGGCAGGTTGGCGTGGTGGCAGCCCCGGAGACTTGTATATAAATATAGTGGTCTTGCCTTCCAAGGAGTTTGAGAGACGAGAAGACGACTTATATAAAGTAGAAAAAATTAGCTTCCCAACAGCTGTGTTGGGGGGAGAGGCAATGGTAAAAGGTTTAGAAGGCAATTTAACCCTTAAGATTCCGGCAGGAACTAAAAGTGGAGAAGTTTTTAGGCTTCAAGAAGAAGGCATAACCCACTTCGAGGGGAGCGGAAAGGGAGATTTGTTTGTAGCTGTAGAGATAGAAGTCCCCAAAAAGGTTTCACTAAAGACAGAGAGGCTTTTGGAAGACCTTCAAGACGAGCTCTAAGATATTTAGATATTTAGCTAACATTCTAAATATCTTTTTTACGCCAAAACAGTAATATGCTTGACTAGGAGTGTATTTTTAATATATAAGTTAAGTATAGGTGGTGTCACTAATTGGTGATAAATCTCAACCACCGGCACTTGAAAAAATAACCAAAGGAGCTATCTGATGGAAAATCAGCGTACTCCTAGCAAGCCTGTTGGTGATGGCTTGGCTAGAGAAATTGGTCGAATGATGGAAGATGCTGCCAGAAAATATAATGGTGGCACAGAGCGAATGGACCTTGTTAAGGGTCATCCACAATTTATAGGAAGAGTTTATGAGCTCTGGGAGAAGCTGTTTGTTGAGCAAAAACACAGGCTAGAAATAATGAGTGGGTTCAGGCCGATCTGGAGAACAATTAATCTAGGCACTGGGTTGTCGTCTGAAAGAGAGTTTGTTGATGCCATGAAAGACAAGGGCATCATCAACGTGTCTTATCCGGAGAGGGGTTTCGGTAGTGCTGTGTTCATAGGCTCTTCTGAACTAACTAGCGTAGA
>JAYEGB010000008.1:0-5926 GCA_034658875.1 Patescibacteria group bacterium | reverse complement strand
ACGTAGAAATTAAATTACCAAAATCGGACGAAAACCTGGATGTCATCATCCAAATAGCAAAGAATCTAAAATCTAAAACAAAAGGTGGAGAAACAAAATCTCCACCACCAAACAAACCTCTTTTTTCAATTCCAGATTTTTCAAATCAAGTACCAAAAGAAGAGAAAGACGAGCCAAAAAAAGAAACTAGGGCCCCAAAAATCAAAGGGGAAAACTGGACCAAAAGAGAATACAATATTTTAAAGAAGCAGTATGAGAAAAGAACAGTAAATCAAATCATCGAGCAAGGATTTTTACCCGGGAGATCTGTCACTTCTGCCAAGTCTGCCCTTAGACGAATGAAAATTGGAAAGCATAACAAACACCTTCATGTTTATCCAATCGATACTGATGTTTATCATCTTCTTATTGCCCGGATAAAAGGAAAGACGAAGATGAAGAGAAACGACATTAAACGAATGATCGTTGAAGAATATGATCAAAGGGGAAAGAACATATCTGGCAATTCCATTAGAACGTATTCAAGCAATACAATTAATTATCTCCTTAGAAACGAACCACGGTTCAGAAAAATAGGGCATAATGTTTATTCCTATGATGAATCTATCACTGGGGAGAAAGAGCCATTCGAAAAAACAGCACCAAATGAGAATTGGACCCCTGGCGAAACAAATAAATTAATAAAAGTATACAGAACTCACCCCGTTTCCTATATCCTTGAAAACAATTTCTTTCCTGGAAGGTCAGAATCATCCATCGTGTCCAAGATCAGGAGAATGGGATTAAAGAAACATGGCCATCATGCTAAACCAAGGCAAAACCCTCACATCCCCCCAGAGATAACGATCAAAGTAATTGAAAGAATGGATGGGGAAAAAAACCTCACTAGAGAGATTGTTAGCAATTTAATCAAAGAGGAATATCAAGGCATTACATCTCTCCAGGAAAGTACAACCCGCCAATATGCTAGCATCCTTATCAATTATTTGTTAAGAGAGGTGCCACATTTTATCGAGATCAGGCCACATGAATATTCATTTGACCTCAATGGAAACAGAGACAGAATCTTCAGCAACATCAAAGAAGGATATGAACAAACCTATTTCCCCATCAAAAGAATTCAATGGACTAAAGAAGAGATCGAACAGCTAGACATATTGTATAAAGATTACACGATCCGCGAGATATATGATGCAAACATGATACCTGATAGAAACTATGAGGCATTGAAAACGGCTCTTACTAGGTATGGTATCAGGAAAAACGGGTCTGTATCACCTAAGAATAACTCTGCTATTGGAATGAATAAAAAAACTCTTTCCAAAATCGTCAAATCATTTGAGGGCAACCCTCAATTTACATCAGAAGACATACTAGAGGCAATAAAGAAGGAATATAAAAAAGAGGGAAAGCAACTTTCAAAAGTCACCCTCCATTGCTATGTTAGCCTTTTCACCAAGCATCTTTTAGAAAATGATCCTAAGTTCAAAAGGATTGCAGCAAGAACATATTCTTATGTTTCATTGGAAGATGCTCCAATGCCTACACTGGATGAAGACATGAACAAATGGCATGACCTGTGGACCAAGGAAGAAGAGACCAAACTAGAAGAGTTATACAAGGAACATACTGTGCCTGACATATGTGCTAATAAGTTTTTTGCTGGAAGAACTCGCAAAGCTATCGAAGCAAAAATACATAAACTGAAGCTTAAAAAACCAAAAAAGAAACGGTCAAGAGTCACCCCCTCAATCAAAGAAGAACCAGATGTTAAACCACTTGATAAACCTAAACCTAAAAGATATAAGCTTGTAAATTTTCAAGATCATCTAGAGAAAAGAGTCAAAGAAATGCGGGCTAGAGAAAGAAAATTCACAGCTGCAAGGAAACAGGAGATTAAAGATGACATATATGCAAAACTGGAGAATAAAAGAGGGGCGGTTCCTACATGAAGCTCAAGAGGCAGACTAAATTATACAATATAACATATAACGATGAATATGAATTGAATGAAGAATTCAGCAAAGAAAAGAAGAAAAAGCCTGATAAGAGATGATAAAATGAAAATCAAGAAGAAGAAAGTCAGAAATCAGAAAGCTATCAAAGATCGAAAATGGGGTTATCAAAAGTACATTGAGGAAGAACAATTCAAGTTTGATGACGACCCATATCAAGAAAAGGAGGAATAAACGTGAAATTAAGAAAGTTCATTGATAAGAAACAAGAAGGGGAATACGAGATCATTAAAAACCACATTGTCGAGATTCAGATAGACAGAGAAGTAATTAGAGACTTTTGTCTGAATGTTTTCATAGTTGGCGACGATCCAGAATATGATTTTACAAAATATGGCATTCTAACAGACGAAGAAGGCGAACCAGACTACATCATAGTAAACACTTTTCTTAACGCTATCGATGAGAGAAAAGCCGAATCAGACGAAGAAATAGACCCTAGCGATTATGAAGAGATCCAAAAACTGGCAGAATATAGAGGATACAACCTTTTAATGGATTCTTAGATTCATCAAAGCCAAGTCTGACTAATCCACACACACATTTAAAAACACTCTGGCCAATTACGTCATTGGTGTATGCGTGATGCAAAGAAGTTTAAAAATGTTAGTAGTTTTAGGCTTGGTCTTGTCCAGTCTAACTGTAAGTGAAGAAGTATTAAACACTGATTTTATTGAAACAGTAAAAGCAGATAATCCATACAATGGAAACACAACGAACATTACCGACATGACGGTAGAGGAACTGGCAACGCTGATTGTAACAATCATCGGGTCATCTGACATAGCAACGGATGTGGATGCCTTGGACTCTCTTCTGAATAATCTCACTGAAGAAGTCAACAATATGAATGATTCCATACAGAGCTCATTGGATGAATTGAACCAATCAATAAACAACTCTTTATGGTCTGTCTATGATTTAATGAATGGATCCATTAGAGGTGCAGTAGATTCTATAAATGAGAATACTTCATTATATCTTTTCAATGAAACAGATACCAATCTGACTTTCTCTGAATATATTTACGGTTTATTCAACGTATCAGAGATGAATCTTTCTGTGTCAGTTGACAACATTTCTTTTGAAGGATTAAATGAATCCAACATTCTTGCTTATCTGATCAACATTGAGGAAGGATTAGGATATTCTGATAGGAACACAACATTATATGACGACATGACCAATCTTTATGAATTTTCATATAATTCCCTCTGTGATCTGAATGGCAACTATATTCTGCGCAATTCTGATGGCGTTTCTTCATTCTATGAAATGGCAGAGCTCGTTTTGGCCTCTATTGAAAACCAGGGAATAATACACAATGAAGTGATTAATCAGTCAAATGCAACAAGGTCAATAATGCACACAGAAGCAAATAGTGTAAAAGATACAATCGGAACTGAAGCATCATGGATCGCATCTAATTCAAATTCATTGTGGGCAATGGTGGCAGCAATAAGCTCAGTCTTTCTCGTACTATGGGTTTTATTCCTCAAGACGCGTTTTGGCTATCTTGTAGATCCATCAGGAAATGAGGAAAATGAAAGATTCCCTGGCAGGGCAACAGGATTAGCCAGGCTCGATCCAAGAAAAAACCAGGAGCAGGAGACTCCAAGATGTTATCTGGATGTAGAACAGTACAATCCTCTCGATCCAAATTGTGTGAGTTGTAAATTAAGGGCCGACTGCATAGAAAATCAGATTAAATATAAAGATCGCCTAGAACGCGAAGAAAGAGAAAAAGCGCAAAGAGAAGAAGAGGAATATAAGCAGGCCCAATACAAAGAAGACATGCAGGATCTCATTAGTAAACAAAAAAGAGGCGCATCAATGGAGGGGTGGGATTAATGCCTTCAAAGATCCCAAAGAATTGCCCTGAATGTTTCAGATTAGATGAATATCGTAATGATGGGGAAAACTGGATCCCTTCACCATACAAAAAAGATACCCCTTATTGCCCGTTTGAAAGATGGGTAACAACCAAAGAATCATTAGAAACATTACGAGAAGTCTACAATATTGACCTTCGAGTAGATTTAGAGACATTAGCTTATGAGCTAAAGATGGAGGGGGAAAAATGCTTATCAGAACTTCCGAAACGTGCAGAAAATATCAGGTATGAAGCAATGTTCAATGCTGTTTCTGACCGCCTTGAAGAAATGAGGGAAAGCAATGAAAAACTCAAAGAAGAGATATTTAACAGATTAAAGAAGCAGACTAGCCCTATCCTCCAAAAAGCAGTTGAAATTGACGACATCAAGAAAAGCGTTAAAAAATCAAAGCCATCTCTCCTTCAAAACAGAGGATTCAAATATGATCAAAGAAACATCAAAGCAAGAAACGTTACTAAGTATCTGCTGAAATTGGCAGAAAAAAAGCCTGAGCTGGAGGAAGAGGTCCACAAAGTCATAAACGGTGAAGAATCAGAGTATATTAGACTAGCTAATAACAAACGCAGAAACAAAATGATAATGTACCGCGAGATGGCGGAGAATGTCACAATTTAAAAGCACTATCAAATTAGCAACCATGGTTGCTTGTACATATGTCCTAGTAATGTTGGCTATTTCCGCAGTGCTGATAGACAATCCAGAATTTGTGATAGTTGATCATGCATTTGCAGATTATACTAACCCATTTGAGGAGTACACCAACATCACAAATCATTCGGAGCAGTTTGCCATGTTTGAAGGATATATAATTCTTGCATCTGCAACAGAAACTTCTTCTCATAATCTTCATTTGTTTGCATTGCCTGGCCAATCTGCCCAGATATATAGAGATTTCTCCATATTCATTTTCAGCAATCAGCCATGTACCTATGAAATAAAAATAGATGAACAGGTCTATGAACGGGGATACAGCGAATGGAAAACAAAAGTGAAAGGAAACAGCCCATATAGTACAATAGATATCTCTGTAACTCTTGTTAATGAAAGCAATGTAACTCTTCCTGTTTTTAACTTCAAGGGTGTGGTTCTTCTGGATTCACCATGGGATGCAATATCAGATGATGATGATAAACCAAGCAGCGTTCCAGAAGAATGGATAAAGTTCAGCAGAGGAGAATTCACTACTTACATAATTCGCAGCATTGTCCTTCAGATAAGTTGTGCCTTTCTTGGAATTGTAACCGGGGTCCAGTATGCAGTGATACATGCAGATCTAAGAGGAATCCGGCAGGTGATGTAAGATGGAAAAGCCATCAAAAACGTTCGATCGTGTCCGCAAACAACGAAATGAAGAATTCATCCCCCCACATGATCCAATGCACCCGTATAAGAGGGTTTTTGAAAAGACAAGTATGCATTGGTGGTGGGCATTAATATACAAAGGGGGCAACGCAGCCTGTCTTGCAATACTGATTCTTGTATTTTTTATCATCCTTGGAGTCGTAGGCATATGGATTATTTACGAGCTGCTGATGTGGTTTGTTAAAGTCTTGCCGGCGGTGGTTGCAACATGACCGATTTTTCTGAGCCATATACTGATGGGAAGCAAAATGAACAGGTAAAGGCACTGTTGGAACAAGAGAAACTATATACTGAACAAGAGGCGATGCAGGAAGAAATATCCTATAGAATGCCTGCATCCATCAAGATCCTCTTAAAATATGAATGGAAACCACTTATCAGAATATTGGCCTGTGTTGGTTTAGCGGTAGCAATGTATTTCATTTTTGGTTGGGATGCAGTTGCTATGGCCATCGCAATATTCATCTTTACAGCATTCATGGCATATCTGATTAAATCAAAGGATATGAGTCGTAATGCCACATATATTGTAGAAACTAAACTAGCAGGACAGAAGATTACGACTGGCGATCATTCACCATATAGTAAATCATTTTATGTTACAGAAAGTGCATTTCGTATATGGGAAGTTCCAAATGTATTGATAGAAAACAA
>JAYEGB010000007.1:0-21374 GCA_034658875.1 Patescibacteria group bacterium | reverse complement strand
GTTTGGAACTTAGACAATCACTTTTGAAGAAAAATATCTGTGACCTAACAAGTTTAGATGCATTTAGCGAAGAACTTGGAAACTTGGAAAGAAAGCTTGCTAACTTGGAAGGAAGATACAACAAGGGTGGTGTAGATGTGCTCAAAATTAAAGAACCATATTTTTTGCTTGAGATTCGTCACTATCTTTTGATTCAAGAAGCCAAAGATCGTTGTGGAGCCGATATTGATGTAGTGCTATATTTCTATTCAAATGACCACGATGAATGCAATCGATGCGATGACCAAGGTTATGTTCTAAGTTATCTTCAAAACCAAGTGGGTTATGAAAATATTAAAATGTATTCCTTTGATGTTCGTTCGGACTCGCCTTCGGTTAAGACACTAATGGATCTAAATGATGTGGAAAAAGCTCCTCTGATGGTGATTAATGATATCTCTTATGATGAATATCTTAGCCTGGAGGAGATAAGTGAAATTTTAGAAATAGAGCAAGATTAGACTCTAGAAGGGTAGTCTTGCAAGGTGATAATAGGAGGGGATAAAATCTTTGTAATTTAGGTTGACGCGTCTCCTTATATCTCCTATACTTAGTAAGTTGTATATTATTTAAATTAAAAAGGAGGGTTAAAGAAGGATTTCCAATCAGTTGTTTGTGGAGATCCCCATACCACTTGTTGGTTGGGTTTTCTTTATACCTACCTTTTGTCCGATCTTTGACAGTCGAATAGTAGTCAAGAAATTGACACCCAACAATTCTTTAAACACGTTTTTTTGAATGTTTTTAGTAAAAAACATTACATTATTGAGAGTTTGATCCTGGCTCAGGATTAACGCTGGCGGCATGCCTAACACATGCAAGTCGAATGTGCTTTTTTAGTAACATGGCGGACGGCTGAGTAACGCGTAGGAACCTACCCTTAAGTCGGGCATAACCCATTGAAAGATGGGATAATCCCCGATATGCCTCACGGTGAAAGATTTATCGCTTGAGGAGGGGCCTGCGTCCGATTAGCTTGTTGGTGAGGTAAAGGCTCACCAAGGCTCTGATCGGTAACTGGTTTGAGAGGATGACCAGTCAGACTGGGACTGCGACACGGCCCAGACTCCTACGGGAGGCAGCAGTGAGGAATTTTCCGCAATGGGCGAAAGCCTGACGGAGCAATGCCGCGTGCAGGAAGAATGCCCTAGGGTTGTAAACTGCTTTTGTGAAGGAAGATTATGACGGTACTTCACGAATAAGAGCCTGCTAACTACGTGCCAGCAGCCGCGGTAATACGTAGGGCTCAAGCGTTATCCGGATTCATTGGGCGTAAAGGGTCCGTAGGCGGATAGGTAAGTCTAATGTTAAAGACTCCGGCTCAACCGGAGGAAAGCGTTGGAAACTACCCATCTAGAGAGTGGTAGAGGCAGACAGAATTATCGGTGTAGGGGTAATATCCGTAGATATCGATAAGAATACCGAAGGCGAAGGCAGTCTGCTGGGCCATCTCTGACGCTCAGGGACGAAAGCGTGGGGAGCGAACGGGATTAGATACCCCGGTAGTCCACGCCCTAAACGATGGATACTAGGCATTGGTGGCTTCGGTCCCCTCAGTGCCGCAGCTAACGCGTTAAGTATCCCGCCTGGGGAGTACGATCGCAAGATTAAAACTTAAAGGAATTGACGGGGACCCGCACAAGCGGTGGAGCACGTGGTTTAATTCGATGCTAAGCGAAGAACCTCACCAAGGCTTGATCCTATTGAAAGCTCTTCGAAAGTAGAGCCCTCTTTCTAGACAATAGTGACAGGTGCTGCACGGTTGTCGTCAGCTCGTGTCGTGAGATGTATGGTTAAGTCCAGTAACGAGCGCAACCCCTATGTTATGTTGTATTTCTCATAACAGACTGCCCTGGTTAACAGGGAGGAAGGTGGGGATGACGTCAAATCAGCGTGGCCTTTATGCCTTGGGCGACACACATGCTACAATGGGTGGGAACAAAGGGTTGCGATACCGCGAGGTTTAGCTAATCCCTTAAAACCATCCTCAGTTCGGATTGAAGGCTGCAACTCGCCTTCATGAAGCCGGAATCGCTAGTAACCGTAGATCAGCCATGCTACGGTGAATACGTTCTCGGGTCTTGTACACACCGCCCGTCATACCACGAAAGTCAGGGGCGCCCGAAACTCCTTTTTTAAGGGACTAAGGCGAAACTGATGATTGGGGTAAAGTCGTAACAAGGTATCCGTACGGGAACGTGCGGATGGAACACCTCCTTTCTAGGGAGATAAAGAGTTGCGGTGATTGAGTGCTGGAAATAAGGCCAACCCTTGTTTCTGGCATTCAATCACTGCATTCTCCAGCTTCTTTTTAAAGATAGAAGCATGACCGATTTGTTTCATTTGTATGAGAACAAATTTTTTGATGTCGTTCTTGACTACTATCTGACTGTGGAATATCAGTTACTTTTCCGAGAAAAGTAACCAAAATCTTTGATTTATTCACAAGAATAAACAAACAAAGTAAAATTTTAATCATTTGATCAGCCAAACTCAATCACGCCTTTAGGGCGTGATTTTCAGACATGACATCAAATTTGATTAAAATTTTACTAGTTTATTATATTCTTGTTCATAATGTCAGATATATATTGTCATCCTGAGCGGGGTCGAAGGATCTTATAATTAATTTATAAAATCTTTCAACTCTCTACCTGGCGGCAGGTGTTCCAGACGAGTATAAATTAAATGCTTTATCCGCCCGGTTGACGGATGAGGCATTTAAAGATATTTATATTTACTGTTCGAGCAAAGCGAGAACTACCAGTATTCTTAGTTCCCACTTCGTCTGCCTAATGGCAATCAGGCTCGAACAATAAACGGCTCATGTGATGAGCCGTTTAGGGGATTGGGGTTATATTATAAGTAAAGGTATTTATCTTGACCTTTAGTTTAATTTGTGATATAATAAATTAATAACTATAAAACCAAAAACAAAATGACAAATACCTGGTTAGCCCCTCTTAAAGAATTAGTTATGTTTTTATCCTGGTGGATGCTAAAAATCCCCCAGGAGATTTTGCGTTTAGGAAGGAAAATATTTGGGGAGTTAGAGAATGTTATGCAGTTTTGGGTGAATTTTCGGTTGTGGTTGGCCATCGAACCATTGTTTGGTGACTATACCTTAAGCGGTAGAATCACAGGATTTTTAATGAGAGGTCTTCGAATGTTTGTAACACTAGGTGTTTACATTGGTTTATTCCTTATTGTTTTGGCAATTTTCTTGGCTTGGTATTTATTGCCAGTAGTTGTTATTTGGAAATTATTTAATTATTAAAATGACATTCAAACATAACAATAAGAAAAGGGTGTTTCCTAGCAAAGTCTGGATACATTTTTTGAATGTAACTTTTTGGCTCTCATCGATAACCGCATTGGTTTTAACTGTTACTTCAATTTGGGAGTTATCAACATTTTATTTTTCTAGCCTTAGTCATAGCAATATTTGGTTAGAAAGTTTTTGGTGGCCCTATGCAGTTTTGTCGATTCTAGTATGGTCGTATTGGTACTATCGTTTGCAAGGGGTTAGACCAAATGGAGGTATCTCTCAATCGGTTTTGTATCATGCCGACTGGGCAACTCGAAAATTAATATGGTCTGTAATTCTTAGGGCTAATGCTTCGGAGGTTAATATAGCTCATCTTTTGTGGGGTTTGCTCAGAAACAATGGCTTTAGACAAACTTTGACGCGCCTTGATATGACACAAGATGAAGTTGCGGCTTTGATGCACCAAACAATGAACGAAAGCATCGATGAAGTTCTTGCTGAGTCTTTGGAAATATCACATGAACTAAAACTGAAAATTACTTGGCAAGAATTAACCAAGGCAATATTTACCAAAAGTCCTAGTTTTGTAAAATATTTTGAAAATAATAATATTAAACTTAACGAAGCTGTGGCGGTAGTAGATTGGACTAGTAAGTATTTGGGTCAGCCAACTCAAATAGTTCGTTCTTCTATTTGGGAAGAGATATTTCAACCCAAAAGAAATTTAAACAAAGCCTGGACGGCCAAAGCAACTCCGGTTTTGGATCGTTACAGTAGAAACCTTACTGAATTAGCTAGGGTTGGTTTATTGGTTTCGGCTAAGGTCAGACACAAAGAGATGGAAGATGCGGTTCAGGCGCTAAGTAAGAGTAGTGAGAATAATTTAATCTTGGTTGGTGATACAGGTGTTGGTAAAACATCTATTGTAGGTGAATTAGCAAAAAGAATGATCTCGGGGAAATTACCAAGGTTAGTAGATTATAAATTGATATCTCTAAATGTGATTGCAATGTTGGGGTCTTCAAATTTTCAAAATTTGTTTTCCAGAGCAATACAAGAAGCATCCTATTCTGGTAATACAATTTTATTTATCGGTAATTTAAGCGAGTTGGCTAAAGCCAAAACAGATACTGGTTTTAATTTATCGGCTATATTGTTAGATGCTTTGCAAGCTAGGAATTTACAGCTGATCGGAACATCTGATCCTGGAAATTACAAAAAGTATATAGAAAACAACAAGGGTCTTGCTTCTAAATTTGTTAGAGTAAATGTCCCTGAGTTAGATTTTGATAATGCAATCCTGGTTTTGGAAGATTTGAGCCACCAAATTGAAACAAGACAAGGTGTAGTTATTACTCTTGAAGCAATTAAAACTGCCGTAAAATTGTCTCACAAACTTATTCACACTGGTCGCCTGCCAGACAAGGCAGAGAGTGTCTTAGATGAGACTGCGGCCTATGTAGTTCGTAGGGGTGGTATGATAGTTACGAACAAAGAGGTGAAATCTGTTATTAGTAACAAAACCAATGTTCCGATTGGTGATATTGGCGCAGATGAAAAAAATAAATTACGCAATTTGGAAGAAAAAATTCATGAAAGACTAATTGGTCAGGATAATGCAGTAGAAGCAGTAGTTGAGGCATTGAAAAGATCTCGTCTGGGTGTTTCAGCGTCTGGTAAGCGTCCAATTGGAAGCTTCTTGTTTTTGGGGCCAACTGGTGTTGGTAAAACAGAATTAGCTAAAAGTTTAGCATGGGCTTATTTTGGCGATGAAACTAAAATGATTCGACTAGACATGGGGGAATACCAAACCCGCGAGTCGGTTCATAGTTTGTTTGGGGCTCCTATGACTGCGGGGGATGTTGCTCTTTCTGGCGGAAGTTTTACCGAGGCAGTTAAGAAAATGCCATTTGCAGTTGTTCTCTTGGATGAAATAGAAAAAGCTCACGATGAGATTTTAAATGTTTTCCTAAGAATGTTGGACGAAGGTAAAGTAACAGACAATTTAGGTAATGAAATTGACTTTACTCACACAATTATCATTGCAACTTCTAACGCCGAGGCAAGAATGATAGAAAACTTAGTTAGAGATGATGTAGATTATTCAGTTATGCAGAAACAATTGGTCGAAAAAATAACCCAAACAGAGTTTAAGCCAGAATTTATCAATAGGTTTGATGGAGTTATTGTATTTAAGCCATTATCACTTCAAGAAAGTTTGGATATTGTTAAGATAAAAATTAAAAAGCTTAAAACTAGATTACGCGAATCCAAAGACATAATTCTAGAAATTACAGAAAAAGCTATAAAAGCTCTTGTGGAAAAAGGATTTGATCCTGCTTTTGGTGCTCGTCCCCTAGAAAGGCTAATTAGGGACAAAATAGAAGGGAAAGTTGCCAATACTTTACTGAAAAGTGGCAATATATCTCAGATATCGATAGATGAGGAAGATATTTTGGGTTAAAATATAGTCATAAGATTTCTTATGGCAAAATCATCAAAAAAACCAAATAGTATTAAGAAGCTGTTAAAAAAGTATAGTGGCTGGATTGCTGCTTTGGTGGTAGTTATGGCTTTGGGGTATTACATAAATAATGGTATTTATTTCTCTTCGGCTTTTGAGCAATTACCAAGGTCGTTGGCTTATTATGTAGCCGAACAGTCTGGTCTCCCAAATTATGATGGCGAAATGGACATAGGTACACACTATGCCAAGCCAGGTGACGTGGTAGATATGTGGGTGACAGTGAAGAATATGTCTAAAAACCCAAAGGCACTTACTTGGTACCCAGAAAGCTCTATTATAGATGAAGGTCCAGAATACCCATTTGCTCATGCCATAGGTGTAGGGACGGCTAATCCAATAGATACAAAACCAAATTGGATAGAACCTTCTAGTTTTGTAATAAACAATAACCGGTTAGTGTATTACGAGGGTCCACCGGTAAATCGAAATGGTTATGTAACATTTGCCTGGAAGGTACGAATTAGTCCCTATGCTTTGCCGGGGACGTACACGCTAGATCTAGATTTGGTTCGTGAGTTTGATGAGCATGGTATTCGTGTAAATTCTGCCGGCAGAATGTTGATAAATCAGTTTATGAGATGGAACTTTAAGATTTCTGAGCTCAATGTGTATGATATACCAATTAATATATCGGCCGATCCAAATTCGGTAGTGGTCGTTGCCCAGCGGGCACCGGGGCAAACTAATACTCAAGTAATTACTTTTGATCCGCTAGATTATTCTTACAGAGAGATTTTCAAAACATATGATCCAGAAAAAGTGTCGGTTGCAGATGCATACAAAGGAAGATTTTTGGTAAGTTCAGCAAATCCATATATATCTTCAGCCAGAATTTTAGATGAAAATGGTTACCTATACATGGACCTGGACGGTATAACACCAGGTTATCCTATTGTGGAGGCATTAATATCTCCAAACGAGCGTTATATCGCCCTAAATACCACCAACTTCCCAGGAGAATTTTATATTTACGACACAGATACGGGAGAACTTACTTCTCATGTTCCAATATTTAATCCATGGCTTACAAATGGAGGTAATTATCGATATTACGATTACTGGTGGTCGTCTGATTCTAGTAAGTTGTATGCAAGATGGTCTAATTCAAATAGTTCAGGTTTCCAGGTTGATAAAGATTCTGGTATTGATCAACTAACTATGCCTCTAACAAGCGGCTTACAACCAATACCTGTTATTACAGATTTGAATCTAAAAGATGTTGTATTCGATGTATTGTCTGGGACAGCAATTGGTTCTAGTTATGGTTTGGAAGATGGCAGCATGGTTCCTCCTTCTGATATGGCGCTGATTTATCCTAATACAGGTATTGTCGATAACATTGCCCATAGTGAAGTTACGTCTTATAAAGCAAAATCGATTTCTCAGGACGGAAGTGTGTTTGCTTACGAAACTATAAACGATGTTGGTTCTGGTAATACACAAAATATGTTATGGGTGTCAAGGTCTAATGATATTTACCAAGCTAAGTTGATTCAATCTTACCCTATTGATGATATGCACGATGGTAATGTTGTCTCGGTAGAAGCTCTGGGGTTTTCACCAAATAATCAATTATTTTTCTATATAGAACAAATTGACGTTCCAGAAACGGGCGGACATCTAGACGGTTTTTACGATCACTATATGCTCAAATGGGTTGATCTAATGAATAATTATGATCGATATTTCTCAATTCCTATACCAGTTGGCATGCTTCCGCCGATGCTAATACCTTTGGGGGTTTATTAATTATGGAAGATAGGCAAGAAGAACAATCTAGTGGTCAGTTAAAGAAAGAAGGTGGCGCAATTGAAGGTAAGCTTACGCCTAGTTGGATTAATGTCTTGAAAAATATCTTTGGTCGTTGGGAAACTTGGGTTGCACTTACAGCTACGGGTGGAGCAGTAACTTACTTTACTACTACCAATAGCCCCGCTGACAATAATGGTTTAAATATGGGTACTAATGTTGATAACCAAGTCCAGACAGAGTTAAATTTAAATGATGAATATGGTAATTCTGGTAATTTAGAAAAAGCAATCGATATACTGCTTAAAGATTTATTTAAAGATGTGCAGATTTTGCCAGAGGTTGGTCTAGAAGATACAATAGAGTCCGACATACCAGGTTCTGCATATGAAGATGTACAAAAATTACTAAATATTTATGACGAAAACAAGTTATAAACTTTTAGGGGCTATTTTAGCGGTAATACTAATCGTAAGGTTTGGCCCTTCTTTTGTTAGTTTCGCAAAAATGAATTTGCCCAATCAGGCTGATTTTTGTCGAACTGTAGAAAATGTAGATTTAGATACAGAAATTGCTCAACGAATTACTAAATTCCAAAAAGATCATCGCCAAAGGATGGATGATTTGTCTGATCGTCAAGACCAGCAAGATATAAAAATAAAATCAGTTTGGAAAAATTGGCTTCAATCAAAGGAAGATAATTTTTTGGTACTTAAATCTTTAGCTAAGGATTTGGGCAGGGTAGATTTAGCCGAAAGTATAATTTTAACGATAGAAAAAGAGACTAATGATTTTTACACCGATATTGAAGATGCAGTATTGGGTTATAGAGAGGAAGTGGATGTATTGTTTGCGGGCCAGCAGAAAATGATTGTGGTTGCTGTAGATACTTATTATTTTTCTATTAAGTCTGCTATAGATAAAGCAGCTTCATCTTGTGAGAATAATGTAAACAGTGATTTAATTAAAGCTCAGTTTAAGGCAGATGCTGCGCAAGCTAAGACAAAGCTTAAAAACGCAAAAGAAAATCTAAGTAACACAAATAATCAATTAACAAGACTGGAAACAAAAAGAGACAGCAAAATCAGAAAAGCAATAATAGATTTTATAGTGGTTGTTCAGAATTTAAGGTCTGAAATCATAGACAGTCTATTGTCATGATCTTTAACGGCTCAATGGTTGAGCTTTTGCCAACGTTAAAGAAACCGAATGGGTAGATACAACAAAACCCAGCTTTGCTGGTTTTTGTGTGGATTGAACTTACTCCGAAATACGTAGTGGTGGACCGACGGGGAGTCGAACCCCGGACCCCCGCATTGCAAATGCGGTGCTCTGGCCAACTGAGCTATCGGCCCATAGTAGTGTAAGTTTGAAAAATTGTTATAAGTAGTCAGTGTAGTTTTATGCTTCTCAGGCCAACCCCGAAGGGGCCCCGTTGGGGCTGAGCTATCGGCCCATATTTTTTAAAATCCAAGGCTTATCACATTGAAGCCAAGAAGAAATCCTAGTGCAATGGCCGCGAGTCCAAAAATTAGGTGAGCTGTATAAGTGCCACCAGGACCAAAAAGTCTTTCAGCCCAACTGATTGGCAGATTTAATGTCTCGGTTATTTTTTTGTGATAGACGACATATAATATGCCCCCAAACACACCAACTACAAAAAAGAAAAAATTCATACAACTATTATATCAATTCAATTTTCAATGACTCAGATAATGAGTTATCACCGAACAAAAAACCGAAGGACAGAAGGACTGTTTTTTGTTTGGAAAGGAGCGGCGACGCAACGGAGATCTTGATGGTTTTATTAAGTGATTTAGTGGAGTCTGCTGCGACGCGTTGGTGGGCATACCTGGATTCGAACCAGGGACCTCAGTCTTATCAGGACTGCGCTCTAACCAACTGAGCTACATGCCCCCATGAAGGGTTTTACATCTAGTAAGATACCAATTCTTTACCGGTTTGGCAATCCAAATATCTAGTCTGCTACAATATATTCATGGCAACAACAAAAACCAAAGGCATTGTAATAAAGAGAATAAATTTAGGAGAAGCAGATAAAATTCTGACGATTTTAACGAATGATAGGGGAAAAATTAGGGTAGTGGCTAAAGGAGTTCGCAAGGCTAAAGCTAAGCTTGGTAGCTTTATAGAGTTATTTAGGTATAACGATTTTTTGATTGCGGAGGGTAGAAATTTAGACATTATTACAGGAGCCACCACAATAGATAGTTTTAAAAATATAAGTTTAAGTTTGAGTAAATTAGGTCTTGCTTATTACATTGCAGAAGTAGTAGATAGGTTGATTGAAGAAACCCAGGATGCCGACCAAGTCTTTTCAGTAGTTTACAGCACATTAAAGGAGTTAAATAAAAGTGATTTACCGCTAGATAGCTTAAAAAGTTTTTTCGAGTTTAATTTGCTTGCTGGTTTGGGTCTAAGGCCAGAACTTGGTCGATGTATTGTATGCGGTAAGCCAATAGACCATGCTAAAAAAATGGCATTTAGCTCGGGTTTAGGGGGTATGCTTGATCAAGAGCACTTATTCAATGACAGTAGAGCCCATAATTTAAATCCACTAGAAATGGATTTGCTACTTCGAATCGGTTCTGGTCAAATTAAAGAACTGTATGAGACAGATAACTTAAAAGCTGCATTGCCGATTGTCGCCAAGATAACATCTGAGTTTATGGATAACATGATAGAGAAAAATCTAAAATCAAGAGAGTTTCTAGAAGAAGTATTTTGATTGTTACCCATTTGTGTCGCCAAACGGGTAACGCTCAAAGGCGAGCCCAGTCGTTTTGTCTTGGTATTTAAATAAAATTGCTTTACTGTTTAAAACCCAAACTCACCCCGATTTATCGGGGCTTAAACATGGGCACACAGTATAAGCAATTTTATGAATACCTGTCGCCAAAATTCTTAAGGGCAGGATTAATTTATAATCGTCATTCCCGTGTAGACGGGAATCCAGACAAAAAAACATCAGAAACCCAAATGGCTCATGAATGAGCCGTTTGATATAATCTGGTTATGAACAAAAAAACTACCTCATTAATCTTCTGGATAATAATAACTATCATCCCAATTGCTGGGTTAGTTCTTGGTGTTGTTAATCCTGAGGTGTTTCAGCAGTCTCAAGACATACTTCAGTCCAAGATTATTGCTTATGGTATCTGGGCTATTTCTGGAGTTACGCTAATTGGTTTTATATCAATTTGGTGGTTAATAAGGCAACGACAGTCCAATAATAGATTGTTAAATGAGAACTATGAATAAAAAGAAAGTGGTTATTTGTTCTAGCGCTAAGTTTTATGATCAAGCGCAGGAATGGAAGAATAAACTGAAGAGCGAAGGTTTTGATGTGATCAGAACAATTCAAAGTATTGATGAAAATTCGATTTCTCAATACGAGGCAACCCACAAAGAGCATTATTCTAAAATGGCTAAATGTGATGTTGTTTTTGTACTCAATGTAAAAAAGAATGGAGTCGAGGGATATATTGGGGCGTCTGTTTTTGCAGAAATAGCTTTTGCTATTGGTCTGAACCTAGTATTAAATAAAAATATTCAAATTTGGTTGCTAAACCCTTTGGCAAAAGAAAGTTCATATTTAGACGAATTAACCAAATGGGAGAAATTGGGTTGGATAAAGCAATTTACTGATCAAAAAGTAGCGATTAGGTGAACGGCTCATTCATGAGCCGTTTTATTTTTTGCTTTTTCGGCGATTGTGGAAGGCTTTGTGAACCTCTTTTAGGTGAGGGTCAGTTAAATGGGTGTAAATTTGAGTGGTTGTTATAGAAGAGTGACCAAGCATAGTTTGAACTGAACGGATATCGGCTCCATTTATCAGGAGATCTGTAGCAAAAGAATGTCTTAAAATATGTGGAGTTACTTTTTTAGCAATTCCGGCTTTGCTTGCATATTTCTGAACGATTCTTTGAATGGTCCGGGGAGTTAATTCGTGATGTTTGGTAGGGCCGTGGTGTGACACAAATAAAGACTCGTTGTTATCGATGCGTTTATTTAAATATTTACTGATCAATTCTTTTGCGTCGGTTGATAAAAATACTACTCGTGGTTTATCACCCTTGCCACGGACGGTAAATTCACCTCTTTTTAGATCTATATTTTTTTGTTTGAGTTCTATTAGTTCTGAAACTCTTAAGCCAGTTGAAAAAAGCGTAGTTAAAATGGCTGCATCGCGCAGTGACTCTGTTTCTTCGTCTTTTGGAACGGCAGCAAAGATTTGTTCTAGTTCATCAAAAGATAAAAACTCGATATGACGCTCAGAGGTTTTGCCGAGTTCTATTTTTTCGGCAGGCAGGGTTTCGATATCTTGTTTGGCGAGAAATTTTAAAAAGGCTCTAAGGGCAATAATGTGGTAATTTTGTGTGATGTTTTTTAGTGGTTTCCCGGATTCGGTTAATTGATTTAAATATTGTCTGTATTTGCGGACAGACATTAAAGTAATATCTTTTGGTCTCAACTTATTTTTAGTTTTACGACGATACTTTGTTAAAAAGTCTACAAATCGACCCAAATAGTGGGCGTAGTTATCGATAGTTTTTATACTTCGATTTTTTTCTATCTCTATGTAGTCTAAAAAGTCGATTACTAAAGCGGGTAAGTCCATGTCTATATTGTGCGACGTACGCAAAAAAGACACAACCCTAAATAGCATCTTTTAAATATTTATTTATCTAGGTAGGTAATCGAGTGGATTTAGCGTTCGACCATTTCGACGAATCTCAAAATGAAGGTGAGGGCCGGTAGATCTTCCGGTGCTACCCATAATTCCAATTAATTGTCCTTGTTGAACATAATCACCAGGTTTTACTCTGAATTCACTCAAGTGAGCATAATATGTGCTCCAACCGTCGCCGTGGTTAATAATTATTAGGTTACCATATCCACCACGAGTGTTTTGAGTGCGAACAACTCCAGAAGCACTGGCATAAATACCCCAACCATTTAGACGGTTCAAGTCTAGTGCAACGTGACCCCAACGAACACCTTGGCTAATAAAGTGAGTTGGGCTTTCGGTTGGCCAGATGAATTTACCAGAATAGGGTACCGGGCTAAAGCTTGGAACGATTACACTACCACTGCCAGAAGAACTAGAGGTATTAGAAACAACGGCGCCTGGAATAAGAAGTTCATTTCCAGAGAAGATCGGATCGCCAGGGAGAAGTCCATTATAGTTTTGTATATCTTCAACATTAACCTTATATCTTGTGGCAATACTACTTAGGGTGTCGTTTTTCTTTACTGTTACAAACACACCGTCAATTGGTGGGATACGAAGTTCTTGCCCGACTCGTAGGGTGTTGCTACGAAGGTTGTTAGCATGTTTGATGGTAAGTGCAGTTAATCCAAAGTCGGTAGCAAGACTATTTAGGCTCTCGCCTTCGCGAACGATGTATTTAATAGTATCTTTACGTGTGCTACGACTAATGATAGTTTCGGTTTGGCTAGTTTTGAAGAGATAATCACCACTGCTATCGATGGAGAAGGTATATTCTTCGTTGTTGTATAAAGTACCTAGGTTTGCCAAATCTTCTGCTGAAGCTAGCTGGGCGATTGTTCTGTAGTAATTGCCAGAACTTAAATCACCGCCAATATCTTGTGGCGGAGCGATATTAAGATTAGACAAAATTACAACCATTGATATTCCAACAACCCACCAGCGTGTGCTATTTAGGGTGATTGCGCGAGAAACATCCTGCCAACCAGTTTTAATTTTTATGGGTTTTTTGGTTTGGTTTTGCAGTTTAATATTCTTAAGACCACGTTTTGGTGTTCGTGGATTTTTTACAAAGTCAGCTGCTTTGTTTATAAATTGTTTGCCTCGATTCCTATTTTTGCCATCGGGGTTTTTGGAAAAGAGTCGAGATGGTTTTTTAATATCTACCTCTTAATATTAATGCAGGCTTACACCTGCAATGGAATAATTTGATGCATTTACAAACCAATACAAATTCTAGCATATATTAACGATTTGTCAATCCTAAGTAAGCTAATTAACCTCTACGGAAGCTACTTTTTCTGCAAACACACTTTCGCCATTGGCTGTCCCCAAATCAAGGGAAATGCGGTATATTCCAGGATTTTTAGGAGCCTGAATTACGCCACTAAAAATACTGGATTGGTTGCTATCTTGAAGTGTGGTTTTTGTTCCATCGAGGGTTAAATCAATGCTGGTAATTTGAGAGGAGGCGGGCACAAATATCCAGAAACTAGCCAAACTCTTTACAGGGTTTGGGGTAATTTTTAAATTATCTAAATCAATTTCTGGGTCTGGGGTCTGCACTTCAATATTTATTGTTTCGCTAAGGTTACTTATGGCTCCGTAACTTGTTATGCTTTTGCTGGAAATTGTGTGTTTGCCGTTTCTGAGTGGTTTTGCAAGTTTTGCGGAGAATTGAACTTTATCTCCAATATCTATAATGGTGTTTAACGATCCGTCGGTGTATATTTCTACTTGTCCATTTTTGTGCCCCTCCCCGCTTATAACTGGAGTCGCAGTAGAAAGAAGTGTCCCGTTAGTTGGGGCTGTGATTTTAGGACTTTGGGGTGGGGTTGGGTCATAAGTTTCTATTCTTACTATTTCGAAAAGATGAAGGTAGCTAATTTTTAGCTCGATTGTTTGTGGGGTTTCGGGGGCACGAACAAATATTTGTTTCGATAGATTAGCAGGCGGTGGATCGGACTTGGTCAAATTGGTCTGGCCTTCCAGAATTGCCAAAACGATATTATCGCCATCAAGCAGTGTATCACCATCTAAAAGTTTAATATTAATAGTGGCTTGAGAGAGGTTATCGGCTGGCAGGAAGCTTGTTTTTGGATCGATTTCTAAACGAGTGTTGGGTGTGGTAAAACCGAACCAGGCATTTGTAATAAAGGAGGTGCCGTCGGCATATATAAAGTAGGTGATTCCTGCGGAAAGTAACAAAACAACCACTATTTGGAAGATAGGAGGATTTGTTTTGATCTTTTTGGGTGTCGATTTTTTCGCCATAGTAGTGGTGTTCTTTATTAATCTTACTTTAATATGGCTTATATTATAATGTTTTTATGCCTATCTATTTCTGTTATATTAGAAGAAGTAATTAAGAAAACTAACTATGGTAGTAAGAAAGAAGGATTTAAAGTCTAGAAGCCGCACAAGAAGGCGTATTCCTAAGATAGTAGAAGAGACAACTCCTAAGCGCGAGGTTCATGTATTAAAGAAAAGAAGTGGGTTTAAGAGAGGTTTGGGTATTACTTTTGTAGTATTGGTGCTTTTGGCCTTGGGGTGGTTTGCTACCAAACTGGCACTTAGTGGCTGGAATGTTCAGCCACAAACTTTGTGGCAAGATTTATTTTCTTTCGGATCTACAACTTTGGTTGGTGAAGAAGACGGTCGAATTAATGTAGCTGTGCTTGGTAATCCTGGTGGTGGCGATGAGGTTGATGGTCCAAATCTTACAGATACATTAATAGTGGCAAGCTTAGATACTACTGGGATGGGGCAGAGTTTTATGTTCTCACTTCCACGCGATCTGTATGTAAGAGTGCCTGGTTTTGGTAATTCTAAAATAAACACTGTTTATAAAATTGGTAATAGTCGAGATGATAGTGGTGGCGAATTAATATCTCAGGTTCTTGAGGACATAACTGGTCTTGAGATCCCGTATTTTGTGAGGTTAGATTTTGATGGATTCGAAAAGCTTATCGATGAGTTAGGTGGAATTACAGTAACGGTGGATCAGGATTTGTATGATGACCAATATCCCAATGAAAATAAGGGTTATGAGGTTCTAGACATTAAGACTGGTACATACACTATGGACGGCGTAATGGCACTAAAGTTTGCTAGGTCACGCCAAAGTACTTCTGACTTTGATAGAGCTAGACGTCAGCAAAAAGTTATTTTAGCCATAAAAGAAAAAGCGGGCGATCTAGATATCCTAAATAGTCCAGCTAAAGCTTTGGCGATACTAGATATTGTTGCCGATCATTTCGAAGCGAATCTTGGATTAAGTGAGACGAAGCGGTTCATGACTCTATTTAAAGACATGGACTTTGGCAGTACTATCACAAAGGTATTCGATGATTCGCCGTCAGGTCTTTTGTATGGAACGCGTGTAGATGAAATTTATGTTTTGCGTCCAGTGGGGGATAATCCCCGAGTGATAAGTGACTATGTAGAGAAAGTTGTTTCTGAAAAAACGGATCCAGAAGAATTAGACGCAGAGATTCAAACAGAACCTTTGAAGGTAGAGGTATTAAATGGTACAAATATCACTGGCTTAGCTGGGAAGACAGCAGCCACACTAGAAACTTTGGGGTATGATATCGTCGATATTGGTAACAGTGCTACTCGTGGCTTCGAGACCACAATTGTGTACGATCTAACTGATAGTGACCGTATTTGGGAGGTGCGCAAACTTGCCGAAGAACTAGATGCCGAAATTGGTACAGACGAAGTCACTACCGATACTGGTGCGATGGTGCGTGTGGTGTTGGGTAGTGATGCATCTAACTAAATGATTTATGTTTCTTGGCTCTCTTTGGAACTATCGTAAACTGATACTTTTAGGGGTTATTCTCTTAGCTCTGCTGGAAGTAATGTATTTTTGGCCAAAGCTTTTGGTATGGATGGTTATTGCGGCAATAGTGGTAACAGTTATTTTTACTTGGTGGATTAATAATTCGAAATTTTCTTTAGATTTAGCAGCATTTATGGCTGAATCTGTTTGGGCGGTATTGGCAGGTATAGGCTTTTTGATTTTTGCTAGACTAGGTTTTTGGCAAGCACATCTAACAGTGTTAGTTATTTTAACAATGTTAGCTTTTGTTGTTTTTTATCATCAAAATCGAATAGATAACAAACAATGGAGTCTATCTGCTATAAATTGGCTTAGCTCGATTGATCTTTTAATTTTGTTTATTGCTACGCTTTCGTTAATGCTTTTGCCACGTTTTTACGGGATAGATATTTTTTGGTTAATGCTGTTGGTGTCGGCTCAGTTGGTGTTAGCGTTTTACTTGTTTTCATGGCGCCAGGGGTTACCAATGAAAAAGTTTTGGTTGCATTCTTTGTTGCTTGCTTTAATTGGTCAGGAGATAATTTGGGTAACTTCAGCATGGTATAAAAATGCTTACTTTAAGGCGTTTCTTCTTTTAATTATTTACTACCTATATTCGGAGCTTATTGTCCATTATGCCAAGGGTAACCTAACCGTTCGAGTAGCAGTAGAGTATATTTTAATTGCATTTACATTGATAGTAGCGCTATTTGTTTTTGATTGGCTGTTTGTTTTAGCTCCCAATATTCTATAAACTAAACTTTTTACTATGGCTAAGAAAATTAGTGATGGTTTTTGGAACGGACTTTTTGGTGGTGTGCTTGGTGGCGCATTGATTATTTTGCTAGTTTGGTGGTTTGGTTGGTCGGGAACAAGTGTGGGCACATTTGTTAGTCGCCAAGAGACAGTTACATTAAATGAAGATTCGGCAATTATCAATACCGTTTCTAAAATTACACCTTCAGTTGTGAGCATTCTATCTTCCAGAAATGTAATAAGCTTCTTCGGGGAATTTGAACAACAAGGCGCTGGTACAGGATTCATTATTTCAAAGAATGGTCTCATAGCTACCAATAAACATGTGGTCGAAAGTGAGGATGCTGAATATACCGTTATAACTTCAGACGGAGAACGACACGATGCTAAAGTCGTGGCAGTAGACAAATTCAACGACTTGGCGCTTATCAAGATTCCGGGGAATAATTTACCAGTTGCAGACCTGGGTAATTCTGACGAGATCCAAGTTGGTCAGCGGGTGGTCGCCATAGGCAATGCTTTAGGTGAGTACCAAAATACAGTAACGGCTGGGGTTATTAGTGCAGTAGGCAGAACAATAATAGCAGGATCATTAGATGGCACTTCGGAGAAATTGAATGATCTTATACAAACTGATGCAGCAATTAATCCAGGCAACTCTGGTGGTCCCCTAGTTAATTTAGTTGGTCAGATTATTGGTATTAATACAGCTATTGATGTGCAGGGTAGTCAGATAGGGTTTGCTATCCCTATAAATGCTGCTAAGTCGGCCATAGATTCTTATCTTTCAGTTGGTAGGATAGTTCGTCCCATGCTGGGTATTAGATATTTAGACATAACTAAGGATTTGGTAGCTATTCGTGATTTGTCAGTAACCAAAGGAGCTTTAATAGTTGGGGGTGAGAATGGTCAACTGGCGGTCACACCCAATGGTCCAGCCGATAGAGCGGGTATAAAGGAGGGAGATATTATAATTGCGATTGATAACGAAGAGATCGATGAAAGTAAAGGAATTATTTCAATACTTCGTAAATACAAGCCGGGGGATGCAGTAAAAATTAATTTACTCAGAGGGTCTCGTAAACTAACCGTTAGTGCTAAGTTGGGCGAGCTAAAGTAAGTTAAAAGAATAAATCAAAAACCCATCTAAAAAAGTAGATGGGTTTTTGTTATTTTCTTAATCGCGGTGTCTTATTTCTTTTCTAAGCTCTTCCAGTGTTTCAGCCGCAGCTCTTTGACCCCCCAGACCAAATGCTAGGCCTCCGGCTAACGCAATCATAAAGAATATGGCCATCATTAGGTAGTTGATGATGACACTTGCAATGCCGAGTTGGTTTAGAGCAATTAAGAGTGTAAAGATCCAAATAATCCATTTCGTAACTGCTGCTAAGAAGTTTGCTGACTTTGCTCGAGTAAGACCAACGGTACCACGTACAACGTGGGCAAAGAAGTTGGCGGCGAGCATACCGATCAGCAGAATTGCAACTGCTACAAATACGTTTGGAACGTAGGTAAGGATCTGATTTAGGAAGTCTGTTACCTTTGACAATCCAAGAATATCAGTTGCTGCTAAGAAGGCGACCAAAATAATGGTCCAACGAACTAATCCTCCAATGAAGTCTGAAGTTTCGAATTCAACTCCGGACTTGCGGAAAAAGTTGCGCATTCCAATCTTGTTGAGTGCAGCATCAAGCTTGATTTGTTTTAGGATTTGGGTAACGAGACGATCTAGACCACTTGCAATGATCCAACCAATGATTAAAATCAGCACAGCGCCGATTAATCCAGGGAGGAAAACTACGAAGCGATTCCAGATATCCTGTAATGGGGTAAGCACAGCGTATCCCCACATGTTTAGAACATTGTCTTGCATACCTGCTCCTGCAATTAATAAGATTAATATAATTCCTGTCAGTAAGATATAGCCTTACGACGTTTTTTTTATTTTGGTTTGTCAAAGTTCCTTTAACCTACTTCTATTATATAAGAATAAGTTTTTTGAATCTATGAAAAACAGCTTGATTTTTGCAAAAAAGTATTTTTCAAAAATAACTTGCTCTGGCTCAAGGTATTTTAAAGCAGATTTAAATGGTTCAACTCTGCCGGACAGTAGAAATTGTCGAGCTCAAACAAAAAAACCGAACCAACATGCTTGTAGCATGAGTATTGTTTTATGGTGGGCGAGAGAGGACTCGAACCTCCACGGGTTACCCCACTAGGTCCTAAACCTAGCGCGTCTGCCAATTCCGCCACTCGCCCTGTTAGAAATGTTAAGTACTCGCTTGCCGCAAAATCGAAATTGATTTCTAATGGGGTAAGCTCTTAGTCTGTTATATAGTAATCAAATCTTTAAGTTTTGTATACTTGCTTGTGCTAATACCGTCTATCTTTATAAGATCCGATAGTTTTACGAATGGGCCGCGTTCGTTTCTGTAATTTATTATTTTATTTGCAGTTACTGGCCCGATGCCGGGCAGTGTGTCGAGCTCAGTGGATGATGCCAAATTAATATTCACTAAAGTTTGCGAAGTTTGTGAAGGCGTTGAAGTAGATTGTATGGTTCCTTTAATTGGAATATATATTTTCCCATGATTTTGTAAAAGTGCTGCACGGTTGATTGTTTGGGCAAGAAGTCTTTCGTCGACTTCATTTGTTATACCTCCAGCAGCAGTGATTGCATCTTCAACAATTCGTCCGTTTTCAAATTCATAAACACCAGGATTATTTATGGCACCCGAAATGTCTATAACTATTTTTACATTTTCGTTTTTGCATTCCTCTTTTTTGTTTGTTGAATTTTTTATCAAAAAGTATCCACCAACAATTAATGCGAGCCCGAGAATTATCGATAAAGGTAGTGCAAGTTTTGTAAGCCATTCATCGAACATGTTTTTAGCATAGCAAAACCAGAGTCTTAATATAGTTCTTGTTAAACTACATATTCCGGTTATTTGATAATGATTGTCTATAAAAAAGTTCGTATGCTTTCCTCACGATTTATCTCCTTGCTATTTATGTCGATGGTTCGGGTTGAAATAATTGCCACTTTTTGATTGTTTTCGTTACTGTGATTCGGAGTGATCCATTATTAGTATAGCTATGTTTGAATGTAGATAGACCTTTGTTTTGAAGATATCTTCCTAAGTGAAACAGGTCGATTGATTCGAACCAAGCTAATTTTCCACTTGTTTTTTTAGCCCTTGTTACAAAGTTTTGTAACACAAAACCCTCACCTCCTTTTATAGAAGATGATTTTATGTCAATGTTCTGTCTACTATTTTTATGCCATTTTTAGACTACTAAGTAAAGATGTTTTACTCTGAATGAGCAGTAAGGTTTGTTAATATTTTTTTCTTAATCTCCGGGTAATTTTTAAGAATAGGATCCTCTTTAAGTAATTTTTTTGCAGCTTTGTGTGCCTGTTTGATTAATTTAATATTGGTAATATCGGCAATTTTTAATTTTAGAAATCCAGATTGTTTTGTGTCAAAGAATGCCCCTGGGCCACGAATGTTAAGATCGGCTTTGGCAAGTTTGCTGCCGTCCAAAGTTTTAATAAACATGGTTAATCTATCTATGCTTTCTTTTTCTTTGTCGTTGGTTTCAACAAAACAGTATGATTGTAGGTTGCTTCGTCCAACTCTACCACGAAGTTGGTGTAGAGTTGCTAGCCCAAAATTTTCGGCACCCTTAATCCACATAATGGTTGCGTCTGGGATGTCTATTCCAACTTCGATGACAGTTGTTGCGATTAAAATATTTAAATCACCGTTTTTAAAATCATCCATAATATTTATTTTTTGTTCACTCGAGAGTCTTCCGTGCAAACCATCAATTTTAAAAGACGGAAATTCTTTTTTGAATTCATTTATAATTTTTTGAATTGAAGAAATTCCTTTTTTGCTTTGGTCGATGACGGGATTAATAACAAATACTTTATGCTTTGAATTAATTTCTTTTTTAACTAAGGTTAGAACCTTGTTTTTGTTGGTATCTGTGACCAGCCTTGTAATGATTGGAAGTCTATTTTGCGGAACAGAATCGAGTGTTGAGACATCTAGGTCGCTAAACAATGACAAAAATATGGTTCGAGGGATTGGTGTGGCGCTGAGACTTAAATAATGTGGTGTGTGATCTTCTTGTATTTGGTTTTTCAATTTGCTTCTTTGGTTTACTCCAAAACGATGTTGTTCATCAACTATTACCAGGTTTAGTTTATTAATTTGCAATTTATCATTTAAAAGAGCGTGAGTTCCGATAACGACATCGTAAGAATTTAAATTTTCAGGTTTGGAATTACTTGTTACTAAAGCTGTTTTTATACCCCAGTTACTTAATAGTTTCTTTAAGCCTTCGTAGTGTTGGTTGGCCAAAACTTCGGTGGGAGCCATAAATAATGTTTTGAAATCATCATTAGCAGTTTTTAATATTGCGGCTGTAGCTACAATGGTTTTCC
>JAYEGB010000006.1:0-21463 GCA_034658875.1 Patescibacteria group bacterium | reverse complement strand
AGCCGTTTATTGGGTTTGTCACACGCACTGTATATTCAGCCACTTGCCCTGCAGATATAATTTGAGCAGAACTAATTTCTAGATCATACCCAGGGGTAGTCTGAATTCTGAAGTATGCAGGAGTTGAGTTTTGAATATATGGGTTTACTTCGTCGTTTGGTGCCCATCTAAATTCTTCAGGTGGGGGTGTTAGGGCATTTCCTCGAATATAGAAATCGTAATGTCTGCTAAATTCAGTATTGTCTCCAGCTATAGTTAGCTCCCAGGTATCGTCTGTAGAAGTTTCAATAAGGTTAGCATTTATGCCAGTTTGACTGTCTAGAAGTTCGCCCACATGATTTGTATCCCAACTCAAGGCGTCTAGGTGTATTTCACCTTCGTATCCTTCTCTCATAACCCTAATTGTGTAAATAGCGCTACCTGCGGAGGATTGTACTTCTACTCCTGTTGGGTCTTCCATTTCAAGATAGAAGTCTGATAGAGGAATAGTGTATGTGATCGTGACTTCTCCATAGCTGCTATGTTTACTTGGGTTGTAAGCTATATTCCCCAAGATATCTCGACCGTCAACACTAAAGAAGACTTTTTGATTTGTCGGAGGAGTATCTGGTTCAAAGTAAGAAACAGGTCTGGTGATAATTTGCAGGTCAACCGCTACGCGATTATTAATATCATTTGCTGGTGTCAGGGTGATAATATCTTCAGAGAAAGAATAACTTTCTACATAATCGACCCAATCGTTGGCCAGCTCTAAAGATGACAATTCTATGGAACCATCAAAGCCTTCTTCGCTAGCTAGATAAACAATAAAGTCAGCGGAGCTACCCCAGGTAATGTTGTCATGTGTGGTTGGTGATACCTCTACAGTAAAATCTGGAGTAGGGGAAATTGCAGGGGTAATGTACAAATTACCGTAATCTTCTCGGGTGACTATGGTGTCGGTTCCATATACGGGGAACGGAGCGAATTCAACGGTTTCCATAAGGTCTGGTTGTGTGACGAGAAGAAGTTTGGTTGTTCCTGGTGTATCTGGGGTTACATAAACACTACTTGGGAATATCCACGGTGTTGGTGTAACAAAATATTTTCCTGCTTCACCTTCTGCTCCTCCGTATGGAGCTAAGTCTGTTTCCGACAAATCAACCCAGCCTTCAAAATCATTTTCACTGTAAACATTCACACAGTATGATATGTTCTCACCCCAATGGGCATGAATATCTTTTGAATCTGTACATTCATACACATTTTCAGAAACTTCTATGCGTTCCCAAACCTCTACTCTGAAATCTGGAGGTAGGCCGCCCTTAAGAACTATCTCACCCTGAGCCGGGTCTGGATCTTCCATAACTGGAGGATCGTTTGGTGGAACATAGTGTATACCTAAACTAGGTAAATAATTTGCATTGATCTGAATTTCAAATGGAATTGTAAGTCCACCCTCAGACAATGCATAATCAGTTAGGGTAATTGTAAGAATTGGTGGAGTAGTTATAAAACCAAGATCTTCTGGGCTAAGACGTCTATTAGTAAATAAACCAAATGTATTTATATCTTCTAAGACAGTTAATCGAGGTTGATTTGGGTCATTGCCGAAGGCTTCAGGATTTTCAATGGGAACAGTGACCACAGCAGACTCAATAAATTCCGGATACTGATTAACGAGATCATCTACCTGATAGATGATGTCTCCATAAAATGGCAGTGGACAAATGTCATTACAAGGATCTTCTAAGTTACCAGCATCAAAATATGTCCCATGTTCGATTTGAGTTTGTAGGGTGTAAATGCGTACATCGGTAGGTCCTCCAGACTGAGAAAAGGGTTCTACGGTTACTGTAATTTGTGGAGCACCTGGTTTTTGAGCAGGAGTTGGGATAAGGTCTAAAAGTTGGCCGATTTCACGGCTAAAAAGCAAAATAGCAAGCAAAAGAAAAACCCCGGCAACTCCGAGACCAAGTTTCCACTTTGGCGTTTTAGGTAAACGGAGTATTTTTAGGGGATTAAAATACGGGTTCTTTTTGCCTGATTTTGAAGGCTTGTTTTGACCTTGAGGCATGATTTTTTATTTTGATTTTTGCTTTCCTATAGCTAGAAATTTCCTAGCTATTATAATATTATATCATATAAAAAGCTTTTAGTCAAATATATTATATTCTAAGTACATCACATTATTTCCCGAGCATAGTTGAGGGATTACTTTAATGTTTAAACGATAAAATTCCATATCTGAAATTCAAACGGCTCATCGAATGAGCCGTTTAAAAATTATATAAAAATGTCATATCTTGACTATGTAGCTAAAATATAGTATAATAATGACAAATGGACAAGAAAAATAATGCAAAGAATAAACAAATTTATAGTTCTGAGAGCCAAAAGTTTATAAAATATAAAAAGAAATATGATTCTCAAAAAATAACTATGCGAACAGCATTTATTTTCGTTATTTTGGCTGCACTAATTGCAATGATCCCAACGATTATAAGCTACCTATATTAATATATATAGAAATTCGTAAATTCCTACTGATGCTTTAAGTAGTTTTCGGTAGGCGATACCCTTCGACAAGCTCAGGATATTTTTTTATTTGTCATAATGGTTTGTCAAACCCACCACAACAAATGGTGAGCTTGTCGAACCATGGTAGGCGATACCCTTCGACAAGCTCAGGATATTTTATCTGCCATAATAATAGTTCATCAACCTCACAACAAATGGTGAGCTTGTCGAACCATGGTGGGCGATACCGGATTCGAACCAGTGACCTCTTCCACGTCAAGGAAGCGCTCTAACCAACTGAGCTAACCGCCCTCAATACTTCTTTCTTTTCAATAAATCCTTTTTAAGCTTTTTAAAATATAAACGTGATATTTTTTATCCATTGAAGATTTAACCAATCCCGAAGGGACCCCGTTGGGGCTGAGCTAACCGCCCATAATTTATTGTTCGAATGAAATGAGAACTAAATGAGGATCATATAGTTCTCGCCATGCTCGAACAGTAACAGTAAACTTGTTTTTAATATAGTTTAATCGATGTCGAGGATGTCTTTTATCCTGGATTGAATAGTGGCAACAGAGTCTTCTAGATCTTCCATCGAACCATTGTTGTTAATAATGATATCGGCGTGTTCTTTTCCGGGTTCGACATATTTGTCGTGCATTGGTCCTGCCGAAACCAGATATTGGTTAAGTGAAGATTCGTAGCTGCGATCGCGTTCGCCAACATCGCGTTGTAATCGACGAGCAAGTCGAATATCAGATTTAACATCGATAAATATTATTAAATCAAACTGCTCAACTAGTGCTTCATCGGCCAACAGCAAAATCCCTTCGACAATTACAACCGATTTTGGCTGAACATTTCGAACATCACTTTTGCGGGTGTGGGTTTTAAAATCATACTGGGGTATATCGATCGAATGTTCTTTTTTAAGTTCCTTAATATGCTCTAGAAAAAGTTTGTTATCAAGCGCGGCTGGCTCGTCATAATTTAATTCCTTACGCAGTTCTTCTGGCACATCACGGCGATCGTGGTAATAGTTGTCGTGAGAAATGGTTAGAATTTGGTCTGGTGCAACTTCGCCTAGCTTTTTAGCAATGTATGTTTTACCAGAACCAGTTCCACCAGCTATAGCTATTACATACGGGGTGTGTGTTGTTTCGTTTTCCATGTAATCATTATGGCAAAAATTATCGATATTAAGAAACTTGCTAATTCAGCGAATTTTGGTATATTGACAGCGCTGTCTGTTAGTAGATAATCGCCCCTCACTTTCTGGATTATGTATTATGTTTATCTTCTTCGTAGTAGCAAAGATAATAGTTCATATATAGGTTATACGAGCGACTTGCGAAAAAGATTAGAATAACACAATACACTCCAAGTTAGATCGACAAAGGGTAAAGCACCTTTAGAACTAATATATTATGAAGCATACAAGGCGAAGCGTGATGCCCTGAAGTGTGAAATTCAACTGAAGAAATTTGCACAGGGGTATCAACATTTGAAAAATAGATTGAGCGCAAGTCTTGAATCCAGAAAGTGAGGGGAGGAAAGTCCGAGCACCATTCTTAACTTGGGTAGTTCCTAACGGGAACCAAGAGTGATCTTAGGGAAAGTGCCACAGAGACGATACTAGGCCGAAAGGCTTAAAGGTGAAAAGTTACGAGATGAATTATGTAGACAAATCTGGTTACACCAGATTTTCTGCTCTGACTACTCGTTTGGCCTCCGTGTGAGCGGAGTGTCCTGGTAAACCCTACTCGGTGCAAGTTGGGTGGGCTGTAATTTATCAAGGTATTAAGTTAAGAGCCGATAAATTAAGTCCCAACGCTTGAGCTAGTTGGTAACAGCTAGCCCAGATAGATGATTGTCGCCTTATATAGCAAGGTACAGAACTCGGCTTATAGCTAGCAGACAGTAATAAGAATACCTGGGGGACCAGGTGTTTTTATATAAAGAGGCGCTATAATAATAAGGTAGCTAACATAAAAACCTCCTTTCGATGCGCAAATTTCAGTTATTATTCACAATTTTACAGATCCCAGTAGACTGGCTAATGATATGGCTAGCTTTTGGTATTAGCTATTGGCTTCGCCTACAAGATATTGCATCTATTCCGCAAGCTATCTATATGTTGCCGCTAACGAATTACTTAGCACTTACAGCGTTGTTTGCTTTGGTTTGGGTAATAATTTTTGCACTTCTGGGAGAATATAATCCACCAATGCCCAGAAACTTCGGAAAGATATTTCGTCAATCAGTAATAGATGTCTCGGTTGCTCTGGCAGTTTTGATTATAGTTTGGTTTGGTCTTAAAGAAGTTTTCTTCTCGCGCCTTATTGCTGGATATGCCTGGTTTTTGGCAATTTTTTTGGTTTCGTTCGGTAGATATCTGGTTGTAAGGGCAAAGTGGCTTTTGTCTCGGTACAAGATCATTCGCGAAAATATTATTTTGCTTGGTGATAACGAAACAGCCAAAGAACTTCAGGTTTGGCTTTTAAAGCAAGGATCCCAAGCGAAAATTATTAGTGAGGAAGAATTGGCTACTAAAAGCGTTTCGGAAATTATCCCAAAAGAAACAGACCAAGTAATTGTTGCTGGAGATCTTTTACATAAAAACGGCATTGGTTTAGATCTAATTAATTATTGTGAAATTCACGGAATTCGTTTTAGGTATTTGCCAACAATGACCGAACTTAAATCTTTGCATGTAGCATCCGAGGTGGTGCGCGGTTACCCAGTTATAGAACTTAAACCAACCCCGCTTGAAGGATGGGGGAAGATCGCGAAAAGAATTTTTGACTTTGTCGCTTCCAGTATTTTAATTATTTTACTTTCACCACTAATGATTATTATTGCAATTTTGGTGCGGCGAGATTCTGCTGGGCCGGCACTATTTATTCAAAAACGACCAGGTGAATATGGCCGGGAATTTAACTGTTTTAAATATCGCTCTATGTATACACACCTCTCGACTGGTGAGGGTTATGGGGGGGAAGAAGCCGACAAATTACGCAAAGACTTAAAAGAAACCAAAAACGAAGGTGATGGATTGTTATTTAAAATGAAAGAAGATCCGCGTATTACCAAAATGGGTAAGTGGCTCCGCAAAACTAGTTTTGATGAATTACCTCAACTATTTAATGTACTAAATGGAGATATGAGTTTGGTTGGTCCTCGTCCTCCACTATGGGACGAGGTAGAAAAATACAATCCGCGCCAGTTCCGTCGCCTAATGGTAAAACCGGGGATTACAGGCCTATGGCAGGTTTCTGGCAGATCAGACGCTTCTTTTGAAGAATATATGAAACTTGACATGTATTATATCGAGCACTGGTCGATGCTTATGGATATTCAAATTTTATTTAGAACTGTTGGTGTAGTACTTTCTAAGAAAGGGGCTTACTAATGCAAGACATTAAAGATAAAAAAGTAGCAATCGTTGCCGATTGGTTGACTAGTCGTGGTGGTGCTGAGCGTGTAGTTTTAGCTATGACCGAACTTTTTCCGAATGCCGATATTTTTACTTCGGTCTATAAGCCAGAGGCTTTTCCTGAGCTAAAAGATAGAAATGTAAAAACTTCGTTTTTACAAAAATGGCCACTTGGTAAAAAACACCAGTTATGGCCAACTCTAAGACCCCTGGCTTTTGAAATGCTAGATTTAGATAACTACGATATTGTTATAAGTAGTGCCAGCGCCGAGGCTAAGGGTGTAATTACCAAACCAGAAACTTTGCATATTTGTTACTGTCATACCCCAACTCGTTACTATTGGAGTGAATATCATAATTATTTAAAACATCCCGAGTTTGGTTTTTTAAATCCAATTGTTAAGTTTGTTATGCCGCGTTTAATTCATAGGGCTAGACTTTGGGATAAATTGGCTGCCGATCGAGTTGATTATTTTATTGCTAATTCCCAAAATACTAAAAAGCGAATAAAAAAATATTACGAGCGAGATGCGAAGGTTTTATTGCCACCGGTGGAAGCTGAGCGTTTCAGTGTTTCAGAAGAGATTGGTGACTATTATTTAATATTAGGAAGACAAACCTCTTACAAGCGTACAGATGTTGCAATTGATGCTTTTAATAAACTAGGTTTGCCACTTAAAGTTATAGGTGTTGGACCAACTCTAGAAAAATCTAAATCAATCGCAAAAGAAAATATAAACTTTTTGGGTAAGGCAAGTGACACCGAGGTAACCAAGCATTTAGCAAATGCAAAGGCACTAATATTTCCACAAGAAGAAGACGCAGGGATCGTTCCTATGGAAGCAATGGCCAGTGGCAGACCCGTTATCGCCTATGGCAAAGGGGGAGCCTTAGAAACTGTTATCGACAAAGAGACTGGTTTATTTTTCAGGGAGCAAACAGGAGACTCTTTAGCTTTGGCCATACAAGAGTTTGAAAAAATGACTTGGGATAGTAAAAAAATAAAAGATCATGTTGATCAGTTTTCAACTACGAATTTTAAGAGAAATTTATACGACATAATAAACGATGCATATGCTAAACATGAAGACTCTAACAAAATCTAATTATTGGCTCTGGTTAATAATTATTTCAATTGTAGTTTCGGGCCTATTTTACACTTTTGGTGCTGCCACACGTGCAAATTTCGAAAGCAAGATCACATATACCGTCGTTCCTAAAACAGCAGTACTAAAGGGTAATTATCAGGATTTACAAGCCTCAAATTTATTTATCGATGTTGTAAAGGCGTGGCTATATAGCCCGGCCATACAAGCTGAATTAAAAGAAAATATAAATGACGCAATTTTCTCAAACTTTAGATCTACTTCGATGCAAACTTTTGAAATTACTATTTTAGCCGAAAATCAAGAACAAGCTAAAAAAGGCGCAGAATATTTAGGTGATATAATTAAACGCGAAGTAGATAACCATGCCAAAATTAGCGGTAACGGCGGTTATCTTATATCAGATTCAGACATAACGGAGCTTGAAACTACCAATAAAAATATTGGCAATACTGTTTTGGTATTTTTAATAACTTTAATTATCGGCACTTTTTTGATTTTGCTATTCACCTTTAAACCAAAATATTAATGAGAATTGGGGTTGATATACGAGGGTTTCTAACCGGAAAGCGTAGTGGTATTGAACAATACACCATTAATGTTTTAACTCGTCTTATTACGATATCTAAAGATAAGCCAATTGTTTGGGTTTTATTTTATGTGTCTTACAAGGATCTCGATAAAAAATTAGAGATACTAAAATCCGATTATCCAATTTTAAATTCACCGAATGTAGAAGTTAAGTCATTGGATTGGCCTAATGTTCCACTTCTTCTACATTTCTTGTGGAAAATATTTTCTTGGCCAAAAACAGATAAAGTAAGTGCTGGGTTAGATGTGATGTGGCAAGTCAGTCCTAGGTTACTGCCAGTTAGCAGTAAATGTAAAACCATTATTACATTCCATGATTTAGTTTTTGACATTTTCCCTCAGTTTTATAATTTTAAGTCTAGGCTTTGGCAATGGCAGATGAATTATCGTAAGTTGGGTAGGGGAGCCGATAAAATCATCGCAGTATCTGATAGTACTAAAAATGATTTAGTTAAAATATACAACATTAAACCTGAGAAAATCGAGGTTATTTACGAAGGAGTAGGAGACGAATATTTAAACGAAGGTGATGGAGTAAGTAAATTAGGCTTACAGCAAAAATTCAATATCCCCGAAGAGTATTTGTATTATGTGGGGAGCTTAGAACCAAGGAAAAATCTAATAATGGCTGTTCGAGGTCTTAACCACTTAAAAGCAAATGGATTTGATAAAATTAAATTAGTGTTATCTGGTAGCAAAAGTTGGCTTACAAAAGACCTATCAGACGAAATTGATAAATTGCAACTTAGTAATCAGGTAATACTTACGGGTTCGGTCACCGAGAAAGAAAAAATCGGTTTACTGAAAAATGCCAAAATATTTGTGTTTCCAACATTCTATGAAGGCTTTGGACTACCAGTTTTAGAGGCATTCGCTTGCAAGTTGCCGGTTATAAGCTCTAACCTTTCTTCTATTCCAGAGATTGCAGAGGGCGCAGCCGCATTGGTGGATCCGTATAATCAAAATGAATTTAATGAAGCATTAGTACAAACTTTAACCGATCCAGAGAAATATAGTCAGATGCAAGATTTAGGTTTAAAAAGAGCAAAGGAATTTACTTGGGGTAAGACCGCAGAAAAAACGTTGAAAGTTTTATATGGGGGAGAATAAAAAACACTACTACATAAAGAAAAAACAAAGTACCAGTAAGAGGTCTAGTTTTACATATCGGAAACCAACGATCGAATCCGGTGCTTCTACTCCTGAAATCAAAACCGATAATAATCATGGTCTTTTAAATATGGAATTAGCACAAACCCAAAGCAAAAATGTTTGGGGGATAGCTTTAATACGCTGGTCTTTGATTGTATTAATTTCAATTCTTTTATATTTCAGTATGTCGTTTTTATCGGTTGGTGCGGTGTCAGTAAAAGATGAATTGATATTGAATGCCAAAGCCGGAGCCATAAATTTACAAATAGGAGCAGAAGCTTTTAAGAAACTAGATATTGAAAATGCTTCTACTAATTTCCGATTGGCCGATAAAAATTTTGGTGAGGGACTAAACACTTTTGCCCAACTTGGGCAAAGCTATGTATGGCTATCTGGCGCCACTTTTTCTGACTGGCAAATTTGGCAAGCACAAGTCTTGATGGATGGAGGTCAGCATCTTTCTCGCGCAGGGATATATATAAGTGAAGCGATTAAACCAATTTTAAATTATTGGAGTGGTGTTACTGCAGCCAGCAGTGATTGGCAATCGGCCGGTGAAGACATAGGGCAACTTTTGATTCAAAATCAAAAAAAGATAAATCTTGCGTTGGAAGAAGTTAAGTTAGCCGATGCAGCTTTTTCGAAATTATCGGTTAATAACAACAATTCGGAATACAGTGCAATGATCCTTGAGGCTCAAGAACAAACAAAGAATTTCCGTGAAGCTTTGGAAATTTTGGGAGGTTTAGGTCAGAGGCTTCCGGCAGCTCTTGGTTTTGGAATCCCACGATCCTACCTTTTTTTAAATCAGAACTCTAACGAATTGCGCCCAACGGGAGGATTTATAGGAAGCCTTGCGCTAGCAGAGCTTGATCAGGGTAAGATTACATCACTATCGGTTGACACCACCCAAAGGTTAGATGGTCAAAATAAATATAGTGACCTAGAACTTCCGGCACCACTAAAAGCCGTAACGGCCTATTATGGTCTAAGGGATGCTAATTGGGAACCCGATTTTCCTACCTCTATAGAAACAATCACTAAACTATACCAGCAATCTGGTGGCGGAACGGTAGACGGGGTAATTGCTGTGACCCCAAAGCTCATAACTGATATTTTGAAGGTTATTGGCCCAGTAGGAATGTCAAAATATGGTTTTGATATTACTAGCGAAAACTTTGTAGATAAAACTCAAAAACATATCGAAATAGTTGCCGCGAGCGAACCAGAACCCAAACAAATTTTGATCGATTTTACTCCACTTTTTATAAATAGGGTCATGTCTGCAAGTTCCGGTGAGTTGCAAATAATTGGCGAGAAACTTTTTGCAGGATTAGTAAATAAAAATATTCTAGTATATTTTAAAGATTCAACGCTCCAGTCAGCTGTACGACTTTTAGGTTGGAGTGGAGAAGTTACGTCTGTGTCAGACACACAAGACTATCTATACGTTGTAGACGCGAATTTGGGTGGTAATAAAAGTAGTGGTTCGATAGTGCGCCAAATAGACTTGAAAACCGAAATTCAGAGTGATGCAACCATCGTTAATAATTTACAAATAAAATATACGCATACGGGAACTTCTATTTTTCCGGATGGAGTAAATAAAAACTATGTTCGAGTATATGTACCGAATGGATCAAAGGTTGTCCAAACAGCTGGTCACGATGCTGGTACACATATCGAAACCGACACAATGTATGGTAAACAAATTGTTGCTTTTTGGCTTACAACTAACCCAGGGGAAACCAAAATAGTTAATTTACAGTACAAACTTCCATTTAAAGTGCCTTTCAAAAACGGCGAAGCAAATTATGAGTTGCTTTTACAAAAACAACCGGGTGCCGACCGCACTACCATTAGCACATCAATCCAAGTTGGAGAAAATATGGATCTTGTAGTTGCAGGGTCAGATCCAATTTATCAAGATCTCATTTATTCTGACAGGTTAGTAAAAGACGAGTTAATTACAGCAAAAATAAGACGATATTAGATAAATTAAGATACAAGAAAACAAACGGCTCATCTAATGAGCCGTTTGTTTTATCCATAAATCTCTCCACAGATTGATATAGGTTAATATAACACCTATATTTTCCCTGATATATGAAGGTATGTAAGCTACAATAAAAAAACCATAAACTTTTGTATCAAAAAATCGGCTCTAGGCCGATTTTATTTTATTACTGAACTTGCTTGTGGATTGATTCAAATATTTCTGGATTTTTATGGGCAATTTGTGCCAAAATCTTCTTATCGATTTCGATATTATTTTTCTTTAATCCATGAATAAAATGATTGTACTTACTACCTAAGTTTTGTACGGCTGCATTAATACGAACAATCCACAGTCTTCTGAAATCACGTTTTTTGTTTCTGCGATCGCGGTAGGCGTAAGATAGTGCTTTCATGTGTGCTTGGCGAGCAAGCTTTATGGAGTGTCTGCGAAGTGTACGAAAACCCTTAACTAACTTTCTTAGTTTTTTGTGCTTTTTCTGGGTGATTATTCCGCGTTTTACTCTAGACATTAAATATGGATTAGTTTACGAATGCGTTTGACGGAAGATTTAGACACATCGGCTGTTCGGCTAGCGTTGCGTTTACGGGTTGAAGATTTTTTCTCTAGATTATGGCTTTGCATACCCTTACGACGCTTCAATTTACCCGTTTTTGTGGCGCGCACTCTCTTTGCCGTACCTTTATGTGTCTTTAATTTGTATGCCATTACTTTTTAGGGTTTATTATTGTAAATAATTGTCTTCCTTGTTTGGTTGTTTCTTTGTCGATTTCGTGAGGAGTTGTAAGCAGCCCTAAGAATTTTGCTAGTACTTGTCGTCCAAGTTCTGGATGAGTTATTTCTCGCCCTTTAAAGCGAACAACTACTTTAACTTTATGGCCTTTTGCTAAGAACTGATCTACTTTCTTTACCTTAACTGCCAAATCGTGATCATCGATGTTTAGGCTTAGGCGCATTTCTTTCTCGCCGACTACCTTCGATTTTTTGCGTTGTTGCGATAATGCTTTGCCCTGTTCGTATTTGTATTTACCGTAATCAATTATTTTGCACACAGGTGGACGCAAATTTGGTGCAATTTCCACCAAATCTAGATTTAAATCGCGAGCACGCTTGAGCGCTTCGCTAGTTGGTACAACTCCTACCTTTTGACCTTCTTCATCTACAAGTAAGACCTCAGGTAAGCGAATTCTTTCATTTATTCTTAAGCGTATGTTTGCCATATAGGATAAATAGAAGTTATCATATCAGGAAAGTTAGGTCAATCTATTCTACTTCTATTGGTTCTTTCTTAGTTATAGGAGATAAAATTGGGAGAGTTTGGCTAATTGCTTCTATTTCTACTGGTGTTTTTGCCACTACATCGTTACCAGCAATTACTGGCATACTCAAACTACTATTAATATTTATTTTATTAGCATGAAAAATGCTAGTAATAGGTGATTTACTACTTATCGTAGTAGTTTTAATTCGCATCTTTTTATTGAATTCATCTATGAATTGAATTTCAATAGAACTTGCCTGAATCTGAGTTTTGATATCCTTATCGATTTCTAAGGAGCACCCTACCAGTTGATCTTCTTTTGGGATGTTTTGTGAGTTAGTCCCCAAAAAGTTCATTAACCAATTTTGTTTGGTCAGTATATTTTGAATAACGGCTCGTTTTGGACTAACTTGAAGCATGCCGGTAAAGTACTTCTCACCAATTTTGCCCAAACGCAAGGTATCTATTCCATGTTCGCCCAGAAGTTTTATGCCTTGTTTCCAATTAGTAATTCCAAGCGAATCTGCTAGATGATTATTTTTGCTAAGCGGGATAATCCCGAGTGGAAGTTTGTCGTAATCAGCCAGCGCATCAATAATGGTATTTACCGTACCATTACCACCCACGGCAATTACCGCGGTAGTATTTTTTTTAAGATTTTGTTCCAAAAGGTCTTCGACATTGCTTAAATCATCTATCAAAACAATTTCGTAAGGAGTTTCGAGTTGATCTATCATTTTTACAAAAGACCGCTCTATCTGCTGATAGCGATTATTGTTCGCTTTTGGATTTACTAAAATGAGGTACATATTATTCTGTTTTGTCCTCTTCTACTTCAAAAGTAGGGTTCGAGATAGGAGCCTCGCTAGAGACTTCTTGCATTTCACTACTTCCTTTTAATATGCCACCTGGCTCAATAGATAAAGCATGGCTAGTAACATTACCAGTTACACGACCAGTTTCTAGAATCTCTAATTTTTCTATGGCATTTATGTCGCCTTCGACATCCCCAGCCACATAAACATTTTGGCCTGCTACCTCGGCTTCGATTTCGCCGTGTTCGCCAATAATCAAATCACCGTCAATTTCTAGTTTGCCGGTGAACTTACCATTTATTTGTACATCGCCTTCGCTCTTTAGTGTACCCTCAACAACCACTTCTTTTCCAATAAGCGTGTCTAGGTGATCAGCGTCAGCAAAATCTTTACGATCTTTTGCCATAGTTTAGTTTAAGTGATAATGCCTTTAAAACCTACAGTTAAATTATGAGGCTTTGTTCGCTTGTTTGCAAGTATATGATGTTTTTGTAGTATTTGTCAATAATCGTAGGTCCAGAGCGCAATACTTGACTACTAGAGGTGTACGGCATATAGTAGGGTATCGATGTAGTATTAATTAAATAAGGAAATTCATGAAGGCTAGGTATATAATTATTCCTGTACTTTTGATCGCTGCCACGGCAGTTACTGTTTGGATTATCCAAGCAAATCTTAGTAATGGTCCGGAATACGATTTGTATATAGTATCAAAGGGATCGGTTAGTAAAACCGTGTCTGCCAATGGAATGGTAACAAGCGACCAAAAAGTAGAACTTAGTTTCTTATCTCCGGGTATTGTAGAAACTGTTGGGGTTAAAGTTGGGGACACAGTTACTGCTGGAGACTTTTTGGCAAAACTAGACACTAAAACGCTCGAGCGCCAACGTGCTCAGGCAAGTGCAAGTGCTAGCTCTGCTAGTGCTTTGTTTAGTAAAGTGCAAAACCCACTTCGAAGTTCCGATAGAAATGTTTTAAGTCAAAGCTTAGAAAGTGCTAGGGTTGCTCTTCGCAATGCCGAAAATTCATATAACCGAGCTAATAGCTCTTACTATGCTCAGCTAAGATTAATCGATCAGGGCTTGGTAAGTGCGCAAATTTCACTTCAGAATGCTGTCACAGCGCTTAACCAAGCGCAGAATAATTATCAGGATATAATTTATCGATACAATATGGGTCAGGCTACATTAGCAGAGCTTCAGCAAAGCCAAATGGCGCTAAGTAGTGCTAATTCTGCTCATGCTATGGCTAATGCAGCCTATAATCAAGCAGTACAGAAAATAAATGTCGATAAACTTGGTGCGAGAAGCCAGCTTGACGCTGCTCGGGCTCAGCTTAATGGCGCAAGAGCTGCATATAACTTGGCTAATGCCCAGTATCAGCAAGCAGTATCTAATTCACACACTGCCGATGTTTCTGCAGCTAGAGGACAAGCTGCTGCTGGTTGGGCTTCCGTTCAAGTTATAAATTCTCAAATCGAAAAAGCTACACTAAATGCTCCAATTAGCGGTACGGTTACTGCTGTAAATATTTCTCCACAAGAGTTATCTTCTATGGCCGGGCCAGCAATAGTTATTGAAACCGTTAACGAACTTCAGATCGAATCGTTGGTGTCGGAAGTAGATCTTCAAAAAATAAACATTGGAGCTCACACTCGTATACTTTTTGATGCATTGGCAGATGTAGTTACAAGTGGCATAGTTGCCGAGATAGATCCATCAGGCACCGCAATTGCTGGAGTGGTTAATTACAAAATTACAATTGTATTAGATAACTATGTGAATGGTCTTAAACCAGACTTTTCTGCAGATCTCGAAATCCTTACCGAACAACGTGATAACGCTATCTTTATTCCGCGTACTGCTTTAGAGCGCAAAGATGGTGGCTATATTGTAAAGGTATTGATTGATGATGAAGTGGAAGAACACTTTGTAGAACTTGGTCTTTTAGGCGACACTGAAGCAGAAATTATTTCTGGTGTAAATGAAGGTGACCGAGTTGTATTAAGAGAGCTTTCCTAAATGAACAAGCCAATCATCAAAATTTCTAATATCCGTAAAAGCTACGGACAAAAAGATACTGCAACCGAGGTGTTGAAGGGTATTGATTTAGAAATTTATCCCGGCGAGTTTGTGGCAATTATGGGTTCTTCTGGTAGTGGCAAATCAACACTCATGCACACACTGGGTTTGCTTGACCGTCCAACAGTTGGTTCATACGAGCTCGACGGAGAATCGGTAGGAAAACTTAGCGAAGATAGGCTAGCCAGTCTTCGTAATAGTAAGCTCGGTTTTGTTTTTCAAGCCTATAATTTGCTTGCCAAAACCTCGGCTTTGGATAATGTTGCACTCCCGCTGGTGTATTCGAGTTTTAGTAATCGTGAGCGGATGGAAAAAGCAAAGGCTGCGCTTCAAGCAGTTGGTGTGGGGCATAGACTTAAAAACGCACCAAGCCAGCTTTCTGGTGGTGAACAACAGCGTGTTGCCATAGCAAGGGCTTTAGTTAATGATCCACAAATTATTTTTGCCGATGAACCTACGGGAAATCTCGATACCAAAAGTAGTATCGAAGTGATGGAGATTATCAAAAACTTAAACGATAAAGGCAAGACTGTAATTTTAGTAACTCATGAAGATGAAATTTCTGAATATGCAAAACGCGTTATTGTAATTCGTGATGGAGAAATTATTTCCGACAAAGTTAAAGAAAATAATATAAACAATAATGGGCTGGCTAGTTAATCTAAAAATTGCTCTCACTGCCTTATGGGTGAATAAAGTCAGATCCTTTCTGACACTTTTAGGTATTGTGATTGGTATCTCATCCATTGTTACTGTAGTTGCTTCTGGAGAAGGGATTCAACAATTCATTCTTGGCGAGCTTCAGAGCTTTGGTACTAATGTAATTGGGGTTACTCCTGGTGGTTCTGATGACGATCAATTTGGCCCCCCAGCCGCTGTTTTGGGTGTTACAGTCGATTCATTAACAATGGACGATGTCGAGGCACTTGCCGACCCTCGTAATGTCCCAGATGTCACTAGTGTCGGAGCAAGTACCACTGCGATACAAGAAGTGGTTAAGGGTGTGGATGGAGATGAAGTTGTTGTTGTCTTTGGTGCCACACCAAATTATTTTGATATTCAAAACTTAGATTTCGAAGAAGGTATCGCATATACAAACGACGATGTAAGAGCAGTGAGTAAAGTTGTTGTTTTGGGGGACACAATTAAGCAAGACTTGTTTGGAGACGAGAGTGCAGTAGGAAAACGAATACGGCTTCGAAATGGCCGCTATCGTATAACTGGTGTGTTAGCAGAATCTAGCGGGTTTTCTTTTGGTATTGATCTTGGAGCATTTGCCTATGTTCCGGTAACTACATCTCAAAAATTTTTACTTGGGACAGATTATGTAGACGAATTAATAATCCAGGTTACCGATGAAGACCGTGTAGACAGGGCTCGTGAAGATGTTATTGCTACATTACGTGTCGAACACGATCTTCGTGAAGGCGATAGTAACGACTTTACTGTTCGCACACTAAAGGACGCGATTTCTGTGATCGAAGGCGTTACTGGTGCCCTTACATTATTCTTGGCGGCAATCGCTGCTATTTCGTTACTTGTGGGTGGTATCGGAATTATGAATATTATGTTGGTTTCGGTTACCGAGCGTACCCGCGAGATTGGGCTTCGCAAAGCTATTGGTGCAAGACGCAGAGATATTTTATTCCAATTCTTACTCGAAGCCGTATTGCTTACCTTGATCGGTGGAATCATTGGATTTATTTTTGGATCACTTGGAGCTTACGGTATTTCAATAGTTGGTAATTGGGACTTCCAAATTAGTTTCATGGCAGTATTTTTACCGTTTGCTATGACAACTGCCTTTGGAATTGTCTTTGGTCTTTATCCAGCACTTCGTGCATCGCGTCTAGACCCAATCGTTGCCCTTCGTTACGAGTAGCTTTACTTTTATGTAAGGCTCCGTTACGATAATATGGATTTAAGGAGAAAAAATGACTTTAGAACAAATTCTTATCTTGGTTCAAGTAATTCTATCAGTTTTGCTGGTAATGGTAGTTTTGCTCCAATCTCGCGGTGCTTCGTTAGGCGAAGCTTGGGGTGGTAGCAGTACTTTTTACACTACTCGCAGGGGGGTTGATCGGACATTGTTTATTATTACTATTGTCCTAGCTGTGTTGTTTGCTGGCACAGCTCTTGCTCTCATCTTTATTTAAAGCATTGGGCTTTGCGTAAATTAGGAGGCTAATATTGTTCGTGTTAAAAAAAGAACAGGTCCAGATCAACTTAATCAATCACACGGTTTACTCAAAATGCTTGCCGGCGGTTATCGCTGGGGTTTTATATTTGAAGGCGGTTTTAAACATTTAGTAACAAAATTTTCCAAGGCAGAAAAAACCACTGTTTTAATACTGATTGGTGTAATTTTAATTTCAATAGCAGGTTCTGTTATAAACTACAACCGTAATAGTGTTGTTCGTCCTGTTCCGGGCGGAGTTTTTATTGAAGGTGTAGTTGGGCAATCCCGTGTAGTTAACCCATTGTTTATTCAAGCGAATACATTGGATAACGATATAGTAAAGCTTGTATTTGCTGGTCTTGTTCAAGTTGGCCCCGGTCACGAATTTTTACCAGACTTGGCTGAAAGTTGGGAAGTTGAAGACAAGGGCAAAACCTATATATTTAAATTGCGCCCTCATTTAACTTTTCACGATGGCGAGTTGCTAACTTCCGAGGATGTTGTATTCACAATAGATGTTATCAAAAGCGAAGCATATGGTGGGGTATTTAGAAGCGAATGGGCTGGAATAAATGTAATCGCAATCGATGAGTTAACTGTTCGAATGGAACTCCCAGAACCCTCTACTTACTTTTTAGCAAAAGCCTCAGTCGGTATTCTACCAATGCATTTAATGGGGCATCTTCCCGTAGCCGATATTGGTACACCAGAATACAACAAACATCCAGTAGGAGCTGGACCATATAAATGGGCGGCGCCTTTGGCTGGCCAAACTGGGGTTCACTTAAAGTCTTTCGACGCTTACTATGGTGGAAAGCCATATATTGAAAAAATTATTTTCCGAGGTTTTGATAACGAGCGAGATTTATTTACAGCATTAGTAAACGGGAATGTTACAGCCGCTGGGTTTACAACCACTGTTTTTACAGAAGAAACCAGCCTTTTAAATACCAATCAATATGATTATCATATGCCGCAATACAAGGCTGTATTCTTTAATATCTTGGGAGAAAACAAAGCCTTGGGTTATACCGAGATTCGTCAGGCCTTAGGCTATGCTACCAATAAAGATCGAATCATTCGTGAGATTACCGACAACCATGCCATGCGAGCCGATAGCCCAATTTTACCAGGATTTTGGGGACACCTTCCCGACATGGAAAAATATGATTTCGATTACGCTGCTGCCAAAGAACTATTAGAAAAACGTGGTTGGGGTGATGTAGATGGCGATGGCTTTTTAGAAAAAGACAATGTTCGTTTCTCTTTCACGCTTAGTTTTAAAGACGACAAGGTTAACGCGGAGCTTGCAAAGGTTTTGGCTGAAGACTGGCAAGTAATCGGTGCCGAAGTTAAATTGGATCCAGTTGATCCAGCCGATTTAATCAACCAAGTTATTCGCCCACGTGCTTACGATGCACTAATCTTTGGACAAAACTTAGGTTCTGATTCCGATCCATATGCATATTGGCATAGTAGTCAAACTTCCGATCCAGGCCTTGCTCTTTCAATAATATACGAAAAAGATATTGATAATTCATTAGAATTTATTCGTATGGCTTCAGAGCTTAACCGTGCTATTGCATACTCCCATCGTTTCCAAAAGGCTTTTGCAAATTCTGTCCCAGCGATACTTATGTATCAACCAAACTATACTTATTTAGTGGATTCCAAAATAAAAGGTACTACCGGCTCTATTCACCTAAGTTCTACCGCCGACCGTTTTAGCGGAATAGGGCAGTGGTATGTCCGTTCCAGAAAAGTATTGGAATAGTTATCTTTCCGAGAAAAGTAACCAAAATCTTTGGCCGTAGTATTTCAATAAATGAATATAAAATAAAATTTAATTGATTTAATTTCATGGCATGTCTGAGTGATTTATTTTAGATCCTGAAATAAATTCAGGATGACAAAATAAATTATGAGTTTGGCTGATCAAATCAAAATTTTATTAGCTCATAATATCTCAACACTAAAGGCCGAGATTTAACCAGTATTATTTATGTCGTGGTGGGCGAGGTGGGACTCGAACCCACAAGCCTTGCGGCAACGGATTTTAAGTCCGTCGCGTATACCTGTTCCGCCACTCGCCCTGCGAGATGAACTTACATAACTAATCATATTATTTATATAAGTAAAGTCCAAAGGCTTCTGCTGTCCAGCAAAATTGAGCCTTTGAAACAAATGTATTAATGGGGATAAGAATGGGTAATACAGAACAGTTTGTGTTATTCGGTATGATGTCGAATGTATCACTTGACATTCGCATTTTTTATGGTGTGGTATAGGAGTAGGGAGTTATCGACATGGCTAAAAAGCGGCTCTGGGAGCGGAAAAGTCTTGACAGAAAGCCAAATCTATAGTAAGCTTAAAACATAAGGATGAGAGATCAGTTAAGGGCGAAAAAGTTAGATTTAAAATTAGTTTTCAAGAGGAGAGACGTAAGATCAACGAAACAGATCATTCCCTGAGCATAGCCGAAGGGATACCAACTAAGAGCGGTGAAGTGATTTCTCCTTTTGTAGTAATACTTAAGAAGGGATCTCTTAACTGCTTTTTTTAGTTTATCTCGTAGCTTCTTTAACAAGAATGGTACCGGGATAGTTTATCGCAGACGACAACATCTCTTTTGTCATTCTGGAGAGTGAAACGATTCCAGAATCGTATAAATTAATTACTACGATCTTGGACAAGCCAGGATGACAGAATTAAGAATAAGTTTATCGCAGGAGACGCGAAGAGGAGAGAAACAATGGGAAAATTCAGGCACATATTTATATAGGCCTTTGATATTTTTCTTAAGACTCATCTTCGCATCTCCTTCGACAATGTCGGAGAGAACTATTCCCTGGGAGGAAAAAATGATAAATGATTATGATTCTAGTACCGAAAAAAACGGCAATAATAGCAATGATGATGCGGATGATGCAATTATCGAGACCGATGGAGCGTTTTTTCGTTCATGGGATGACGAGTACACGCGACGACGAGTGCCTCTAGGCGACGGAAACTATAAATGTACATAGGGCCATTCCTAATTCCATAGAGGGAGAGTTAATCTCTCCCTCCTTCATCCGAGACTAGCATTTAGTAGCATGTCATGAGCATGTCGAATGATAATCTCAGATGAGGGAGTTATCTCTCAGAGTTGCACATTGTGATCTAGTAGTAGTAGATTTTATCTCATTGACGGAGGGGGAGTATGACATTTGCAGTGTTTTAACTATCCAACTCTAAGTTATTGCTGAGCCCATAGTCTTTGGGGTCGAAAGGTCCGTTGGCGCAAAGGGCAAGCACAAGGATCATCATCAATAAACTTTCTATCACACCATTGGTTTAATTCTAGATAAAACCAATGCCTGATAGATAACCGATGATCCTCTGCTCCTCGGATGTGTATCCGAGCTGATGAGTTCAAAAGAACGAAAGCGGAATGTTTATTCTTTAAGCAGAGTGAGAAGTTAACAGAAAAGCAGTTCTCATCTCATTCGAACATTAATAGTTATTAGGGGGCTGTAAGTAGCTCTGATAGAAATAAATCGGGGATTAATATCTGATCCCTGAACCTCTCAAGGGAAGGGGATCGTTTCTCTCCTCAAGAGTGTTGGTTCTTGATTTATTTCATTTACGTCATACTGCTTACAGCCTTCTGCTAGCTATTTTTTATTTTGTCATTCCCGAGAAACTCCGCCAGCTGGCGGAGTTTGAACACTAAGTAAGCATTTTATATTCAAAAAATGTATATCCGTTCTATGTTTTTTTGCCCGTCATTCCCGCAACAATTTTGTCATTCCCGAGCCGAAGGCAAAGCCATTCGACATCGGGAATCCAGAAAAGAACAAAAAAACAGTCCTAAAACAAACGGCTCACGCAATGAGCCGTTTAAAGATTCTTATTGTTCGAGTACTATCGAGAACTACTTTATCTTTACTGTCCGTCTGCCCATTCCATAGCTTTAGCGAAAGAGGGCCCAGAATCTTATGAATTAATCTATAAGATCCTTCGACAAGCTCAGGATGACAGGGGTGGGGTTTAGGATGACAAAGGTGGTTTGTTTAGGATGACAATGGTGAGGTTCGGGATGACACCAAAAAAGAATATGGTGTTAATTATAAGATTCTTCGATTTCTGTCATTCCCGCAACAATTTTGTCATTCTCGCCCAGGCGGGAATCCAGAAATAAACATTTTTGTCTGCCTGCCTGCCGGTAGGCAGGGATCCCCAATCCGAACTTTACCTAACAATAAGACGATCGAGGATGACATATTAGGTTTTTTTTGTAGAATAATTATGGTTTAATATACTGGTTCGGGCACTTGTCTA
>JAYEGB010000005.1:0-6275 GCA_034658875.1 Patescibacteria group bacterium | reverse complement strand
ATAGTTATGCCGGTTATCTTGGGACAAATTATTGGCAGATTTGGTAACTTTGTAAACCAAGAAGCTTTTGGTCCACCAACAGATTTACCTTGGAAGATGTGGGTAGCTGTAAATAATCGCCCAACAGGATTTGAAGATTTTGCATATTTCCATCCCACATTCCTTTACGAGGTAATTGGCCTTATAATTTTGTTTGTTATTTTACGGTTATTCAGAGACAGGCTAAAATTAAGTGGTTCTCGTTTTTGGATATATATAATTGGATACTCCATTTTAAGATATTTTGTAGAATACTTTAGAGTGGATAGCGATTTTTGGGGGAGTCTCACCGTGGCTCAGTGGGGAAGCCTGGTTTTAATAGTAATTGGAGTAATATTGTTTAACTTAAGATTAAAAAGTAAACTTAAACCATGACGGAAGCATTAATTATTGTAAGTTTTGTAGCTTCAGCTGCTATAGGGGCGGTAGTTTGGTTGTTATTAAGAAGCCAAAATTCGCCCAAGATGTCTGAGGAATCGGGAAAAATTAATAAAGTTTTAGATCTTTTGCTAAAAGATACGAGAGATCTTAGGGTAGATCAAAAAGTTACCAAAGAAACCAGCCAAAAACTGCAGAGTGAAATGAGGTCTTTGGGCGATTTTCTAAACGACTTTAGATCCAGACAAGATGAGCGTAATCAAAAAGAGGATGAATATAATTTTCTAATTCGTGATTCGATAAAAAACATAGAGCACCTATTTAAAGGATCAAAGAGCAAAGGCATGGCCGGAGAAAATATCTTACGAGAGATATTTAAAATATTTCCGCCAGAACTTATTGTGTTTGACTACCGGGTAGAAGGCAGGCCAGTCGAGTTTGGGCTTAAACTTCCGGACGGAAGGATTGTCCCGATGGATTCCAAGGTAATAGCCGTAGAGGAAATGTCGCAATTAACTTCCGAGGTTGATGACGCGACTCGTCAAAGATTAATAAAGAAGGTAGAAAACGAAGTTCAGAAAAAAATAAAAGAAGTTTCAAGTTATGTGCATCCACCGATTACTTGGGATAAAGCATTAATGCTAGTGCCAGATTCGGTTTATGCAATTTTGAAAGAATCGTTTATGAAAGCCTACAGCCAATCGGTAATTTTGATCCCATACAATATGGCAATTCCATATATTCTTACCTTTTTAGATCTACATAGTAAAACTTTAGCTACTCTTGATGAACAACAAGTTAAATCTTTCTTGGAAGACTTGGACAGAACTCTTTTAGAGATGGAAATCGTACTAGAAAACCAGGTTGCTCGGGGTAATACCATGGTGAGTAATGCCTATAACGATTACAAAAGAATGTTTGGGAAAATTCGGGGCCGTATGACATATTTAGAGGAAGCCGAAAAAGCATCGCTTGCAGCTCCAAAGAAAAAAGTAGCAGTAAAATAGAAGATAGATGAAGATGCTACAAACACCACCTCCACCAATTTCGCAAAAAGCTTTTTATGGGCTTATTGCACTTGTGGTAGGGCTTTTGGCAGTTGGTACTTTGGGGTACATGGTAATAGAGGGTTGGAATGTGCTTGACTCTTTATATATGGTAATCATTACTTTGGCGACCGTGGGCTACAAAGAAGTTCACGCAATGTCACCAGCTGGTACTATTTTTACTATTTTGCTAATTGTTTTTGGGGTGATAACTCTATACTATGTAGTTAGGGTTGTTGGAGAATATATACTAGTTAGTCGTTTAGACCCAAGTTATAAATTAAAAAAAATGGCTTCAGTAATAAATAAAATGAATGGCCACTACATAGTTTGCGGATATGGTCGTGTAGGAAAAAAGATTGTTAGCGAATTTATGGCAGCCAACATTCCGGTGGTTGTTATAGAAAAAGATCCAGACAATGTTGAACTAAATCGTGGCCAGGGGGTTATCTTTGTCGAAGGTGATTCCACACAAGAAGAAATGCTTGTTAGTGCTGGTCTTATGAATGCCAAAGGTTTTGTAGCATCATTAGGCCGAGATAGTGATAATATTTTGGCTGTTATTACTGCCAGATCACTAAATAGTAATGTATTTATTGTTGCCAAGGCCAATAGTGACGCTACTATAGATAAATTATTGCGGGTTGGTGCCAATCGAGCCGTGTCGCCATATCAAATTAGTGCGTATCGTATGGCAACTTTTGCAATGCATCCTGATGTAGCCGACTTTGTTGACAATGTAGTCGATTTACAAAATAGTGAGATTCAAATTACCGACATGACGGTTGCCGACACATCTTCTTTGGTGGGTCAGCCATTAAAACAGTATTTATCAAACAGAAAGTCGGGGATTACTGTGCTTGTGGTTAACCGTCCCGATGGTCAATCTGTAATTAATCCACTTGGTGATACAATAATTCAAGCAGGAGATAGGTTAATTCTTATGGGGGTTAAGAAAAACCTAGAAGATATAGGAAAATTAACCAAATAAATCATGAATGATCACTACGGCGCAGAATTTATAGCTGCTCAAAAAGAGGCTTTGGATAAAGAAAAAGTTCGCTTGGAAGGGGAACTATCTGAAGTTGCAACTTTCGATAAAAGCCAGGGTAGGTATGTTGCAAAATATAAAGAATTTAATCCAGATGCTTCCGAGGACAATGACGAAGCTACAGATGAAACCGTTAATTTTGTAGAAAACGAATCCATGGCTAACGAGCTTATTAAATCTTTGTCTGAAGTCAATGATGCTCTAAAAGCAATGGATGAAGGAAATTACGGTAAATGCGTGGAATGCAACGATAGATATATTTCCGAAGAACGATTAAAAGCTTATCCAGCAGCTAAAACGTGCGTTAAATGTGGTGGCTAAAATCTGATTCCACTAAAATCAAACTAACTTATTTATTAAGTTATGTTTTGGGGATTGGTTTTTTGGATCAAATAATAAAATATTTTAGTTTAAATTTTAAAGATAGCCCAGTTTCTGTTGGACCAATAGATTTTGTTTGGTACGAAAATCCGGGAATTGCCTTTAGTATTAATCTTTCTTTGCCGATAGCTATTGTTTTGGCTAGCATTACTTTAATCATTTTGTTGTGGCTATTCTTTAAAGCAAAGAAATCGTTAAATTACTACCAATTAGGTTTGGTGCTAATCATTGCCGGGGGGTTAAGTAACTTGCTTGATAAAATATTTTTTGGTTTTGTACGCGATATGGTTGCAATTAGCATTTTGCCGGTGTTTAATCTTGCTGATTTATCAATACTTGCCGGTATTATTTTAATAATAGTGGAGTGGAGTCGTGAAAAAACAACATAAATTTATAGTAAAAGAAGAAGACGCAGGGAAGCGCATTGATTATGTGCTTGCCCAAAAATATTCTCAGTATTCTCGTAGTTTAATAAATAAACAAATTCAAGCTGGTGAAGTAATTATTAGCTCTCGATCAGTAAAATCTAGCTATAAGTTGAAAATTGGTGACAAAGTAAATTTCAACATAAATATAGCTAATGAAGAAATTGTCCCAGAAAAAATAGAGCTAGATGTAGTCTTTGAAGATAAGGATTTGTTAGTAATTAATAAGCCAGCAGGGTTGGTAATGCATCCAGCAGGCAAGCATCAGTCTGGTACGCTTGCCAATGCACTAAAATCTAAATTAGATACGTTTTATTTAGTACATAGACTAGATAAAGATACTTCGGGGTTAGTATTGGTCGCCAAAAATGCAAAAACTAAAGAGTATCTGACTAAACTTTTTGCTGATCGTAAGATATCTAAAACATATACAGCATTAGTTAAGGGGAGGCTAACTCCGTCATCTTCGAATTTAGATTTACCAATTAAAAGAGAGCAAGGGAAGTTTACTATTAAAGAAGATGGTCGAAGTGCCCAAAGTAAGTACGAAGTGATCGATTACTTCCCGGGCTATTCGCTAATTGATGTTTGTCCAAAAACTGGCCGCACTCATCAAATAAGAGTTCATTTAAGTGCATTAGACCATCCGGTAGCAGGGGACACTTTGTATGGCGGGAGAACAGAAGGTTTGGCTCGCCAATTTTTGCATGCAAAAAGTATTGAATTTACTGATTGGGACAAAAAAATACGCAAATATACATCCAACCTACCAGAAGATTTAAATAATTTTTTACAAGATGTTAGAAATAAGAAATAAGCTAATAGTTTTTACCGGTCCATCGGGTGCTGGGAAAGATACCATCGAAGCAGAGCTTATAAAGACTTTACCACTGCAGAAAGTAGTAACTACAACAACTCGTCCAATGCGAGAAGGTGAAGTAGATGGTGTTGATCGTCACTTTGTTTCTAAAAAAGAGTTCAAGGGTCTCATTAAAGACGATGCATTAATAGAGCATAATTATTTTAATGACCACTATTACGGTACTCAATACAAAGACATGGATGTGCCTAGGAGAGAAAGTAAGATCCCTATTATTGATGTGGATCCAAATGAGGCTAATAACATCCAGAACCGTAACCCCGATGCCCTGGTGATATTTTTAAAACCAGCATCATTAGAAGTTTTAAAAAAACGAATGATCATTCGAGGCCAAAGCATGGAAGAAATTGCTTTGCGTATGGAACTTGCTAAAAAAGCCATGGAAAAAGAGTCTGTTTTTTCCTACAGTGTGACAAACAAAGAAGGGCATCTTCAAGATGCCGTAAAGAATGTAAAAAAGATTGTTTTAGAGTATCTAGATCTGGGGAAATAGAGCAATTGGGTCAACGGCTCATGAATGAGCCGTTTGAATTTACTCTTCCAAAACAGCCGATTCTAGCTCGTTTATGATGTGATCTAGATCACCATCAAGGATTTGGCTAATATTATGCCAGTTTTTACCTATACGGTGATCGGTAATTCTATCTTGGGGAAAATTGTAGGTTCTAATTTTTTCTGACCTATCTCCGCTGCCAATTTGCGACCGGCGCGATTCAGTTTGTTTCCTGCGCTGTTCTTCGGCTTGTTGGTCTAGTACGCGGGTTTTTAAAACCGCCATTGCTTTTTCTTTGTTTTGAGTTTGGGAGCGTTCGGTTTGGCAGGTAGCAACAATATTTGTAGGAAGGTGAGTAATACGCACAGCCGAGTCCGTAGTATTTACAGACTGACCACCCTTACCAGAGGAGTGAAATACATCTATTCGCAAATCATCTGGCTTTATATCTACTTCAATTTCTTCTGCCATTGGCAGAACGGCCACTGTGGCTGCCGAGGTATGAACCCTGCCCTTAGATTCGGTTTCTGGGATGCGTTGTACTCGATGAACTCCGCTCTCAAAGCGAAGTTTTCCAAACACACTTTCTCCTTCTATTTGAAAGATAATTTCTTTATATCCACTGCCATCACTTAATTTGTTTTCGTCCAAGACAATTATCTTCCAACCCATTTCGGCCGCAAAGCGAGTGTACATCCTGGCTAAATCACCAGCAAAAATAGCAGCCTCATCACCACCAGTTCCAGCCCTAATTTCTAAAATGGCATCTTTTTGCCAGTTGGCTGCGTCGGGATTGAGCAAAGTTTTTAATTCTTTATTTAAATTAGTAGCCCTTTCTTTTAAATCAGGGAGTTCTTCTTCTGCCATTTTGGATAATTCTGGGTCTTTTTCATCAGCGATCTCTTGGTTGTCGGAAATCTTTTTATTAATTTCCCCTAACTCCGTATGGGTCGAAATAATTTTATCTAAAAATGTTTGGCGTCTACCTAAACTCTTTATTTCGTTAGGCGAAAGCTCGGAAGCCTTTGATAACTTTTCGTTAACTTCTGTAAGTTCCTTTTCAAATTGTGTTACATCAATACTATTCATAATAAAAAACAGCTTTTATAGACTTATAATACATTAAAGCTGCCTTCTCTTGTTATTTAGATTTTTTAGTTTTCTTTTTAGCTTTTTCTGCTCTTTCTAAGAATTTCTCAACACGACCAGCTTTATCGATAAATTTTTGCTTACCGGTATATAGAGGATGACAGTTAGAACATACCTCAACAGAAGCACTCTCTAAAGTAGAGCCAGCATTGATTACATTGCCGCAAGCACATTGGATCTTGGCGTCTGGGAAATATTGTGGGTGAATATCCTTTTTCATATCTTGGAAAACTTTAATTTAACCCTGTCAGAGTAACATTTTGGTTTCTTTACGTCAAATAAAGAGGGGCAACCACAGGTGGTTGCCCCTTCCTTCCTCTAAAATGCCAAAAACCCAAATGTGTCTCCATTAATCACCGCAGTCTGTAGCCCTCGCAGCATCTCGCTTGATCATTAGTAGCATTTCTTCTCTGGAGGTTAACTGGCGGCTATG
>JAYEGB010000004.1:0-6364 GCA_034658875.1 Patescibacteria group bacterium | reverse complement strand
GAAAGTAAGGATAGTAAGGGAATGGCGTGATCTACAGTCCCCCAATAATACGATCTAAAAAATCGTAATACCCCCCTAGGCATAGGCTTTTCCTCCCATTATCCACCTAGTCTACAGCCGTTACCTTGCTTAGTCTAAGTACCATTACTACCCTAGTCTAGAGTTTAATACCTTGCTTAGTCTAAGGATCGAATACTTACCACGTCCAGTACAGTACCCTACTTACTTAGACTAGATACCGTTACTTCCTTGCCTAGACTAGTATATCCCAAATCTTCAGACTACCAAAAAACCCGTTAGGGGGGGTTGGATTGATGGTGGGTTAACCACTCTCCCCAATTTTTAAATACATTACTCATTTTTAGTCTATTACTGTATTATACCTAGATTCTTTGGTACAATACTCAATATTTAGTCTAAGCCTAGTCTATACCCTTTAATAAACCATTGAATTTAAACAGATATGCCTAGTCTAGGGTTTTAGTCTAGGGTTCTTATATTATATCACTAAGGTTCATAGATTTAGTCTAGTCTAGGGGGTTTTACCTTATTTATACTATGGGGAGTTGGAAAGTGGTTTTCTGGTGGGGATTTTAGAACAGTAAGTGGTTTTTGGTTTTAGTCTTAAACTAGTCTAGGGTTTTGGTCTAAACTTTCTACTTTCTTCATGTATTCAGATAATGACATGCCCATACCAAGTATTCCGTATTCTAAAGCAGTATCCTCTTTAGTCTGTACGTTAGTGATTTCTGTACCCCTATCGAACGAAGTAAGAGGTTTATTACACATACCTTCCCAAAGGTAATGCAATGGAATACACACAATATCTTCACTAGGTGTAGTATTAGTTATTCGCACATAGCGGTATTTCTCTCCCGGTATACGGAACGTGTCCCCACTCCTTATTTTCCCAAGGCGAGTGGGTATTTTCCTTATTAGTATGAATACGGGTGTTTCTGTATCCATGTAGACTAATTTGTCGTTACTTCTACTATTACATGGTCTACAGAGAATTACATTCTTTTTAGGACATGATTCACAGAGGAAAGAAAATCTTCTGGGGTTGGGGACAAATTTGATAACGACATACTTATCCTTCGTTTCATCCGTCAAATAGAACTCATCTCCATTTCTCAAATCCTTGAGTTTTTTTACCTTTGTTGAATACTCGTCTTGTGTATTAGTCTCAGTATTATCGTGTTTCACGATACTGGGTTGAGTGTCTATATTGGGGATAGGATCACCGGGAATAAGTTCTGGGAAATACTCCGACTCCAATACAATTTCAAATAAATCTAAGACGTGGTTATAAATTGAACTGATAACTCTCGTGTCTTTTGGTAATCCGTTCTCTACTGAGAATGATTGACTCGGATGTTTGATAATTGCCACGAGTGCTTGTGGGGTTACTTGCAGGATACAGCGGCGGTGGGCTATCGTGTGTTCTCCGATGTCCATTAGACTTTTCTCCATTTCTGTTATTTTAATTCCTTACCTTATTATAGTCTGTATTTTATTTTCAATTAGGGGGTTCTATTTTGTTTTGTTTCCATATATACTGTTGCCAACGGCATAGAAAGGGGACATGGTCTTATGCCTAGAGTCAAACGGGAACGGAGCGTGGGGGAAGCGAAAGACCCTCTTTTAGCCTACGCTGAAGCACACCCGGAATTGGGCCGGGAACTGACGCCTAGATTAACCCCCTATATCCCCCATACTCCTACCCCCAAACAGCAAGCATTCCTATTACTGAATTGCCTAGACGCATTTTATGGCGGCTCGGCTGGTGGCGGCAAGGGCCTGAACTTATGTTCAGGTGTATTAACACCTTTCGGATTCAGAGCGACGGGAGACCTTAAAGTAGGAGATGCCGTTACTAATCCAGACGGCACAGTGGCACGTATACTCCAGCTTCATCCCATCTCAATGTTCGATGCGTACAAAGTATCCTTCCATGACGGGACTGAGGTTATCTGTAACGATGAACACCGTTGGCTGGCCTGGAAAGCACGTCGTAGCCGCAAGATGAATAATAAGCGAGTAATGGGAGAAGCAAGTGCTCAGATTGTAGATATTCCCGTGTTGATTGATTGGCTGAGGCGCGGAGAGAAGCCACTTATCCCCATCAATCACGAAGTTCCATTTAATCGCACATCTCGGTGGGAGCATGAACGGAATCCTTTAATTCCCCCTTATTTATTAGGTGCTTTATTGGGGAATGGGTGCATAACAGGGAATGCTTCTCCGACGCTTACTTTTCATAGTGAAGATGAGAAAGTGCTTCAACGTGCCATATCTCTTTCGGCTGACGAGTGCGGTGTGTATAAGACCCCAAACAAGCTTGTTCGTACTTGTCGTTTTTTAGGGGGTGCTCAGAATCATCTGACCAGTTCTCTTAGGACATACGGCTTACTCGGCACAACCAGTTTTACGAAATTTATTCCAGATTGCTACAAATACGCTTCCATCAAAGATCGGTACGCACTTGTTAAGGGCTTAATGGATACTGACGGGTATGTAGATAATCGTGGGCAAGTCTATTATACAACAGTCAGCCTCACTTTAGCCCAAGACATGGCGTTTGTTCTTCGTTCTCTCGGAAGTGTTGTCACAATCACAGGCCCACACCCATCTCACTACTTGGATGAGAATGGGGAGCGGGTTGCCTGTCAGGATTCCTACGACCTCTATATCAAGCATCGGAAATGTGAGAAGTTATTTTATTCTCCACGTAAGAAGAAACGAGCCAAGAGTCGCCGTGACTGCATTATGTACAAGCGGATTGAGTCTATTGAGAAGTTACCACAACAGGAAGAGATGCGCTGTATTACCGTCAGCCATCCGAATGGATTGTTCATTACGAATGATTTCACCGTGACGCATAATAGCGATGCGTTACTCATGGCCGCTCTTCAGTACGTTGATATTCCGGGGTACTCCGCATTACTTATCAGAAATACTTTTCAAAACCTTACCAAAGCCGATTCTCTCATATCCAGGAGCAAAGATTGGCTTATTAACACGAATGCGCATTGGAATGGAGATAATCGGGAATGGACATTCCCATGTCCGGGAGGTGGCACGAGTACGTTGGCATTTGGGTACTTAGATGGCCCTGACGATCATTTCAACTACCAATCAGCCGCTTACCAGTTTATTGGGATTGATGAATGCGTTCAAATTCGAGCGAATCAAGCTGAGTACATGTTCAGTCGGTTGCGTCGGAAGTTAGAAGCGCCCATTCCTGTTCGGTACAGATGTGCCAGTAACCCGCCTGCCGCCGAGCAGATCGCAAGAGGAGCGTGGGTTAAAAAGAAGTACGTTGATGCGGCTACTCGTGAAGACGGCGTTGTATTCATTTCGGCTAAATTAGTTGATAATCCATATTTAGACCAGAAGGAGTATACGCGAAGTCTGATGAAGTTGGATGCGGTTACTCGCGCTCAACTATTAGATGGTGATTGGGAGATTCAGGCGCAGGGAAACATGTTCCGGCCTAGTTGGTTTCAAATAATAAATCGTCGAGAAGTGCCTGCTACGGGTGCTATTGTTCGAGGGTGGGATTTTGCAGCATCAGAGGACGCTCGTGCAGCCTGGACAGCCGGTGTGCGTATGCGACGGTGTTTTGAGGGTAATTACTATATCGAGCACATTAAGCGGTTTCGGGGCACTCCATTTATGATGGAGTCTACTTTACGAGCGATGGCGGAAGCCGATGGGCCTTCCGTTATGATTGACATTCCCCAAGACCCTGGGCAGGCTGGAAAGTACCAAGTTCGACAGTTAATTAAGAAGTTGGCAGGGTATAACGCACGGTGTTCTTTAGAGAGCGGTTCCAAGATCGAGCGGGCTATGGCGCTCAGTGCTCAGGTTGAAATGGGTTGTGTATTCTTGGTGGAAGGGCCTTGGAATGATGATTTTCTCGCGGAAGCTCGTTTGTTTCCTAATGGGGAGTTCTTAGACCAGATTGACGCATGTAGTAGAGCCTTTCATGCACTTCTTAATCACGTTCACGATAACAAAGTATCAGCTCCCATTGGTATCGCGGGAGGTCGTGATTTTGGGAAGCACCCATCTGTACAAAAATATTCTAAAGAAAATACTTGTGTAGGTTTCGGAATTAGACTAGAATCTGGTGGAGTGCAACGAGGCATGACAGATATTTGAGGTAATATGCCATCATGGGATCAGGCAAAAAGGCAAATTTTACTCCTGTAAAACGCCAGCGTCGTGTAATACGTGGTGAGTTGGGGGTAGAGGGCGCAAAGATAAATAGCGGTTACGTCCATGAAGAGTTTATTCCAGCTCTTCAGGGAAGTCGTGGCCGTAAAGTCTTTCGCCAGATGGCGGACAACGATCCTATTATAGGGTCAATGCTTCATGTTATTGAAATGGTAGTACGATCTGTAAAATGGTCTGTTCGAGATAGTCAAGAATCTTCCGACTCCACCAATCCCTTAACCAACAACGGTACGACGGATGCAGATGTCCCTTCAACCACTGATGCTTTCTCAGGCGTCGAGTGGTTGGAGGGGGTTCTTTTTGCAGACATGGATACGAGTTGGGAAGATTTTATTGTTGATGTAATGAGTATGTTGGTATACGGGTGGAGCTACTTTGAGGTGGTTCTTAAGTTACGCAAGGGACCGTCCTATACCAATCCTACATTCAATTCTATATTTAATGATGGAACTATTGGGCTTCGTAAACTGTCTATACGAGGTCAGGAGACTTTGGATAAGTGGGAGATGACAGATGACGGGGAGTTGTTGGGTATGTGGCAGTATCCCCCTAATCGGGGTACGCGGCTGTATATTCCTTATAATCGGGCGTTGTTATTTTGTGCCCATCGAAACAAGAACTCACCGGAGGGCCGTAGTGTATTAAGAAATGCCTATCGTCCTTGGTACTTCTTAAAGAACATCCAAGAGATTGAAGCCATCGCAGTCGAACGCGAACTGAACGGCCTTCCGGTAGTTTATATTCCGCAAGAAGTTATGGCTTCCGATGATCCTACGGATGTGGCTGCTGTAGCAGAATACGTGAAATTAGCCAGAGACATCAAGTTTAATGAGCAAGGTGGTGCGGTTCTTCCATCCGATCCTTGGATGAATGGAGATCAGACTTACACTAATATGCCGAAGGTTCGACTAGACCTTCTTTCCACTAACGGCTCTCGTGCTATTGATACTCGTAAGGCAATACAGGGCTATCAGTTTGATATGTCCCGAACGGTCGTGGCTGATTTTATCTTAATGGGCGGTGCTGAGCGTGGGAGTTATGCGCTTAGTAAAACTAAATTGGGTGTTTTCCAAAAGACGATAGAGGGGTGGCTGAATGGTATTGCTGCTGTTCTTAACCGCCGGTTGGTTCCTAATTTATGGGATTTAAATAGTTTTCCCCGTGAGACGATGCCTGGTATTTATCCTGGTCCTGCGTCTCCTGAAGATTTAGAAGAATTGGGTGAATACGTTGAGCGGTTGTCGGCGGCTGGTATGCCTTTATTCCCCGATGATGATTTGGAGCATCGATTACGACAAGCTGCGAAGCTTCCCGAAAGAGGGGCGGAAGCAAAGTCCCTTGCTGAAGTTGAGGCAGAAGTTAATGAGATGGGCAGGGAAGCGGGATTGGGTGATGGCGATGCGGAACTTGAGAGTGAGTGATGTCAAGTGTTCGTCAGCGAATTGATTTTGTCGCAAGCAAGTTCGAGCCTCGAATCCAAAGGGCTTTTCTTGCGGCGTTTGCCAGCATAAAAAGTCGGTTGACTTTGATAGAGATTGAAAAGTTATTTATGAGTGGAGGAGTAAGTGCTGTATTGGCGTTACTAAATACCATGAACGATCAAATAGCCAGCGATTTAGTTCCAGAATTGAACGCGGCAGTTGCCGAGAGTGGTAGACTGAGTATTGGTCTTTTGCCCAAAGGCGTACTACTTGCCCCGTATGCGTTCAATGTCTTAGACCCTTCTGTTTCTTCTGTAGTGACCTCCCACAACATGGCGTTGGTTCAGGAAATTGGTGCGTCTACTCGTTTGGGTATTATGCAAAATATACGTGCTAATATAATCGCCGGAAACAATCCTCGTAAAATGGCTAGGGACTTTCGGGATACTTTGGGATTAACTACTCAGCAGGAACAGGCAGTACGTAATTATAGAAAAATGCTGGTCCAAAGAGATAAGCGGGCACTTCGCGCTAAACTGAGAGATAAGCGGTTTGACTCTACGGTGCGTGGAGCAATAACGGGAAAGAAAACATTGACTTCTGCTCAGATAGATAACATGACGGATCGTTATCGTCAACGGTTTCTTAAATACCGTTCGGAGGTCATTGCTCGTACTGAGGCATTACGTGCTATGAGTATG
>JAYEGB010000003.1:0-6386 GCA_034658875.1 Patescibacteria group bacterium | reverse complement strand
TAAAGATTCTTATTGTTCGAGTACTATCGAGAACTACTTTATCTTTACTGTCCGCCTGCCCGTAACCGGACTTGGTTGGCCAGGAGATCCCCAATCTGGACTTCACCTACCGGTGAGCCAGTTGAGGATGATCTCGATGCAGAAATGATCGGGTAGGTAGGCAAGCGTGACATGTCAAGAATCGTATGATGAACACTAGATCCGGAATTTAGGTCTTAAATTAAACGGCTCATTTATGAGCCGTTTAAGTAAGAGGTATAATGTAGCCAGTATATTGTTTAGAATTTTACTATGAACTACAAAATTAACTTTCATGATGTATTTTCATTAGCTTTGGCCGTAGTGGTTGGAAGTTTTTTATCGACCCTAGCCGTTCAAAACCCCACAACTGTTGTAGCAGGGGATAATGTAAGCAAGGGAGCGGTATATGTTTCGCTAAATACTAATCAACCAACCACACTGGTAGATAAAAATGATCAATGGCTTGCTCGTTTCGATATCAATAGCGATATTACAAGATCGGTAAGTGTAACGGGTGCTACATTCTATTTGGTTGGCACCCTGCAGCGTCAAGTAATTAGCTTTCCAACCTTGCATAGTTTAACTATTACTTCACCAAACGATGTCGATTTTGAAGTAACGGGAGAAGAGTGGGTTTACGATGGCACCTATATAAAACAAACTATAGAGTTCGACGAACCATTTATAGTAGATATTTATAATGAGGCCTCGATAGATGTATATATGGATTTAGCGGGAGAGGAACACGAAACAGTAGGGATTATTTTGGCCGAGCTTGAATCAAACCAAGATTTAGGTGGCCTACCTCAAGAAGGGAAGCTATTTTCGGTAGCCGAAGGTGGATTTTAAAGAAGTTGGCTCTAGGCTTGAATAAATAGCATTATCAGGTATACTAGTTTATTAGTAGGTAATTTAAATTTGTATGAAACCACTTAAGATAGTTACTTTTATTGGAACCAGACCAGAAATTATAAAATTGGCCTTGGTTATAAAAAAGCTCGATGCTTTGCCAAATGTCGACCATATCTTGGTTCATACTGGGCAAAACTGGGCCAAAAACATGAAAGATGTTTTCTTTAAAGACCTTGGCCTTAGAGAGCCCGATCACTATCTTGGGGTGGCTGCCGACACATTAGGTAAGCAGATTGCTAACATTATCGAAAAAAGCGAAGAGATACTAAAACAAGAAAATCCAGATCTTTATCTTGTGTTAGGCGATACTAATAGCGCTCTATCTTCTATTGTGGCAGCCAGAATGGGCATCCCAATTTTGCATATGGAAGCAGGGAACAGGTCGTTTGATCGCAGAGTGCCAGAAGAACAGAATCGTAGAATGATCGATCACATTTCGACCTGGCTTTTCCCATACCGCGAAGCTCCCCGCGAAAATTTACTTAACGAAGGCATTAATCCAAGCAAAATTTTTGTTACTGGTGACCCGTATATTGAAGTTTTACGAGCCTTTGCTCCAAAGGCTAATACAAATATTTTGGAAAAGGTCGGTGTTCAATCTAAAAACTACTTTTTGGCCACCACTCATCGCGAAGAAAATGTCGAAGACTTAACTGCTCTTCAAAATATCGCTCAGGGTTTAGCTAAAGTTGCCGAAAAATATAGAGATCCAGTTATTTGGAGTTTGCATCCAAGGACACTCGAAAAAATTAAGAATCTTGGTATTATTTTGCCACAGTCGGTTCGGGTGATGGAAGCCATGGGGTTAATGGACTTTTTAACCTTAGAAAAAAACGCCAAGTGTCTAATTAGTGATAGTGGTACTGTCCCACAAGAGGGGGCAGTATTTAAAGTGCCTTCGGTAGTTATTCGTAAGGCTATGGAGCGCCCAGAAGTGCTAGAAGCCGGTGCAACTCTGCTTACCGGGGTTGATAGCCCAGACGAAATCTTAAGGGCCGTAGACACAATGTTGGCCATGCCAGCTAATTGGGTAGACTTGTATCAAGACGAAGGTAGCCCATCCGATAGAATGATAAAGTTCATTATGGGATATAAAGAAAAGGTCTATTAAAGAATAAAATATTTCCTGAGCCTTCCGTCAGTTGGCGGATTTGCTCAGCGAGTAAGAAAAATAAAATTTTTTCTGGATTCCCGGGTCACGCCCGAGGATGACACAAAAAATGGAATAATTTAAATCAATATGAAAGTATTTATCACGGGGATCACAGGAACATTAGGGAAGGAACTGCTTAAGCGCTATTACGGCAAATGGGAGATCGTTGGTTTTTCTCGTGACGAATTAAAACAAGCCATGCTCGAGCGCGAATATCCTAAGGTAAAATTTATTATTGGCGATGTTCGCGATTTTGATTCTGTTTACAAAGCTATGCGTGGCTGTGATGCTGTTATTCATGCTGCTGCAATGAAGCGCATCGAGGTTTGTGAGCAACATCCGCTAGAAGCCGTTCGTACTAATGTGTTTGGTACCGAAAATGTGGCTAGGGCTGCAACTTATCTTGGTATTAAAAAAGCCATTACCGTAGGGAGTGATAAAGGTGTAGACCCAGTAAATGCCTATGGTATGACAAAAGCTCTTCAAGAAAAGATATTTACATCTTACAACTATAACTCTGCTCGTTATGGTAATGTATTCGGTAGCCGCGGTAGCGTAGTGCCACTCTTTTACCAAATGGCTAAGGAGGGTAAAAGCCTTACCGTTACCGACCCAACTATGACTCGCTTTATTCTAACTATCGACGAAGCCATAAGTTTAATTATCAAGGCATTGGAAGAACCAATGGATGGCAGCGTATATGTTAAAAAAATGCCAGCAGCTTCTTTGGGCGATATTGCCAAAGCCTTTTCTGATGATATTACAATAATTGGTAAGATGCGCGGAGAAAAATTGCACGAAACTCTTATCTCTTCTGAGGAATTTACTCGTCTTGCCGAAACCAAAGACGGTTTTGCCGTAATAGGTACAGAAAAAATTCGCGATGACTATGGTCGTGCCTATACTTCTGACACAGAAAGACGCCTAACTCCAGACGAAATCCGAGAATTTTCCAAAAAAGCGCTAGGGGTAGAAAAAGATCCGGCCAAAATTGGGTTATAAATAAATAATATTCGCTGAGCAGCGTCGAAGCGTTACAATAATGTTATCCTTCGACCCGTATTCGTCCCGACATGTTGGGACTACAGAACGGGCAGGCAAGCTCAGGAAATGATAATGATATGGAGAATACAACCAAACCAAAAGTAGCCATTATCAGCCCTACTGGTCTTGTCGGTAGTGCTATTTACGATTTATTCAAAGACAAATACGAGCTTGGGCTTGTTTTTAGAAATAAAGATCGTCTAAATCTATTGTTCGAACGCTTCGAAGAAGCGGAGAACTTAACTATGTTCCAAATTGAATTTGCCGATTTATACAAAGAGCAACTTGCATCTTTTCATGGCGAAAAGTATGGAGAAAAATTAGGCGAATTAATAGAATTTTTAAGAGATTACGATTTTATAGTAAACGCCAGCTGTATTATTAATCCGTTTTGTGACGATGTGCCTGATTTGGCTTTTTATGTGAATTCAGTTTTGCCACATATTTTAGCTGAAGAGTTTGGAAATAGGTTTATTCACGTTACAACCGATTGCGTATTCAATAGTATCGAAGATGCTCCGTATGATGAGACTTCCCAAAAACTTCCGTCAGACTTATATGGTGTTACCAAAATGCTGGGAGAACCTATGAAAGCTATTACATTGCGTTTCTCAACTATTGGGTACGAGCTTTCGGGGAGTAGGGGTTTACTTGAATGGCTGATTTCCCAAAAAGGAAAAGAAATAAACGGATTTACAAATCATTTATGGAATGGCATTACTAGTAGCGAACTTGCCAAAGCCATCAAAAAAATTATCGACAAAGAAGTTTTGGTGGATTCTGGCATTTATCATATCTTCTCTGACGATATCACTAAGCACGACCTTTTGATTCAGCTAAACGAAGCATTAGAGCTTGGTTGTGCTATAAATGCTGTCGAAGCCGATACTTCTGCCGATCGCAGGCTTCGCACTAATAAAGGCTTAAACGAAAAACTTCAAATCCCATCTTTGAAGCAGATGATCAAGGAGTTGTGTCTGGTAAAAACCACCTAAAACCAAACGGCTCACGCAATGAGCCGTTTAAGAAGTTCCCCCTTCTGTGTCATTATGACGTTTTTGTTTTGTCATCCCCAATGTATCTTTCGCCTGCCCCGAACCTTTCAGGCATTGGGGTCATTCCCGACCCACTTCTGTCATTCCCGACCCATCTCTGTCATTCCCGCGCAGGCGGGAATCCAGAAATAAACATTTGTTTATCTCTGACTATGTCCTGCAGATTTATCTGCGAGCAAGCTCTGGATCCCCAATCCGGACTTCACCTATCGGTGAGCCAGTTAAGGATGACGAGAGGAAATCTAGGCTCTAAATTAAACGGCTCATCCACGCCCAAGGCGGGCAAGCAATGAGCCGTTTATAGTTTTGGGGAATTTGTTTAAACGTTTGATTGGAGTAAGACAGTCGTGTACAATTGACCTCGACCAGTAATTTTGCTATAGTCAGATCTTGCTAATGTACGTTTACATAATTATCAAATCTTTACATTTCGGGCGCTTGCATTCGAGATGTATTATCTTTTACACCAAAACCGCGTAGTTTCAATGTTGCTATAAAGGAGTTTGCTCATGAAAGCTAAGTTTTTGCCCAGGATTCGGTTAGAAGACCGGCCAAGATTAGAGAAGCTCATTCCCTTGCCAACACCCTTTATTATAAATGTCGATCCTGCGGATGTGTGCAATTTCCAATGCAAATTTTGTCCGACAGGAGACAGGGAGTTGATGAGGAAAACCAAGGGCAGAATGCATGGACTTTTGGGCTTCGATCTTTTCATTAAGATTGTAGACGATATTCTGGAATTCGAGAATCCGTTAAAAGTTCTTCGTCTATACAAAGACGGGGAGCCTTTGCTAAACCCGAAATTTTCAGACATGGTGGCTTATGCTAAACAGAAAGGCTGTGCTGGAGTAGTTGATACTACCACTAACGCGGCCTTACTTTCTCCGGAATTGAGCTTGCAGTTGATCGAGGCTGGGTTAGATCGGATCAACATTTCGCTTTACGGAGTGCGCGACGATCAATATCGGGATTTTACGCAGACTAAGATCAGTTTTCAGCAAATAGTGGATAATGTTGCCTATTTTTACGAACATAGCCGCGGAAAATGCGTGGTGCATGTGAAGATTAACGGTGATGTTATATCCGCAGATGATCAAAATCGGTTTCTGGATCTATTTGGTGATATTGCTGACGAGGTGTTTATCGAACATGTCATGGCATGTTGGCCAGAGTTTGACCTCGATTCCAGAGACATTCATACCAATCCAAATGTGGGGATATATGGACAAGCCATCGAAGAAGTATTGGTGTGTCCGTATATTTTCTACTCCTTCTCTATCAATTCATCTGGAATTGCCAGTGCCTGTTTTCTCGACTGGGAAAGAAGGTTGGTGATCGGCGATGTGCGCCAAGAGAGCGTACAACAGATTTGGCAAGGAAACCTGTTGTCGGAACATCAACGTATGATGCTCCAAGGCACAAGAAAACAACATCCCATCTGTGGCAAATGCGACCAACTCCGGCGGGGCATGCCAGATAATATTGATCCGTTTATGAGGGGCCTACTCCAGAAAATTATGGGAAAATGAGATTAATAGGATAGAAATCATCTATGGCGGCAGGTTTTTGTACTGCCGCTTTTAGCTATATCGTAAATGCGGTAGCCTAGCAATATATAATGTATATATTACAAAAATATCCATATAATTTTATCAGAAAACAACTATGTCCTGTCCTATATGCGGCTCTAGTAAATCAAAACAGCTCCTGCGTCTAAATTGTGGTAATTTTGATCAATCTATTTTATACAGATTTGTTCGCATAGGTGTCTGTTTGCAATGCGGCCATATTTATAACCAGCTATCGGTACAAGAAATGGTTGATCTAATTAAATATTATGAAACAGAGTACGCTCAGATTAATATTAAGTCAGGTGATAAGTCTGGCGATAGGCCCGGGAGCAATAGTCCTAATGCCTTGAACAGGTATGCGCGACTTTATGATTTAATTAACAGTTACGCCAACAAGACTGACGGTGTTCTGGATGTTGGTTGTGCCGCCGGTGGTTTTTTGGATTTTCTACAGAAGCGCGGCTTTAAGCGTCGCTATGGCATAGACATAATTAAGACGTATGTTCGGCAAGCGCAAAGCAAGAAAGCACATTATATTAAATATGGCCGGGTTGAATCATTGCCTTTTGCGGATAATTCTATGGAATTATTAGTGATGGATCAAGTATTGGAGCATGTGGTTAATCTTAC
>JAYEGB010000002.1:0-22900 GCA_034658875.1 Patescibacteria group bacterium | reverse complement strand
GTGGAGTTTGTCAAAAGTGTTATGGCGAAGATCTCTCTACTGCCAAGTTAGTCAAGCAAGGTGAAGCCATTGGTATTATTGCTGCTCAAAGTATCGGTGAACCAGGTACTCAGCTTACTATGCGTACCTTCCATACCGGTGGTGTGGCCAGCGCGCTTGATATTACCCAAGGTCTTCCTCGTGTTGAAGAGTTATTTGAAGCTCGTAATCCAAAAACTGAAGCAATGATTGCCGAACAGGATAGCAGTATAAAGATTGCTGAAATTAATAATAAAAAATTCCTGCAACTCTTATTTACTGATAATAAAACAGTGGAATTGCCAACTGGTAAAAAGATAACTCTTAAAGTAAAAGATGGTGCCAAGATTAAGAAAGGCGATGTTATTGCTACCGATGATAAAGGTGTAGAAATTCCATCCGTTGTTACTGGAACGGTATCTGTGCAAAATGATAAGGGTTACATTTCCTATCAGAAGAAAGAAATGCTCGAATATCCAATTACTTCAAGCATGTTCTTAAAGGTGAATGATGGCGACAAGGTTAAAAAAGGTGGCAGACTAACTGAGGGTCACTACAACCTCAAGGCCTTGATGCAAGTAATGGGTGAAGATACTGTAAAGCAATATATTTTAAGTGAAATTCAAAAGATCTATGCTCTTCAAGGTCAAAATATTAATGACAAACATGTTGAAGTAATTGTTCAACGCATGTTTGGTTTGGCTCGTATAGAAGACGAAGGTGATAGTGATTACATTGCTGGAGAAATTATCTCGCGTCTTGAGATTGAAAGAGTTACAGAAGAGTTAGAAAGTAAGGGTAAACGAAAGCCAAACTTCGAAAAACTTTTGATGGGTATATCTAAAGCTGCGCTTAATACCGATGGTTTCCTTTCAGCTGCTTCCTTCCAGGAAACAACGAGGGTGTTAGTTGATGCAGCTACATCGGGTAAAATCGATCGTCTTAAAGGACTTAAGGAAAATGTTATTATTGGTCGCTTGATACCAGCTGGTACTGGTTTTCATGATAGGAAAGACAAAAAAGATGCTCCAGATAAGGAAGATTGACAAGAGTTCAAATAAAAGTTTAAATAGCTTAGTATTACCAGGCACAGGTATTATTAATTAATGTATTATGCCAACGATTAATCAGTTAATTAGGAAGCCTCGCAAAAAACTTGTGAAAAAATCGAAATCTCCTGCTTTGCAGTCTGGTTTTAATACGCTAAAAAATCGTCCAACAAAATCTCTTAAGGGTTCCCCTCAAAAAAGAGGTGTTTGTGTAAAGGTGACTACTGTTACCCCTAAGAAGCCAAACTCAGCTCTTCGTAAGGTGGCTCGTGTTAGGTTAACTAATCGTATGGAAGTAACAGCTTACATTCCTGGGATAGGACATAATCTACAAGAACACTCTATTGTTATGATTCGGGGTGGTCGTGTAAAAGACCTTCCGGGTGTTCGTTATCATGTAGTTCGTGGCACACTAGATACCGCTGGCGTTTCTAATCGCAAGCAAGGACGTAGTAAATATGGAACTAAAAAAGGTGCCGATGGTGCTACTCCAGTTGCAACCGCTGCGCCAACCGAAGAAGCAAGTGAATAAATAATATGGCACGTAAAGGACAAGCACAAAAAAGAGAGATTCCACCAGACAGTAAGTATGGCAGTGTTTTAGTACAACGCCTCATTAATAAAATCATGCTTAACGGTAAAAAGACTGTTGCCGAAAGAATTGTTTACGAAGCCCTAAAAGATGCTGGTACTAAACTAAAAAAACCACCAATGGAAGTATTTCAAAAAGCTATGGATAATATTTCTCCAATGGTTCAGCTCCGTAGTCGTAGAGTCGGTGGATCTAATTATCAAATTCCAACTGAAGTATCAGCTTCCAGAAAAATTATTTTAAGTATGCAGTGGCTTATCGGATCAAGTAGATCGAAAAAAGGTATGCCAATGGCAAAGAGACTCTCATTAGAATTAGTAGATGCCTACAACAATACCGGTGGGGCAATTAAGAAAAAAGAAGATACACACAAAATGGCCGAAGCCAACCGTGCTTTTGCTCATTTTGCTAGATTTTAGGGGAATAAAATGGCAAGAGACTATAGTTTAGATCAAACTAGAAATATTGGAATCATCGCTCATATTGATGCAGGGAAAACAACTGTAACCGAGCGCATACTTTTTTATACTGGTCGTACCTATAAAATAGGTGAAGTGCATGAAGGAGAAGCCGTTATGGACTGGATGGAGCAAGAACAAGAACGTGGTATTACCATTACTTCGGCTGCAACCACCTGTTTTTGGAATGATCATCGCATTAATATTATTGACACACCAGGTCACGTTGATTTTACTGTTGAGGTTGAAAGATCGCTTCGTGTACTAGATGGCGGTGTGGTTGTATTCGACGGAGTTGCTGGGGTAGAGCCACAAAGCGAAACAGTTTGGCGTCAAGCCGATAAATATACTGTTCCCAGAATTTGTCTTATCAACAAGATGGACCGTATGGGAGCAGATTTTTATGCAAGCTTAAAATCAATTCACGATAGGCTAACAGACAAAGCCATAGCTCTGCAATTGCCTATCGGTGCCCACGATACCTTTAAGGGTCTTGTAGATCTTCTGTCAGAAAAAGCTTATATTTTTGGCGATGACCAAGGCAAAACCATTACCGAAGCCGAAGTGCCAGAAGGCATGAAGGAAGAAGTTGCAAAGTACAGAAAGCAACTAATCGAAGCCATTGCCGAAACTGAAGATGAGCTTCTGGAAAAGTTTTTAGCAGACCAAGCCTTAACTATAGATGAACTTAAAAAAGCTCTTAGAAGTGCCGTGATTAAAAATAGTTTGTATCCAGTATTAGTTGGTTCTGCTCTAAAAAATAAAGGCGTTCAAAGACTCCTGGATGCAATTGTTGATTTTCTTCCAGGGCCACTCGATGTTCCTGCTGTTAAAGGAAACGATCCAAAAACAGGTGAAGAAGTAACAAGCGAGACCTCAGACGATAAACCACTAGCTGCACTTGCCTTTAAGATTGCAACTGATCCATTTATTGGTAAATTAATTTACATCAGAATTTATTCTGGAATTCTAAAAGCTGGGTCTTATGTTTTTAATACTTCGACCGGTGAAAAAGAACGTGTTGGTCGCATTGTTCGTATGCACAGTAATCACCGTGAAGAAGTAGGAGAAGCCTATGCTGGTGAAATTGTTGCTGTTGTTGGTATTAAGAAGATTACTACTGGTCATACACTTTGTGACCCAAGTCATCCAATTATACTTGAATCCATTACTTTCCCAGATCCAGTTATTTCAATTGCTATCGAACCAAACTCTAAAGCCGACCAAGAAAAAATGTCGATAGCGTTAGGTAAATTAGCCGAAGAAGATCCAACCTTTAAGGTAAAAACAAACGAAGATACTGCTCAAACTGAGATATCTGGAATGGGCGAGCTTCACCTGGACATTATTGTCGATCGCTTGAAGCGTGAGTTCAAGGTTGAGGCAAATATTGGTAAGCCGCAGGTGGCATATCACGAAACAATTAGAAAACCATCCGATGTAGAAACTAAATATATTCGTCAGTCTGGTGGTCGTGGGCAGTACGGACATGTCTTGATGAAATTCGAACCACTTGGTGAAGAAGGAGACGAAGATTTTAAATTCGTTAACAAAATTGTTAGTGGTCGTATTCCTAAAGAGTATATCCCAGCCGTAGAAAAAGGTGCCCGTGAGGCTATGAGCAAAGGTGTTGTAGCGGGTTATCCACTAGTTAGTATTAAAGCTACTCTATATGATGGTTCTTATCACGATGTCGACTCGTCAGAAATGGCCTTTAAGATAGCAGGGTCTATGGCCCTGCAAGATGGAGTGAAACAAGGTAATCCAGTAATTTTAGAGCCAATCATGAAGGTTGAGGTAGTTGTTCCAGAAGAATTCATGGGAGATGTAACAGGAGATCTTAACAGTCGCAGGTCAATTATTGAGGGCATGGGCCAACGTGGTACCGCAAGAACAGTTACTGCTTTGGTTCCGTTGGCATCTATGTTTGGCTATGCAACAGATTTAAGATCAATGACCCAAGGTCGCGCCTCTTATACCATGGAGTTTCACAAGTACGCCGAGGTGCCAGGTAATGTTCAAGAGGAGATCATAGGCAAAAGACAATCTTAGGCCATAAATAGGGCTTTGTGTCAAACTAAACCTGAATAACCCTTGTCTACACCTAATATTTAATGTATTTTCTAAAAGTATATAAGAGAGTTAATTTGTAGGAGTTTATATGGCAGAAGAATTTCAGAGAAACAAAACACACGTTAATGTAGGAACAATCGGTCACGTTGATCACGGTAAAACTACATTAACTGCAGCAATTACCCAGGTTCTATCTAGTAAGGGTATGGCTAACGCAAGAAAGTTCGAGGATATCGATAACGCACCTGAAGAAAAGGAACGCGGTATTACCATCGCTACTTCTCACCAGGAGTACGAAACCGAAAAGCGTCACTATGCTCACGTAGATTGTCCTGGACACGCTGATTATATTAAAAACATGATTACTGGGGCAGCCCAGATGGACGCTGCTATTTTAGTAGTAGCCGCTACAGATGGTCCTATGCCTCAAACTAGAGAGCATATCTTGCTTGCTAAGCAGGTTGGTGTGCCACATATTATCGTTTTTGTTAACAAAACCGATATGGTTGATGATCCAGAATTGGTAGACTTGGTTGAAGAAGAAATTAGAGATCTTCTTACAAAATATGAATTCCCAGGCAAAGAAGTACCTATTATCAAGGGGTCTGCTCTTAAGGCGCTTGAAAATCCAGACGACGAAGCTGCTTCCAAACCAATACTAGATCTTCTTGAGGCCATGGATACATACATTCCAGACCCAGTTCGTGATATCGATAAACCGTTCTTGATGCCAATCGAAGATGTTTTCTCAATTAAGGGTCGTGGCACCGTTGCTACTGGTAGAATAGAACAAGGCATTGTAAAGGTTAATGAAGAAGTTGAAATTGTTGGTATTAAAGACACTCGCAAGATTGTTGTTACCGGAGTAGAAATGTTTAGAAAGCTTCTTGATCAAGGTCAAGCCGGTGACAATGTTGGTGTTCTTCTCCGTGGTATCGAGCGCGATGAAATTGAGCGTGGTCAAGTTTTGGCTAAGACAGGCTCCATTACTCCTCATACCGAATTTGAATCTGAAGTTTATGTTTTGGGTAAAGAGGAAGGTGGTCGTCACACTCCATTCACCAAAGGTTATAAACCACAGTTTTATGTTCGTACTACCGATGTAACTGGTGAACTTGAACTTCCAGAAGGTCAGGAAATGGTTATGCCAGGTGATACCGTTAAACTCAAGATTAAGCTTATCGTTCCGGTTGCTATGGAAGAAGGTCTCCGCTTTGCTATCCGTGAAGGTGGTAGAACCGTTGGCGCTGGTGCAGTAACCAAGGTCATTAAGTAATAAATAAAATTTAGCTTTGTTCGGGTCCAGCCGAAAGTTGGACTCGGACTCTGTTAAAGACAAAATATAAATTATCAAAAAGAAACTTTATATATAGGCGATATGGCCAACAAAAAACAATCTACAACTAAGGAAGTTGGTTCAAAACAACGAATCCGCATTCGTTTAAAGGCGTATGATCATAGGATTATTGACCAGTCTACTAAATTGATCATGGAAACCGCAGAAAGAACCGGTGCTAATGTGATTGGTCCTATTCCTTTGCCAACAGAAAAAAAGAAATACACTGTGAACCGTTCTACATTTGTCCATAAAGATTCTCGTGAACAGTTTGAAATGAGAATTCATAAACGCTTGATAGAAATTACCGATCCGCGCCCTAAGACGATTGATGCATTAACTAATCTCAATCTTCCAGCCGGTGTCAGTATCGAAGTGAAAATGTAAATCCTGACAAATTAAACTAACTTATTCTTCTGTAGAGGACAATAAATCTCTTTAGAAGAAATCTTATAAATATGGTAAATAGTTTGCTTGCTAAAAAAATTGGAATGTCACAACTTATCTCAGATTCGGGAGAAGTACTAGGTGTTACTTGGTTAGACGTAACTCCAAATGACATTATTCAGGTCAAAACTCTTGAAAAAGAGGGTTACAATGCTGTGCAGCTTGGAATTGGCCAAGAAAAGAAACTTAATAAAGCTAAAGCAGGCCATGTTAAAGATATGCTTTCCAAAAAACTTAAAGAAGTTAAGATCGAGGATTCATCTAGCATGAAGGTTGGCGACAAGATAGATCTTTCTATATTCGAAGTTGGTAAAAAAGTGCATGTTACAGCTGTCTCAAAAGGAAAGGGATTTGCTGGAACTATAAAACGTCACAATTTCAGTCGTGGTCCTGAAACTCATGGCCATGACCACCATCGTGCGCCAGGTTCCATTGGAGCTATGGGTATGCCACGCGTTCATCCGGGCAAGAAAATGGCTGGCCACATGGGTGATGAACAAATTACCACAAAAAATTTAAAGATAGCTGCTATTGATAAAAGTAATAATCAAATTGCTCTTGCTGGTTCCGTACCAGGTGCTAATAAAGGATTTGTATTAATTAGTAAAAATGCCTAAAAAAACTATCGTTACAACTAGCAAGAAAGAAACTACCTCAAAGACAAAAGCCTTAGAAACTATTAACGCTTCTAAGTTTAAAGGCAAAATATTATCTGAAAGTGTTATTGGTCAGCTTTTAGTTGATCTTCAGCACAATACTCGTCGTGCAACTGCTCACACCAAAACTCGCGGGGAAGTAAGAGGTAGTACTAGAAAGCCGTGGCGCCAAAAAGGTACTGGAAGAGCCAGGGTTGGAACCAGAAGAACTCCAGTTTGGAGAGGTGGTGGTAGGGTATTTGGTCCAACTAAAGAAAGAAACTTCATTCGTAAAATTAATAAAAAGTTAATTAACCCAGCACTCTTAACTGTTTTGCAAAAAAAGGCTGAGAAAGGCAATGTTTATTCGATGCCAGAGATCGCAAAAGTTTCAAAAACAAATGAAGCTATTAAAATATTTAAAGGTAGTCTTGATGCAAAAAGTAATCTGATAGTTATTCCAGAAAAAAACGAAGATCTAAAGCGCAATGTAAACAATGTATCCTATATTACTTTGCGTCAGATAAGTCGCCTGAATCTCTTGGATGTTGCCAAACATCGCAAAGTTATCTTTACGGGTGATACGCTGGATCAATTAATCAAAAAGTTATCATAATGAACACCACTATAATTTATAGACCAGTTATTTCTGAAAAGAGCATTACGATGGGCTCTGTTAATAAGTACACTTTTAAAGTTGATCAAAGGGCCAATGTTAATCAAATTAAAGATGCTATCGAAAAGCTATTTAAGGTAAAGGTTCTAAAGGTAAATATTTTAAATGTTAGTGGTAAACCAAAAAGAATGGGCAGGCGGAAAGTTAGTCGTGCCAATTGGAAAAAAGCCGTAGTGACCATTTCAAAAGGTCAAACTATAAAACTATTTGAAGATAAAGGAAAGAAGGATGTCAGTTAAAGTCTTAAAGAAAAATCATGCCGCCCGTAGAGGAATGAGTGTTGTTGAACACGGGAAGGTTGTTACAAAAAAATCACCCCACAAGGCGCTGGCTTCTGGTAAAAAGCGTTCATCTGGTAGAAACAACCGGGGTGTTATTACAACTCGTTCTCGTGGTGGGGGAGCTAAACGCCGTTGGCGCAATATCGATCTTAGACAAACCAAGCTTGGCATTCCGGCTAAGGTAGAGGCAATCGAATACGACCCAAATCGTAGTGCCTATATAGCTTTAATTGTATTCAGTGATGGAGAAAGATCTTACATTCTCTCTCCTAATAAAATTAAAGTTGGTGATAAGGTAGTTTATAACGACAATACTAAGATTAAAATAGGCAATCGTTTGATGCTTAAAAATATTCCGACTGGTATTTCAATTCATAATATTGAGCTTCAAGCTGGTCGTGGTGGTCAAATTGTCAGATCTGCTGGTACTTCTGCTCTTATTCTTGGTTTCGATAAAGGTAAGGCTCAAATTAAACTTCCGTCTGGTGAAATTCGCCTAGCTCCAGAAACAAACTTTGCCAGTATCGGCGAGGTATCAAATTCGGACCATTCAAATATTAGAATCGGAAGTGCTGGACGTAAACGCCACTTAGGTAGGCGTCCACGTGTTCGTGGTAAAGCCAAAAACCCAGTTGATCACCCACATGGTGGTGGTGAAGGTGGTGCCCCAATTGGTCTTAAGCATCCAAAAACTCCTACTGGTAAACCAACTTTGGGTTATAAGACGCGTAAAAAGAAGAAGAGTAGCAAACATATAATTAAACCAAGAACTCGCAAGAGGAAAAGATAATGTCTAGAAGTTTAAAAAAGGGCTGGTACATAGATGCCAAGCTCCAAAAGAAAATCGAGAAGATGAAAGCCGAAGGCAAGAATCAGCCCATCAAAACTTGGGCTCGTGCCTCGACAATTACACCAGAAATGGTTGGTATGACCTTCGAAGTTCATAATGGTAAAAAACATATCCCAGTTTCTGTCTCTGAAAATATGGTTGGTCATCGCCTTGGTGAATTTGCTCTAACTCGTAAATTTATAAGTCATGGTGGTAAGATGGCAAAAGAACAGGCCAAAAACCGCTAATTAGCAATAACTATGATTGAGATTAATTCTAAAATTAAATACGCTCACATTAGCCCGAAGAAAGTACAACCATTTCTTCGTGATATTCGTGGTCGCTTGGCGGGTGATGTCCTAACTAGCTTAAAATATTCTCCAAGCAAAGCGGGTAAACTTCTTTATAAACTTATTGCTTCCGCAATAGCTAATGCTGAAAATAATTACAATCTCAAACCTCAAGATCTAAAAGTTAAAAAACTTACAGTCGATTCCGGACCACAATACAAAAGGTATTGGCTCAGATCTCACGGCTCTGCCGATGTTAGGCTTAAACGTACTTCACACTTGATGACTTCGCTTGAAGCTCTGGTTAGAGATCCGGAAAAAGTAAAGTTTGCAAAACCTAAAACCAAAAAAGCTGATCTCGAAGACAAAGAATCTAAAGAGTCAAAGAAAGCTGATACCAAACTTAAATCAGAATCAAAGGATACTATAAAAGGTCAATCGCAAAAGGCCACCCAAAAGGCTGTGCCGCGTACTACTAATAAATAATTTTATGGGCCAAAAAATAAATCCAATCAGTAATAGGCTTGGCTACACTGCAAGGTGGAGGTCTCGTTGGTTCGATGTAAAAAAATATCCTGTTTTCTTACTTGAAGACCATAAAATTCGCACATTGGTATTTAAGGATTTGCGCAAAGCTTCAATTGCTCGCGTAGATATTGAGAGGCTCGGGCAAGACACAATTATTAATATTGTAGCTTCTAAACCAGGTATGATTATTGGACATGGTGGTGCTGGTATTGAAGAGTTAAGGAAAAAAATTAAAAAACTTCTTGGTCACGAAGTAAAAGTGAATATTATTGAAGCTCGTGATCCAGAAACTAATGCTGCTGTTATTGCCAATCAAATTGTAGAGCAAATAGAACGTCGTCTTCCTTTCCGTCGTGCTGCAAAAGGTGCTATGGGAGCAGCAAAACGTGCTAAAGTTGACGGCATTAAAATTGTAGTTTCGGGCCGTCTAAATGGCGCCGATATTGCTCGTACCGAAACATTTGTCAGCGGTAAAGTCCCGCTACACACCTTCCGTGAATTCATCGATTATGCACAAAGAGAAGCCAATACCACTTATGGTGTAATCGGTGTAAAGGTTTGGACCTTTAAAGAGGGCGGAACAGATTTTGATACTTCTATTCAAAAAAACAACAAGAATAAATAATTATGTTAATTCCAAGGAAAGTAAAATATCGTAAACAGCAAAGGGGTAGCATGAAAGGTAAAGCTACTCGTGGTGCTACAGTTTCTTTTGGAGACTATGGTTTGAAATCTTTAGGTTTGGGTTGGATTACCTCTCGTCAAATCGAAGCAGCTCGTCGTGCTATGGTTCGCTTTGTTAAGCGTGAAGGTAAGGTTTGGATTCGAGTTTTTCCTCACCAAGCAGTATCGGCCAAGCCAAATGAAACTAGGATGGGTGGTGGTAAGGGTGCGATAAGTCACTATGTTGCTACCATAAAACCGGGAACAATTATTTTTGAAATTGCTGGGGTGCCAGAATCTGCTGCCAAAGAAGCCATAAAACTAGCTGGCTACAAACTTCCTGTAAAGACGACCTTTGTATCACGTAAATAATTTTTATAATGGAAATTGCTGAAGCAAGAAAATTAAAACCAGCGGAACTAGTTAAAGAAATAGAAAAGACCAAACAGCAAGTTGTTAAGCTCAGATCCGAAGTTGCTATGCGCAGAATTAAAAATTTTAATTCTTTAAAAAACGCTAGAGCTTATCTTGCCAGGCTCCTAACTATAAGTAATGAACAGAAAATTATAAAATCTATAGATAATAATGAATAGTTTTAAGCAGCGTAAAACTGGGCGAGTCGTCAGTACTCAAATGAAGAATACGGCAGTGGTATCTGTCGATGCCTATGTCAGTCACCCACTGTACCAAAAAAAGATTCGCAAAACGCGTAGGTTTTTAGCTCATAATCCAGAAAACAAAGCTAATCTAGGCGATACAGTTACTATTGAAGAAATCAAACCGATGAGCAAAAGAAAACATTGGATGATCGCAGACATTAAGCCAACGACCGAATCAATGGAAGAAGTAAAAGAAGAACAAATCGTATAAAATTATGATTCAAGAAGGAACAAGATTAAAAGTTGCAGATAATACAGGTGCCAAAGTCATCGAATGTTTTAAAGTACTTGGCGGTAGTCGTCGTCGTTATGCTGAAGTTGGTGATATCTTCGTTGCTTCTGTTAAAGAAGCTGCTCCTCGTGGTCTGGTAAAGAAAAAAGAGATAGTAAAAGCAATTTTGGTTCGTCAAAAGAAAAAACTTGGTAGAAAAGACGGGTCCTACATTCAATTCGACGAAAATGCAGCTGTCATTGTTAACAAAGACAAAACTCCACGTGGTACTCGTATATTCGGTCCAGTCGCCAGAGAGCTTCGTGAAGGTGGTTACATGAAGATTATATCCTTAGCTCCAGAGGTACTGTAATGAAGATTAAAAAAGGCGATACAGTATTAGTGATTGCAGGCAAGGACAAGGGTAAAACCGGTAAAGTCATTTCGGTTAATCCTAAAGATTCTTCAGTTAAAATAAGTGGGATTAATATAGGTAAAAAACATATAAAACCAAAAGGTGCTAAGTCTGGCGGTGGGATTACCGAGGTAATTATGCCTCTCGCAATTTCAAAAGTTATGTTTATGTGTAAGCATTGTCAAAAACCAGCTAGAGTAGGATATAATTTTACAACTAGCGGTGACAAAGAAAGAATTTGCAAAGTATGTAAAAGCTCAATTTAATTATGAAGACATTTAAAGAAGAATATCAAGAAATTAGAAAAGCCCTCAAGGAAGAATTGAGTAAGTCTTCTACTGAAGCAGTACCAAAGATTGTAAAAATCACTTTAAATGTTGGTGCCGGTCAAGCTGTTAATGATTCAAATTATATAGAATCGGTTAGAACCGAGCTCGCTAAAATTACTGGTCAAAATCCTGTAGTTACCAAGGCTCGTAAGTCCATTGCAGGCTTTAAAGTCCGAGAAGGTATGCCAATTGGTATCATGGTTACGCTCCGTGGCCAAAAAATGTATGATTTTCTTAATAAATTGATTAATGTAGCCCTCCCTCGTGTCCGCGACTTTCAAGGCCTTTCGCCAAAGTCGCTAGATGGTAAGGGTAACTACACAGTTGGTATAAAAGAGCATATTGTTTTCCCAGAAGTAAATTTAGATAATATCGAAAAAACATTTGGACTTGCAGTTACACTTCACACGACCGCCGAAAACAACGATGATGCAAAAGCACTATTAGGTAAATTAAATTTCCCATTTAAGAAATAATTATGGCTAGAAAAGCATTAATATTAAAATCTGAGAAGAAACCAAAGTTTTCTACACGAAAAGTTAATCGTTGTAAAATTTGTGGTCGTCGTCATGGTTATCTTCGTGATTTCGAAATTTGCCGAATTTGTTTTCGCGAACTTGCCAGCAAAGGTTACCTTCCTGGTATTAAAAAAGCTTCTTGGTAAATAATTAAAAACTATGAATACAGATCCAATTTCAGATATGTTAACCAGAATTAGGAATGCTGCCGAGCGCAGATTTCCTGCTGTAGACATACCTTATTCTAGGCTTAAAGAACGCATTGCAGACCTTATGGTTAAAAATGGTTGGCTTGATAAGTTTGAGGTAATGGAGGGAGAACCATCTCAAACCATTGTGCTTACTTTTAAATATTTCCGAGGTCATCCAGCCATAAAAGGCTTAAAGCGCATAAGTAAGCCAGGCTTACGTGTGCATATGAATTCCACAAAGCTTAATAAAAGTTTCCCTAATAAATTAGAAATGATAGTAATTTCCACCTCCAAGGGTCTTCTAACCCGAAGAGAAGCACAAAAAGAAGGCTTGGGTGGAGAAATAATGTTTAAAGTTTGGTAAAATTATGTCCAAGATAGGTAAAATGCCAATAAGGTTAGTAGAGAATGTTCAAGTGACGCTTAACGATGTTTTGCTTATCGTTAAAGGCCCGCTTGGTGAACTAAGTTGGGATTTGCCTAAGCCAATTGAATTTAAACAAGAAAATAATGTAATTACACTAGCCAACCAAAACCCAGAATCACCAGAGGCCAGGGCTTTGCATGGCCTAGCTCGTGCCAAACTTGCCAACATGGTGAAAGGTGTTGCAGATGGGTTCGAGCGAATCTTGGAAATAAATGGCGTTGGTTTTAAGGCTGAAGTTAAAGATAAAACAATTGTTTTAAATGTGGGCTTTTCTCATCCAGTTGAACTAAATATTCCAGAAGGAGTAGAGATAAAAGTGACTAAAAACGAAATTACAGTAAGTGGTATAGATAAGGAAGTCGTGGGTGAGATGGCTGCAAAGATTCGTGCTACCAAAAAACCTGAGCCTTATAAAGGTAAGGGAATCAAATATAAAGAAGAAGTTATTAAAAGAAAGCAAGGTAAAGCAGCTAAAACTGCCGCATAAATCATGAGTATTTCAAGACAGCGAAACAGGGTTAAGCGTCACAAAAAAATTCGCCATGCAATTTCTGGCACTACCAAGCGTCCTCGTTTATCTGTACATAAAAGCCTAAAGCATTTAAGGCTTCAATTAATAGATGACACAAAACACAAAACTTTAGTATCAAGTACCTCAGTTGGTAGTAAGCCACCTACAGTTACTGAAGCTTCAAAGCTCGGTGAAGACTTTGCTAAAAAGATTAATGAACTAGGTGTGAAAGAAATTGTTTTTGATCGAGGTGGTTATAGATATCACGGAAAGGTAAAAGCAATTGCGGAAGCAATACGAAATAACGGAATAAATGTATAAATTATGGCAATGAGAGGTAGACCAAGACGAGGACCAGCAGAAGAAAAAGAATTTATGGAGAGAGTACTCGAGATTAATCGAGTTTCTCGTACCGTAAAAGGTGGTAAACGCATTCGTTTTAGAGCTTTGGTTGTGATTGGTGATGGCAAAGGTCGTATTGGTTATGGCGTTGGTAAGTCTTCCGATGTAAGTGGAGCTATCGGTAAAGCCGTTACAGATGCTAAAAAGAATTTAATCAAAGTGTTTATTAAAGGTACGACTATTCCCTACGAAGTTAGATCTCGTTATAAAAGTGCAGAGATTTTGCTTAAACCTGCTCCAACCGGCACTGGAGTTGTTGCTGGAAGCGTATTGCGAGTAGTATTAGAACTTACCGGTATTAAAGATGTTGTTGGTAAAGTTATTGGTGCCAGCAACAAACTAAGCAATACAGTTGCTACTGTAAAAGCACTTGGCGAATTAATAGATCCAAAAGAAGTGCTTCTCCGTCGTGGCATAGGTAAATCGAAAAGTACAGAAAAGGCTAAATCCTAATTTATGAATATTCAAGAATTTACACAAGCCAAAAATAAGAACAAGGGTGTCCAGCGCGTTGGTCGTGGCGATGGATCTGGTCGTGGTAAAACATCCGGCCGTGGAACTAAGGGGCAAAAGGCTCGTAGTGGCGGCAATGTTCATCCAAGATTTGAAGGTGGCCAAACTCCACTTATGAAAATCATTCCTAAAAAGAAGGGTTTTAAAAGACCAAACAAGCCGAATGTTTTGATAATCAACTTATCCAATCTCGAAAAATACGGTGAAAAGGGTAAGCTGACCATTGAAATGTTAAAAACCAAGGGTTATATACCGGCCTATCAGGTTATAAAAATTTTGGGAGTCGGTGAATTAACTTCGGCTTGGGAAATTCAGGCCAATGCATTTTCAAAGTCTGCTAAAGAGCAAATCGAGAAAGCAGGTGGTAAAGTAGAAATAGTGAAATAAATCATATGTGGCAAACATTAACTCAAATATTTAAACACAAAGATCTCCGTACTAAAATTGGTTGGACGGTATTTCTGCTAATTATTTTCCGTGTTATTTCGCATATCCCACTTCCAGGAGTTGATCCAGCAAAGCTTCAAGAGGTCTTTGCTCAAAATCAATTCCTAGGTCTTATTGATATATTTTCCGGTGGCGCACTAGGAAACTTCTCAATCGCTCTTATGGGTGTGGCACCATATATTAACGCTTCCATTATTATGCAGCTTATGACAATGGCTATTCCTCAGGTCGAAGCTTTGTCAAAAGAAGGTGATTATGGTCGTAGAAAGATCAATCAATATACTCGTTATCTCACTGTTCCCCTGGCACTACTTCAGTCTTATGGAATGATTAATCTTCTTCAGCGTGCAGAATTTTCAGTTCTAGGAGATATGGGGCCAGCCAGATTAGTTACTATTTTAATTACCGCGACCGCAGGTACCATTTTTGTAATGTGGCTAGGTGAATTAATAAGCGAATACGGAATTGGTAATGGTATTTCCTTACTTATTTTCTTGGGTATTGTTGCTCAACTTCCAGATATTATTTCAAGCACAGCTGCAGTTATCGATACAGGCCAATTAACTCGCGTAATAGTATTTGCCCTCCTGGCACTTTTCACTACATATTTTGTTGTATATATAACAGAAGGTCAGCGCAATATCCCTATATCCTATGCGGGGCGAACTCGAGTGAATCGCTTTATGTCTGGGGTGGTTTCTAATTTGCCACTTAAGGTTAACCAAGCTGGTGTTATCCCAATTATTTTTGCTATTTCTCTGATTGTTTTTCCTGGAATGGTAGCTGCGATACTTCAAAATGCCAGAAGTCAATGGTTGGTTGATGTAGCAAACTTTGTTCAAACTGCTTTTGAAAACCAAGTAATTTACGGTATTGTTTATTTCCTTTTGGTTATCTTCTTTACCTATTTCTATACCTGGGTCATTTTCAAGCCAACCAATGTTGCCGAAAATCTCCAGAAGTCTGGTGGGTTTATCCCCGGTATTCGTCCTGGCCAGCAAACCATCGAATTCTTAACTTATGTTAGCAATCGCCTTACACTATACGGTTCCCTTTTCTTGGCAGTAATTGCTATTTTACCTATCGTAGTTCAAGCCTTTATACGCATTCCAAGCCTAACCTTGGGTGGTACTAGCTTGCTTATTATCGTAAGCGTTGCATTAGAGACCATGCGCCAAGTTAGAGCTCAATTGATAATGAAAAAGTATGATGAAGTCTAATTCATCGCCTCTAGATATTATTGTGTACGGGGGGCCGGGTAGTGGCAAAAGTACACAAGCAGAATTTCTGATAGAAGAGTTTAAAGCCAAGCATTTGAATATGGGAGGTTTGCTTCGAAATGTTATTGCTAAAAAACTTTCCGGATACAAAGATACCGAACCGTATGTAAATGCCGGTAAGCTTGTTCCTGAAAAAATCTCTTCAAAATTAGTCCGTAATTTCGTAAAAGATAGCCCAAAATCAAAACGCATTATTTTTGATGGGTATCCGCGTCGCCGTCTCCAAATTTCTTATCTCGAAAAAATCCAAAAAGAATTTGGTAGGAAAGCAATTATGGTGTTTGTAGATCTTCCAGCAAAAGTTGCTAAAGATAGGCTTATCTCGCGAGCCAAAATTGAAGGCCGCAAGGACGATGCCGACCCAAAGATAGTTGGGGAACGCATAGCAGTATTTAAAAAACAGTCTGAAAAAGTTCTCGATTACTACAAGAAACATGGTCGTCTCATTGTTGTTAATGGTGACCAAACCATAAACGGAGTCAAAAAAGATATTTTTAAAAATGTAAAAGAATATGAATATAACTACTAAAACAGACGCAGAGATTAAAGTTATGGTCGAAGGAGGAAAGCGTTTGGTAGAAGTATTGCGTCGAATCAAAGCTCATATTAAACCCGGTACATTACTATCAAGTCTTGAAGATGTTGCTATCAAAGCTTGCAAGGACCTGGATGGGAAACCAAGCTTTCTTGGTTACAAAGACTACCCCGCCGCTTCCTGCATTTCAGTAAACCATGGGATTGTCCACTGTGTTCCAGATAGCTATGAGCTAAAGGAAGGTGATATTATAAGCGTCGACTTTGGGTTTTTCTACCAGGGTTTGCACACTGATGCTACTATTAGTTGGATAGTCGGCAAAGATATTTATAATAAAATGCCACTTCTCAAGGCTACATACTCTGCGCTTATGGCTGGTACATCGGCTGTAGTGGCAGATGTAAAAGTGGGAGATATATCTCAAGCCATTGAAAATGCCCTAGATACGGCCAATTTCACCATAATGCGTCAGTTTGTTGGTCACGGTATAGGTAAAGAGCTTCATGAATCTCCTGTTGTTCCTAATTTCGTCGGTCACGACAAAGACACTGTTCTTCCAAAAGGAGCTACTATTGCCATCGAACCAATAGCTGGAACAGGAACTGAGGACCATTTCGTATCAGATGACGGCTGGAGCGTCTACACTTTAGACAAACAACCGGTAGCTCATTTCGAGCAGACTATACTGGTTACAGACCAGGGTTCACAAATACTCACTCCCATTCAGGAAATTCTGGATTTTACCTCTTGATTAAATATATTTTATAAGTATAATAGCAAAGTATTTCGCATGTCAGATAAACAGGTAATCGAAGTTAAAGGAAAGGTTATAGAAAATCTACCCAACACTAAGTTTAGGGTGGAGATTGAGGGTGGTCATATAATATTGGCCCATATTTCAGGCAAAATGCGTATGCACTACATCAAAATTTTACCAGGGGACCAAGTTACCGTCGAAATGAGTCCCTACGATCTAGAAAAAGGTCGTATCACCTATAGACACAAATAATTTAAATATTTTATGAAAGTCCGAGCCTCCGTTAAAAAAATCTGTCAAAAATGCCGTGTAATTCGCAGAAACGGTAAGGTTCGTGTTATCTGCAGCAATCCTAAACATAAACAAGTACAAGGTTAAAAATGGTTAGAATCTTAGGAATACAATTACCAGCTAACAAGCGCATCGAAATTGCTCTTACCTATTTATATGGTGTGGGTCTAACCAGAAGCCGCGAAGTTTTGGAAGCTGCCAAGGTAGACCCAAATAAGCGCACCGATGTAGTATCCGAAGAAGAGGCTAATCGCATTAAAGAAATTATTGAAAAAAATTATACCGTAGAAGGGGATTTGCGTCGAGACATATCTACAAACATTAAAAGACTCAAAGATATAGGAAGTTATCGGGGGGATCGTCATAAAAGAAATTTGCCGGTCCGTGGTCAAACTACCAAAACCAATGCTCGCACCAAGCGAGGTAAGAAGGTTACTGTAGGTAGCGGACGTAAGAAGGCAACCGAAAAGACTTAAACCAATGGCAGGAAAGAAGAAACAAGAAAAACGAGAAAAAAAGGCACGTGCCAAAGCGGCCATGCAACAACAAACCCAAGCTAAAAAGGGTAGGCGTGTTCGCAAAGCCAAAAAACGCACCGTATCTTCGGGCCATGTTTACATTAAATCCACATTCAATAACACCATGATAACCATTACAGAAGAAAATGGTGAGGTAATTGCTTGGAATACAGCTGGTCGTTCTGGGTTTAAGGGCTCCAAAAAATCTACTCCTTATGCCGCTTCCCTAGCCTCTAAAGCTGCAGCTACCAAGGCAGTAGAAATGGGAATGACCAAAGCTCATGTATTTGTCCAAGGAGTTGGCAGTGGTCGTGATTCTGCTATTAGATCACTCGATTCTGCTGGTTTACAAATTGTTGCCATTAAAGACATAACACCGCTTCCGCATAATGGACCGAGACCTAGAAAGTCACGAAGAGTATAAAATGAGTAGATATACAGGACCAAAATTACGTCAGGCACGTCGCTTCGGAGAAGAATTCGCCATGGCTTCAGATAGATCAATGGCTGCAAAGTATGTAAAAAATAACCATAAACAGCCACCAGGTCAGCATGGAGCTACTAAAATGTTTAAAAAACATACATCTTTTGGTCTTCAGTTATTAGAAAAGCAAAAAGCTCGTGTATTTTATCACATTGGCGAAAAGCAGATGCGTCTTTGCTACGAAGAAGCTACTCGTAAACAGGGTTCTGCTTCCGATAACTTACTTCAAATATTAGAATCTCGTATTGACAATGTTATTTATAGAGCCGGTTTGGCCGATTCTCACCCTCAGGCTCGTCAGTTTATATCTCACCGCCAATTCGCCTTAAATGGTAAGCGAGTATCTATACCGTCGATCTCGGTAAAACCGGGCGATAAAATCGAATTCGTAGGCAAACCAAAACTAAAAGATATTGTTGCTAATTATGCAGAAGGCAACAAACCCGTTTCTTGGCTTAAAGTAGATGCCAAAACCCTTACCGTAGAAGTTGCTACTCTACCTACACGCGAAGAAATCGAGGTACCATTCAACGAACAATTTATTATTGAGTTTTATTCAAGATAATTTTAAACCAGGAGGGCCCGTGGAAGCCATTAATTTACCAGAAATTAAAGTAACTAAAGAAGAAGGCAATTCAGCCTTGTTCGAGATCGAACCGTTCTATCCAGGCTACGGTACTACCGTTGGTAATGCCTTGCGCAGAGTTTTGCTTACATCTTTGCCAGGTGCTGCTGTGACTGCCTTTAAAGTAGCTGGTGTTGATCACGAGTTTACATCACTTGAAGGCATCAAAGAAGATGGTGTCGAAATTATGATGAATCTAAAAGATCTTCATTTCGTCTTACATGAAGAAGGTCCAGTCATGGTCACACTTAAGGCTACATCGGGTGATGTCACCGGAGCCAATATCGAAGTTCCAAGTTCGGTTGAACTTGTTAACCCAGATCACCACATTGCTACACTTACAGGCAATAACCCACTAGAGATGGAACTTAGAATCGAAAAAGGTCGCGGTTATGTTCCTAGCGAAGAAATAGACGATCGCGAATTTATCATTGGTATGATAGCTGTTGATGCAATCTTTTCACCAATCAAGCGTACATCTTTTGCCACACAAGATACTCGTGTTGGCGATAGGGTTGATTACGACAAGGTAACACTCGAGATCGAAACCGATGGAACTATCACTCCAAAAGATGCTCTAAAGCAGGCTGCCGATGTGCTACTTGAGCAGTTCAATATTTTCCGTGTTGATATCCCTCTTCCACCAGAACCAAAGCTAGAGCCAATCGAAGAGCCATCAAGCGAAGCCGTAGAAATGACAGATGGCGGTACCGGCAAACCAAATCCAGAAAGTTTTTCGGTAGAAGAAATCAATCTTTCGGTTCGCACTACAAACGCATTAGTTCAAAATAATCTAAAAACTATAAAAGATATTCTAGATGTCGGACGTGAAGGTCTCTTTGAAATGAAGGGTCTCGGTGAAAGAGCTCTTTCTGAGATTGCCGACAAACTAGACGAATTGGGGCTAGAGTTTAACTAAAATGTCGCAACGCAAGAAAGTTCCAACATTAGGATTAGTCAAAAAGCGCAGAGAAAGTTTGCTCACTAATTTAATGTTGTCTATTATCTTGTACGAAAAGGTAACAACCACCGTTACTAAAGCAAAGTCAGTGAGGCCTCTTTTAGAGCGCCTAACTCACCGCGCCAAAACTAACAACCTTACTACCAAGCGTTATCTCATGAAGCATTTATTTAATAACGAACTCTTGGTCAGAAAGCTTACTAAAGAAATCGCTCCGCGTTACAAAGATAGAACCGGCGGATACTTAAGAATTATCAAAATAACTCCACGTCCTGGCGATCAAGCGCCAATGGCCAGAATCGAATATGTCTAAAAAAGGAAATATTACAAATAGCACCAGCCGTCCACGACCAGAAGAAATGCCAGAAAGGTGGTTCTTGGTTGATGCTGCCGGCAAAACTTTGGGTCGTCTTGCATCCAAGCTTGCAGCTTTCCTAATTGGTAAAGACCAACCAACATACGATCCTTCTGTTTTAAATAAAAACAGGGTTGTGGTAATAAATGCCGAAAAAATTAAAGTTACTGGCAATAAGTTAGCCCAAAAAACATATTATCGCCATAGCGGCTATCTCGGAGGGCTTAAATCAGAAACCCTGGAAGATGTTATGGCAAAAAATCCAGCCAAAGCTATAGAGATGTCAGTATCACGTATGCTTCCTAAAAATAAGCTTAGGAAAAGTCGTCTTGCCAGCCTAAAAGTATATAATAACGAATCACATCCACACGAAGGCCAAAAGCCAAATAAACTAGAAATTTAGTATGAATACCGAAGCAACTACATTTAAAGGCAAATATCATTACGGAACTGGCCGCAGAAAAACAGCGTCTGCCAGGGTTCGTTTGTATTCCGGTAAGGGAGAGGCTGTAGTAAACGATAAATCAGCCAAAGATTACTTTGGTATGGATGGTTTGGTAAGTATTTTATATCAGCCACTCGAAGCAGTTGGCTTTAAAGATAAATATAGCATTTCTGTTAAAGTTAAGGGTGGAGGGTTTAAAGCCCAGGCTGAAGCCATTCGTCACGGTGTAGCCAGAGCGATTTTAACTACCGATGAAAGTTTAAAGAAAACATTAAAAGATTTAGGTTATCTCACACGCGATTCTCGTGAAAAAGAGCGAAAGAAATATGGTCTTAAACGTGCGCGTAGAGCACCCCAATTCTCAAAACGTTAATTTTATCCGTCATTCCGGACCACAAATATATAATTAATGCATGATCCGGAATCTAAAAAACCATGAATAAAATAATCCAATTTTTTAAAGAAGCAACCACCGAACTTGGTAAAGTTACTTGGCCATCTAGGCCAACCGTAATTCGCCTAACTCTAGGTGTAATTTTAGTATCAGCTATATTTGCAGTATTTATTGCGATAGTCGATATCGGACTCGAGCAAGGCTTCGAATACATTTTGTCATTTGGTGCCAACAATCAATCAACCATCCAGGATAATATTCAGGTGAATCCAGGAGATATTCAATTCGAAACAACTCCAGTAGAAGAATAAAAAGTATGGAAGAAAAAGAAAATATACAACCAGAAGAAAATATTGATAATTCGCCTGCTAGCGAACTAAATGAAGAAACCCCTTCCAAGGAAGAGGTTTTAAAGCCAGAAAAGATATCCAAGGCAGAACCAAAGGTCGATAATCCGCCAGCTAACGAACCTACAAAAGGGCAAGAAGTTACCGAAGTCCCAGTAGAAGAGGCTGTTTCCAAAAATGTTTTCAACGACGAAACACCAGGCCAATGGTATGTTCTTCATACTTACTCTGGTTACGAAGATGCAGTAGCAGATTCACTTCGTCAGCGTATCGAATCCTTGGATATGGAAGACAAAATCTTTCATGTGTTGGTTCCCAAAGAAAAACAGATCGAAATCAAAAACGGTAAGCGTAAGACCGTAGAAAAAAAGATTTTTCCAGGCTATGTTTTAGTTAAAATGGTTGTTACCGAGGCATCTTGGTATGTTGTTCGTAACACACCAAGTGTAACCGGGTTTATTGGTTCTGGTACAGTTCCTGTGCCAATCGCCGATACCGAGATGGACACCATTAAGAAGCGCATGGTGGTAGAGGAGCCAAAACACAAGATCGATCTAAAGGTTGGGGAGTTAGTTCATATTAACGATGGCCCATTCAAGGAATACGATGGCACGGTAGGCGAGGTCGATGAAGCCAGGGGTAAAATTAAAGTTATGGTTTCCATTTTTGGTCGCGAAACACCAGTCGAGTTAGATTTCCTTCAAGTTAAACGAGCTTAATTTAATCATTCCCTGAGAATCGTATCTTATTCCCCGAGCGTAGTATGTTATTCTCTGAGCGTAGTATGTTATTCTCTGAGCGTAGTCGAAGAGTTACAATAATCTAAATAAATCATGGCAAAAAAGAAAAAAGCATCCAGAAAATCAAAACGCCCACTTACAAAACTACTTTGTAGTAAATGTAAGCAGATTTTCTATATGACTCGCAAGAATCCGATCAACTCACCAGATCGTTTGAATATGAAAAAGTTCTGTAAGGTCTGCAAAGCTCGAACCGACTTCAAAGAAACCAAATAAATTTCCTTTGTTACCATTTTGCTTGCCCAAAACGGTAACACCAAAAGGGCACCCTAACAAACCAATTAGAAGACAAAAAATAAAACTACCTTACTGCTTATAATCCAAACTCACCTGATTACATCAGGTTCAGACATGGATTCGCAACGGTAGTTTTCTTATTGTTTTAGCTAATTGGTTTATAAGGGGTAAAAAATATAGATTTTATCATTATGGGCTTCGTTATCGTCATCCTGAGCCCCACCATTGTCATCCTGAGCTTGTCGAAGGATCTTCTTTTTAGATCCTGAAATAAATTCAGCATGACGCGAAAGGATCTTATAAAAAATTGGAGGTCAAACATAGACACGCAACAATAATTTTAAGAGTGCCTATCACCAAAACTTCAAGAGCA
>JAYEGB010000001.1:0-6569 GCA_034658875.1 Patescibacteria group bacterium | reverse complement strand
GGTAAATTTGGCGGTGGTGGATACAAGGTATCTGGTGGTCTTCATGGTGTCGGTGCTTCGGTTGTAAATGCTCTCTCTGAATACATGAAGGCTGAGGTTGGTCGTGGCGGTGATCTGTATTCGCAAGAATACAAGCGAGGCGAGGCTACATCTGCTGTTAAAAAATCGAAGGGCAGCAAGTGGACCGGTACTAGAATTACCTGGAAAGCCGATCCTGAAATTTTTGACACAGCCATCGAATATAACTGGGATACAATTATCGATCATCTGCGTCAGCAAGCTTACCTTACAAAAGGTGCCACCATCGAAATTATCAACGAAAGAGACGATAAGAAAGCAAAGTTTTACTTCGAGGGTGGTATTAAAGAATATGTATCACACATAAACGATGGCAATACCGTGCTTAACGACCCGCCTTTTTATGTAGATAAAGAAGTTGGGGATTTGCGCGTAGAGGTAGCACTTCAGTACAACAACGACTATTCTGAAAAATTATATGCTTTTGCTAATAATATTCATAACTCAGAGGGTGGTACTCATGTAGTTGGTTTTAGATCAGCTTTAACTCGCACCGTTAATGCCTATGCCAAAAAGCACAAACTTGTTAAAGAAAATGGCGAAAGTTTAACTGGTGATGACGTAAAAGAGGGTTTAACTGTAGTTATAAGCGTAAAACTTCCCGACCCTCAGTTTGAAGGCCAAACAAAAGGAAAATTAGGTAATACTAATATGCGTACGGCGGTAGAGTCGGTTTTCGGCGAATGGTTTGCAAGCTATTTGGAAGAAAATCCAGCTGTTGCCAAACGTATGATTAGCAAATCTATTTTGGCGGCAAAGGCGCGTATGGCAGCCAGAGCAGCTAGGGACACCATTATTCGAAAAGGTGCTTTGGAAGGCATGACTCTTCCGGGTAAACTTTCTGATTGTAGCGAGCGCGATCCAGACAAAAGCGAACTCTATATCGTTGAGGGAGATTCTGCTGGTGGCAGCGCCAAGCAAGGTCGCGATCGTGAGTTCCAGGCTATCCTTCCCTTAAGAGGTAAAATTTTAAACGTCGAAAGAGCGCGCTTAGATAAAATGCTTACCAATAACGAGGTAAAGTCCTTAATTATTGCACTTGGTACTGGTATCGGCGAAGAAATGAATATAGAGAAGATTCGTTACAAGCGAGTAATCATCATGACAGACGCCGATGTAGATGGTTCTCATATTAGGATACTACTTCTTACCTTCTTCTATCGCTACATGAAAGAAATTATCGATAACGGTTATCTTTATATTGCTCAACCACCTCTTTATTCCATTAAAAAAGGTAAGGAAAATTATTGGGTATACAGCGATGCCGAACGCGATAAAATTTTAAATAAACTACAAAAACAAGCCGAAGAAAAGGCTAAAGAAAAAAAACTTTCCAAAAAAGAAGCGGCCAAACAAGCTGCACTTGAAGGCTCTGGCGAGACAGCCGAGGTTAGCGATATTATTGAAGGCGAGGTTACCGAAGAGACGGCCACCATCAAAAAGATTGCCAATATTCAGCGTTACAAAGGTTTGGGTGAAATGAATCCCGATCAACTTTGGGAAACTACCATGGACCCAGCCAATAGAACGCTATTAAAAGTTACAGTAAATGATGCCGCTGATGCCGAGAAGATTTTTTCGACACTTATGGGTGATGAGGTGGCCCCTCGTAAAGAATTTATCCAAACCAATGCTCAAACTGTAACGAATTTGGATATTTAAAAAAGAGTGTAAAATATAGGGGTAGTTTCACTTAGGAGGTGAGAATTGAAGGCTTCACTTGCTTTAATTAACGTGGATTTAAAAGCCATCGATCACAATATAAAAGAGATCAGAAAGCTTTTAAAACCAGAAGTAAAAACAATTGCTGTGGTCAAAGCGAACGCTTATGGACACGGTATTTTAGAGGTGGCTTTACAGGCCATCAAAAGCGGCGTAGACATGCTCGGGGTAGTAAATGCTGTCGAAGCTTTGTGTTTGCGCAAAAAAGGGGTTATTCGTCCAATCGTGGTGCTTGGGGCCACAGTCAAAGACGAAATGTTAGATTTAGCCAAACAAAAGGTTAGTTTTGCGGTGTATGACAAAAGAAGTTTACTTAATGCTGCAAGGGTAGCTACTATTATTCGAAAACGCGTGAATGTGCATGTAAAGGTAGAAACAGGCATTCATCGACTTGGTTTTGAAGTTGAAGATGTAGCCGCTGCCGTAAAGAAAATAAAACGTCACCAGTGGCTTTGTTTAGAGGGTGTGTTTACTCACTTAGCTTCAGTAGAAGAGCTTAATAATAGTTATACAAAAGGTCAGTTATTTGAGTTTGATAAAGTGCTTAAACGAATCGAGAAGAAAGATATTGGTGTGGATTGGAAAGATATCCCCTATGTATCTAGTGCAGCTTCGGCTGCGGCCATGCTAGTGCCGGAGTCTCGTTACAATACCGTCCGTTTGGGCATTTCAATGTATGGGATGTGGGCTTCGCGTGCCGTTTCTGGTTGGGCCAAAAAGGTTTTAAAGACCAAAAAGGTTAAGCTTAAGCTAGCACTTAAATATAAGACTAGACTAGTTTCGATTAAAAAGATTTCGGCAGGAGATTATGTTGGGTATGGTTCATCGTTTCAGGCACCCAAAAATATGACAATTGGTGTGGTACCAGTTGGTTATGCCGAAGGCATTCCGCGTCACCTTAGCAACATGGGTTTTATGTTGGTTAAGGGAGCCATTGCGCCAATAGTAGGTCGGGTGTGTATGAATATGACCATTCTCGATTTAACTAAGCGGCCAAAATCCAAGCCCGGAGATGAAGTGGTTATAATTGGCAAGAGCCGCCACAGAAATATTTCTGCTACAGATATTGGAGACTGGGCCGGCACAATTAATTATGAAATAACAACTCGTTTACCAGAATCGGTGAAGAGGGTATACAATAAATAATAATGCATAAACGAAAATATATATTTGTTACTGGTGGTGTGCTATCTGGCCTTGGAAAAGGTATTACTGCCGCCTCCGTTGGTAATATCTTAAAGGCAAGGGGTCTAAAAGTGTTTATGCAAAAATTAGATCAATATATAAACTTTGATGCGGGTACCTTGAATCCAGGAGAGCACGGAGAGGTTTTTGTAACCGATGATGGTGCCGAAACCGATTTGGATCTTGGTCACTATGAAAGATTTACCGACGAAAATTATTCGCAAGATAGCTCGGTAATGACTGGCCGAGTGTATAGCGAAATTATCGCCAAGGAAAGAAAGGGTGACTATTTAGGTAAAACCGTTCAGGTTATTCCTCACATTACCGACCATATAAAGCAAATAATAGTTCGGGCTGGTGAGAAATCTGGTGCCGATGTAATGATAATCGAAGTTGGTGGCACGGTGGGTGATTTTGAAGGAATGCATTTTTTGGAAGCTATTCGCCAAATGCACAATGATTATGGTGATGACAATGTTATGTATATACATATGGTATTTTTGCCATGGCTTGGTGTGACCAAAGAGGTTAAAACTCGCCCAGCTCAATATAGTGTGCGAGAACTCCAAGGCTTTGGGATTCAGCCAGATGTTGTGGGTTGTCGATGCGACCAGCAGATCGATAAACCTGGCCTAGAAAAAATTGCTAGGGCAGGGAACTTGCCAGTTAAAGCAGTTATTCCGATGGAAACTGCCAACACCGTGTATAATGTTCCAATAATTTTGGAAAACTATGGACTCGGTGATTTAATTATTGAAAAGTTCAAACTACAAGACACTACCAAGCCTGCTGATTTTTCTGAATGGAAAAAACTTGTTAGTAACATTTTGGTAGATAAGCGCCAAGTGAACATTGGTCTTGTAGCAAAATACACCACCATGGAAGATACCTATATTTCTGTTTTGGAAGCAACAAAGGCTGCTGGGTGGCATCACAATGTGAATGTAAAAATAGAGTGGGTCGATTCCGAAAAATTAGAAAAAACAGATGCAAATGTTAATGAAATACTGTCTGGTTTGGATGGTTTTGTAGTGCCTGGTGGTTTTGGAGTTCGTGGAATCGAGGGTAAATTAAAAGCCGCTAAGTATGCTAGAGAGAATCAGATCCCATATCTCGGTCTATGTTTGGGCATGCAAGTGTCCGTTATCGAATTTGCCAGAAATGTATTAGGTCGTAGCGATGCGCATAGCACCGAATTTGACGAAAATACCACTAATCCGGTAATTCACATTATGGAATATCAAAAAACTGTTGCCAACATGGGTGGCACAATGCGTCTTGGTGCCTATCCTTGCCAAGTTTCTCCAAATTCCAAGGCCTTTGAAGCTTATAGGCAACTCAGTGTTTCGGAGCGCCATCGGCATCGTTATGAATTTAATAATCAATATCGAAAAGACTTCGAAAAAAACGGTATGAAGCTATCTGGTCTTTCGCCAGATGGTCAACTGGTTGAAATGGTAGAGATAGAAAATCATCCATTCTATATTGCTAGCCAATTCCACCCAGAATTTAAATCTCGCCCAGGCAAGCCTCACCCACTTTTCCGCGAATTCATAGGCTCGGTAATAAAAAACACCTCGTTATTTGAGGTGAACAAATCTGACGCAAAAGAAATCAGTCTAATCTAGACAACACTAACTAGAGTAACTTTTTTAAGGTTAATCCCAGCACTTCTAGCTTTGCGCTGAGTGAATTTAACCATGCCATCTTTTTTGGCAAACAAGGTGTGGTCTCTGCCCAAGCCAACATTTGTGCTAGCACGATACTTTTGGCCGCGTTGACGCAAAATAACCTGACCGGTTTTAACAGCTTGATCTCCATAGATTTTTACACCCAACATCTTGGGCTTGGAATCTCTCAGGTTTTTCGCAGTACCACCCGCCTTTACGTGTGCCATATCTGTAGAATATTAGATTAAATTTACCTGACTAGAATACGAAAAATTAGGAATTTAGTCAATAATTAGCGCTGGAAGACAAATAATTCTCGGAGTATCTTCTGGTCTGGGCGTGAGTACATAATCCCACCCCTGCTGCTAATTCCAGGGTCTTTCTTGGCCATTTCAGGAGGTAGTGTCTTTTTAACTTTGTATCCCAGCTTCTTGATATCATCTATAATTTCGATATACCTTAAACCGTCGCGGGTTTTAAACACAGGGAAAACCATCCCGATTTGTTTGATAGTAGGAAAGTTCTTCTTTAAATTTTTGAAAAAACCTAAGTACAGATCACCTAGTTCTTTAGTGATTGGGTCAGTATCTTTTGCAAACAAAATGCTTTTAAGCGGTGGGCCAAGATATGGTTCGGTTACTATAACTACTTCTGGCTTGTTTAAGGTTTGCCATTTTATGTTTTGTGCATCGGCTTCTTTGAAATGCGTATCTAAATTTAGTTTCTTTAATTTCTTAAGCTTTATTAACCAGTCGATGTTCTTTTTTGTATTGCGTATAGCCTCTCTTGAAATATCTGAACCATAAGCATCAAACCCCATAAGCAGGGCTTCTTGGGCAACAATACCGCTGCCACAAAATGGATCATAAATTTTCTTGGTTCTTTTCGTATGGGTCAGATTAATTAAAATTTGAGCAAGTTTTGGTGGAAGCATACCAGACTTTGCATCGGGTGCTGGTTTGTCAAAATCACGTTCGGAATAGCTCTGGTAATCTTGTACCGATAAAGTTTTCCCTACATAGTGTGTGTCCTTGTTGCTAATCAAAGCAATCTCGGCACCGGTATCGAGCAAACGATTTCTTTCTACCTGGACACTACTTAGCTGGAGCGATTTGTCTTCGACATAACGAATACTGTATTCGTCCTTGAGCTTTCTTTTAATCCCATAGGCAAAACTATTTAACCAATTAAATTCGGCATAGCTTGGATCTGGGTTGGAGTATACGCTTATTCCAAAATTAATTTTGGTTTTACGCTGGGCAAACCATTCTTTCATTAATTTTTCTGGAGTAAGGATTTTTTCTAGACCATAAATTTTGCCCTTAAATTCGTCTTTAATCTCAAAAATTTTAATAATTCCGCCAAGTTTATCTTGAAGTTCGGCGATTAACTTAGGACTTCTTTTAATTTCAATAAAAAAGATATCATTTAAAATCTGATATTTACTGTAAGAAATACTATGATTATCTAAATAACTAATTAACTCAGCTAGACTGAGTGTTGGGTGATTCCCAAATAAGAAAGCGTATTTATACATATATCTGTTATCTGTCTAATTAGCATCTTTAGTATAATGAAGCTGACTTAGCTAAAGCAATAGCTACCCCTGATGCTGTATTATATAATCTAGTAGTGAAAAAAGCCATTTTATGAAGATTTTTGACCTGATACAAGAAGAAGAGCGTCGCCAACAAAAAACTATAAGCCTAATAGCTTCAGAAAACTATGTTTCAGGAGACGTATTAAAAGCGATTGGTTCAGGCCTTACTAACAAATATTCCGAAGGCTACCCAGACAAAAGATACTATGCTGGTAATTTGGTGATAGACAAAATTGAAGACCTTGCCATAGGGCAAGCCAAGGATTTGTTTGGTGCTGATCATGCCAATGTTCAGCCCTATTCTGGCACTCCAG